>NZ_JANIBK010000001.1 GCF_024505165.1 Methylomonas rivi
GGAGGACCGTGGGAACCAGATACGACAGAATTTAAGCCAAATTATTGATCGGCGCTTCGGGATTGACGTCGGCTTCGTAATCGACGCCGTCCACCTCGAAACCGAACAATTTCATAAACTCGTGTTTATAGCCGGCGAAATCGGTCAAGGCGTTGATATTGTCGTTGTTGACCTGTTGCCACAAGGCGTTGACCTTATCCTGCACTTGCGGTTGCAATTCTTTCAAATCGGCGCGCAGGCGGCCTTCGTCGTCCAGTATCGGGCTGGCGCCGTACAAACTGTCGCGGAACAAGCCGTTGACCTGCTCGATACAGCCTTCATGGGTGCCCTGTTCCTTCATGACTTTAAACAACAAGGCCAAATACAGCGGCATCACCGGAATCGCCGCGCTGGCTTGCGTAACCACGGCTTTTAAAACCGAAACACGAGCATCGCCGCCCAGGGCGGCCAGTTTGGCGCGAATATCGATCACGCGTTTGTCCAGGTCTTTCTTGGCCGCGCCTATAGTTCCGTGCCAGTAAATATCCCAGGTGACTTTTTCGCCCAGATAGGTAAAGGCGGTGGTTTTGGCGCCTTCCGCCAGCACATCGGCTTCGGCCAAGGCGTCTATCCACATTTGCCAGTCTTCGCCGCCCATTACGGCCACGGTGTTATCGATTTCTTCCTGCGTGGCGGCCGGTAAGGTAAAGGATTTAATCACCTCTTTATCGGTATCGATGCCGTTTTGCACCAGATCCTTACCGATCGGTTTCAGGGTCGAATTGTGGGTAACGCCGGTTTTCGGGTGCGTGCGGCGCGGCGCGGCCAGACTGTAGATCACCAGATCGACTTTGCCCATGTCCTGCTTAATAGCGTTAATGGTTTTTTCCTTGATTTCATCGGAAAAAGCGTCGCCGTTGATACTTTTGGCGTATAGGCCTTCCGCTTCGGCAAACTTATGAAAGGCGGCGGAATTGTACCAACCCGGCGTGCCCGGCTTATCGGCCGTACCCTCGCGCTCGAAGAATACCCCCAGGGTTTTAGCGCCGGCACCGAATGCGGAGACGATGCGCGAAGCCAGTCCGTAACCGGTGGACGCGCCCAATATCAGTACGTTTTTCGGGCCATTGGCAATGGAGCCGCCGGTTTTGACGTAATCGATCTGCTGTTTGACATTGGCTTCGCAGCCGACCGGATGGGTGGTAACGCACATAAAGCCGCGTACGCGAGGTTTGATAATCATGTTGCTCCTCAACTCAAGCCATGAAAAATTAAGAATAGGGCTGCTTTGGCAACCTCTTCGTTGTAAACCCTAAAGTTTATCCCATGACATGGCCGAACAGGAAAATTAATGTCGACTCATTGAAAATACGGAAAGCCGATAAAGCGGGGAGCTGATGACTGTCAATCTGGTGGCAAAACTATTTTTGTTGCCTTATCCGGGATTCGTTTGTAACTCAGATTTCTAATTTAGCCGCGCTATTACCGGCAAGCGTTCGGCTCTGCTAATATGTCCGCCACGCATCCCTAATTGCAGGAGACTTGTGCCTGAATTCATCACACACCGCATCAGCTGCCCTAACTGCAAACTGGCCGATTTATGCCTGCCCCATGGCTTGCAACCCCAGGAAGTGGCGCAACTCACCGGCATTATCAAAAACAAAAATCCGTTACAAACCGACCAGTTGCTCTATGCGCAGGGCCAAACCTGCGAAAGTCTATATGCCATAAAATCCGGTTCTTTTCGCAGCTTTATAGCCACGGCGGACGGCGAGGAACAGACCATAGGTTTTTATTTGCCCGGCGAATTGATGGGACTGGATGCCTTCCAGCACGGCCGTTTCAATTGTTCCGCCATGGCCTTGGAAACGGCATCGGTCTGCGAATTGCCTTTGGCGCAACTCAATGAACTCTGCGCCGGCATACCCGGCTTGCAAAAACAATTGATGCGTACCCTGGGCAAGGAAATCGCTTCCGATCACGACAAGATATTGCTCGGGCATCGTCCGGCCAAACAGCGCATGGCGACTTTTTTGTTGATGCTGTCAAACCGTTATGCGGCACTGGGTTTTTCAAGCACCTTGTTTAATTTGACGATGAGTCGATACGACATTGCCAACTACTTGGGGTTGACGATTGAAACCGTCAGCAGGCAATTAGGTTTGCTCGGCCGGCAAGGCGTAATCACCGTCAAGCAGAGAGGGATTATGATCAATAACATGCAAGCATTGCAGCTGATTGTAAATGCCTGCCCGCAAGCATGTACGGCGGTAGCGGCTGTTTGATATTACCGCGTCATCGTTTAACACGGTAATATCTTGGCTAAATCGCCTTAACCGGCGGTTTTAGCCGCGTCCGGCTTTGGTTTGCTTGGGCCGACGCCTTGCTCGCCGCAGGCGGTCAGTAGGGTTGAAGCGGCAAGCATGATCAACAAAATTTGGCTGATTTTTTTCATACATTATTCTCGTATAGTAGATTGAGTCCGCCTCCCCTTTAATTAACCGGCAGGCTAATTAAGTCGGAGGCCAAAAAGCCTAAGTGGCTTTCGGCCATCATTGCAGTAATCCGCATCCCCCGTTTGATATAGATCAAATGGATTGACCTTTGCTTATGCGTTTTCGAAAATCGACTGTAGCGGGGACAAAAAACAGCGCAACCCGCGGACGATAAGACCGGCAGTTACGGCTTGTACCTATGCACGGTACTTTCTTGATAAACTCGGACCAGCCTTTTCGACCGCGGAATTACCTTTATAACGATCCGTGTTCAAAGCTTTTAACTCCATGGTTCCTCTATGAGCGAAAACTTACATATCGTCTGCCCGCATTGTTCGGCTACCAACCGGCTGCCGGCTCCGCGTCTGCGGCAAAATCCAAAATGCGGCCTCTGTCATCAAGCTATTTTCGATGCGCATCCGTTGCAATTGAACAGCCAAAATTTTGACAAACACCTTACCCGTAACGATATTCCGCTGCTGGTCGATTTCTGGGCGGATTGGTGCGGGCCCTGTAAGATGATGGCGCCGGCTTTTGCACAAGCCGCACAAATGCTGGAACCGGATATCCGCCTCGGCAAGCTGAATACGGAAACCGAGGCCGCCATCAGCGCCCGTTACAACATACGCAGCATTCCGACATTGATTTTGTTTAAAGGCGGACGCGAGCGGGCCAGACAAGCGGGCGCGATGAGCGCACAGGACATCGCGCGCTGGGCGACAAGCCATTTGTAAACTTACCGCATGCAAGTGGACTAAGGCGGCTACTCGGCGGATGTACGGGTGTAGCGGTGTTTGACGCCGAGCGGGAAATAATCCGGGTCGGCAAAGCCATGTAATGTAACGTGTGGCAGTTGCCGCTCGGCGGGCGTGTAATTTGCGAATTCGCTGTTCAGCCTCAATAACTGCTGTTTTATGGCGACTTCGATGGTTTCTCGCAAGAGACGATCCGGCGGAACATCCGGCTGCAATTCCACGGCAACCCGTAATGCCTTATCTCCTGCAGGCGTGTCCAGCACTTGCAACACGAACTTTCCGGTTACCCACCGTGCAACATCGGCCTGCTCCAAGCCGACCGATATGTTTTCCGGGTAAATATTGGCGCCGTAATAGGACACCGTAAAATCCGCCCGGCCGAATACAAACACAAAAGGCAATGCTCGTGGTTTGAAATCCACCGGTAAACCCAGATCAGCAATTGACTGAATACCGTGTTGTTTCAAAAAATCCCACATTTCATCGAAACCCAGCACCCCGCCTTTATCGGCAATATGGTAGCGCAGCAGCGGTACGCTGTTTTCGCCGGACACCACCAGGGTATTTTCATGCACTTCAAAAAACCGGTTGCAGGGATCGTATTGCACCAAGGTAGGCAGACGCGATTCGCCGAACAATTCGCGGGCGGCTCGCGGCCGATCGGCCAACCAGCGGCGTATGGCGACACTGAACGGCGTCTCGTTACCCAACACGCCGCCGTCGGCGGTACCGTACAGCGAAGCCGAGTCGAAACAAGGCTGTAGCGAGCCGCTACGCTGCCCGAGCAGCGTCCGCCACTCTTCGCTGAAAACCTCGCCGGCAAATACCAATTTTGTGCGGTATTCCGCCCACGCCATGCCCTCGGCGGCTCCGGCGTCCAGCACATCTTTAACAAACGGCGGATAACCCAACAGCACGGTCTGTTCGAAATGCGGCGCCAACTCCCGCACCACCCGGAAAATTTCCGCTTTGTTGTTGCCGGGCGTCGCCACCATCAGCGGATACCCTTTGCGCGCCAAATGCCAGCAGCAAGACGTAGTAAACAAGCCGCCCACCCAGTTACCCAACGCAAAACAGACCACCGCCAAGGTGCTGCGTCGATCAGCCGCAAAACTATCCACAAAAACCTGCTCGAAACGTACCGCCACATCCAACTCGTACGCCGCCGAACGCGGCCAAAAAGTCGGTTGGCCGGTAGAGCCGGACGATACAGCCACCCGATCAGCGCCGTGCAAGCTGCCGCCGAAGCAGCGCCGCGGCAATGCATACGCTTGCATGTAATTGGCTTTGTTCATCAGGGGCACGGTTTGAAACGCGGGGTAATCGGCAATCTCGGCGAGATCGATTTTTCGCGTTTCCAAAAAGTCGCGATAAGCCGGTACCTGTTCGGCGCAACGCTTAAACAGAGCCAATACGCGGGCTTGCGGATCGACCGAAAGCCGCTCCTCCAGCAGTTGATCCAGCGGAGTACCGAGATATCGCTGAAAAGCGGCTTCGGTGTTTGAGATATTTTGCTTGAACATGAAACCTCTATTGGCCGGCTTGCAAGCGTTTTAAACTTGTTGCCACCCGGTTTGCGTCCAGCGCGGGGTCGACATCGTCGTCAATCTGCCGAATCACCAGCGCTGGATCGATAATAAACGTCCAGCGCTTGGCCATGTTCAGCACCGGCATCTTCACGCCGTAACGCTCCGTGACCTCGGCGTCGGGATCCGACAGTAAGCTGAACGACAGATTGTGTTTTTCGTGAAACGCTTTCAGGTCGGCAAGATCATCGGTGCTGATGCCGAACACCTCGGCATTTTGCGCGCGAATGGCGTTAATGGCGTCGCGAAACGCGCAGGCTTGCGCGGTACAGCCCGGCGTGCCGGCTTTGGGGTAAAAATACAATACTGTCCAGCCTTTGTTTTGCCGGTCCAGCAAACGCATCTCGCTGCCGTCATAGGCCGTCAATTGAAATAACGGCGCCTCCCGGCCGACCTGCAATGTGTCCGCGCGCGCAGCGGAACCCCATATCAAGCCCATTGAAAACAGCAGAAATACCCAACGAGCGCTAAACATAACCGACATAAGCAACCTCGGAAAAATCCGTCAGAGAAGCATTTAAAAATACGCTGCAAAGTCGCCTCGGCAACAGTCTTCCATCATACCAGCTCACCTCAAAAGTCAATTAAGCCATGAAATGGCAACATTTCAGGATTTTAGTTTGTATAGCGGCGGATTGAATTTAAAACCGAAATGCTCCGGATCTTCGCCTATGACGGCGGCGGAAAAAATATAGAACACATAATCGCGGGTTTCCGCGGGTAGTTCGTAATTTTGCAGGAACGTCCAAAAATTCCTGTCCCGCGGGTTATCGGGCAATTGTTTAATCATGCTTTTCACGCGGTTATCGCCGTAGTTATAACTGGCCATTACCAACAATCCGGAGGCTTGGGCCTCGGTGCTATAGATTTTTCGGAGGTATTTAATGCCGGCCTGAGTAGCTTGGGCGAAATCGAAACGGCCGTCCTGTTCGTCATATTCAGGCACATCGGCCAGCGGCCCCGGCGTTACGCCATATTCCCGCGCGGTGCTTGCCAGCAACTGCCAGGCCCCCTTGGCTATGCCGAAGCGGGTCTCGGGGCCTATCGCGCGCGTATCGTAATTACTTTCTTGCAAAGGCAAGTAAATAAAATACAAGGGCAGACCGTAATTTTCCAACGTGGCAATAACCGGCGCCAACAAATTGTTTTTCTCCAGCGTACTTATGGCAGTCTGCAGCCTCGATGTGCCCTGCCAATACTGAATGTATTTATGCACTTCGGAAACGAATTCTTCCGGCAGTTCCAATTCGCTCTCGCCCAGTTCGCGCGCAACCTTGGCAATTAACTCGTTTTCATATTGTGCAGCAGTTGGAAATCTTAATCTAAGGCTGTTGGCCTCTTCGACATATTGCCGGTATTTGGCCTTCATGCTCGCCAAGCGCGCCCGCTCCTGGCGCATGCGCAGCCTTTCGGCGGCAATTTTCTCCTGCTGCAATTTCAATTGCTCTTGGGATATTCTGAGTTTTTCGGTATTAATTGCCGCAAGCGTTTCATCCAAAACCGCCGCGCTTTCCTCCAGCTTAATATCCGCCTGAGAGATATTCACTTCCAGCGATTTAATGTCGTAGAACATATCGATCGCCAATTTGCGGGTGTTTTCCAAGGCTATTTGCTGATACGTCACCAAGGCTACCGCCACCCCGAACAGCCCCGCCAAGGCCCAGATAACTTTTTTATAACTCTTGGAGCGCTTGACCCGGTCTTTATGAATAACCCGCCGCGCCATCAGCGTGTAATCCCCCATATCCGGACTATCTTCCGCGGCTAGTAAACGTGCTTCAATATCGGCCTGCGATACATTCCGGTGCGATGAGGCGGTATCGGCTTGGGTACCAGGATTCAAAACCGTTGGGCTGGACGCCGGAGAAGAAGGAACAGCCGGCACCGCATGGGTACGTTGCCGTATTCTGAGATAAAAACCGGCAACACCCAAGGCAATCAGAACCGGAAAATGCAAGGCTTCCTTGTTGGATATCAAACGGCCATCGATGAAAACGCCATTTGTGCTATTAAGATTATACAGCCACCAAACACCGGACTCTTGCTTGATCTCCATGTGGTAGCGGCTAACCACATCATGAGAAATGACAATGCTATTATCCGCCGCCCGTCCCACTGTAAATCGATCGGAAAACCTAAAATGCCCAAGCACGTTTCCTTGAGTATTTAATAAGTCAATCTCCAGCTCATCCCTTCTATTTGGCGCCAAAACAGTTCGGTCATCGTCCTGGTTGGTATTGACGGTAATGTCAGGCTTGATTCTGGTTTTGTCATCGTTCATTGGAATCGGCTACCAATCAAGTTCGATTATGTTAATCCGGCCTTTGCCCGGTTATCACGGAAACTTCAAATCGCGACATTTTTTAATATTTAAACGGCTCAGTCGGCGCAACGGACCGATTTGTAAAACGGCCGGTTTCGATTGTAATACACTTCGAAATAGTCAACGGCAACTTGTTATAGATCGTTAAGAATCGGCGGGTTTTCCGTACAAGTATTTTAAGTCGGCAAGCAGAACTGAAAATTGCAATTTTTGCATGTGAAAACGGCTTTGAAAGTGATAGGCCGACACCATTGGTTGTGACCTGCAACTGGTAATGACGACTTAGGGGTAGCCTGGCGTTTTTAGCCATGCCAGCATAGACAAACACTGGCCGGAGAACGAAATCCCTCAGTGATGGGAATCGCCTAAATTTTTGCCGTAAACGCGATTTATTTAAACACAGTGCAGATAGTCGCTCGTGAACAATCCGCCGAAACATGGCCGAATTGAATGCCACAATTAAAAATCAGGCTTTCGAGAGCAGGAATGCAGCCGTCAGCTAAAGCAAACATTACAGAAGGCTGGCGATGGAAAATAATTGGCGTCCCCACGGGGGTTCGAACCCCGGTTACCGCCGTGAAAGGGCGGTGTCCTAGGCCACTAGACGATGGGGACTAAGACTGGTGCAGTAAAACTGCGTGGTGTGAATGTTTAACGTTTGCCAACCTAACGATTGGCGTCCCCACGGGGGTTCGAACCCCGGTTACCGCCGTGAAAGGGCGGTGTCCTAGGCCACTAGACGATGGGGACTAAGACTTTAAACAATCAACTACATTGGTGGAGCCAAGGAGGATCGAACTCCTGACCTCTTGCATGCCATGCAAGCGCTCTCCCAGCTGAGCTATGGCCCCGTAGTTGAGACCGCACATTATACGGACTTTTACATTGTTGTCTAGTTATTTTTTATAAAGCTAATCGCGCGGGCAATTCTATCCAGGGTTTTCTCCTTGCCCAGCAAACGCAGGGTCACATCGATAGCCGGCGACACGCCGCAGCCGCAGACGGCAATCCGCAATGGCTGAGCCACCTTACCCAGGTTCAATTGCAACTGTTCGGCGCTGTTCAGCACCACTTGATGCAGGGTTTCGGCTTCCCACGCCTCAACGGCGTCGAAGCGGCTCCACAGATGCTGCAAGATGTCGTCGACACCGGCCTTGAAATTTTTCTTCACCGCTTTTTCGTCGTAAGCTTCGAAATCGCGATAAAAGTACAAGCTTTCCTCCGCCATATCCACCAGGGTTTTACAGCGTTCCCGCTGCGCCTTCACTACCTCAACCAAGGCCGGCCCGCTGGTGGGATCGATACCGCGCTCCCCCAAATGCCAACTCAAATGGTGGGCCACGTGAGCGGGATCGCTGGTCATGATGTATTGATGATTCAACCAAATCAATTTTTCGGTATTGAAGGTCGATGCCGATACGTTGACTTTTTCCAGCTCGAACAGCTCTATCATCTCATCAATACTGAACAACTCCTGATCGCCATGCGACCAGCCCAGGCGCACCAGATAATTCAATAACGCTTCGGGCAAATAACCATCGTTACGATACTGCATTACGCTGACCGCGCCGTGACGCTTGGACAGGCGCGCCCCATCCGAACCCAGAATCATCGGCACGTGCGCATACACCGGCAAGTGAGCCCCCAAGGCTTTCAGGATATTGATCTGCCTCGGCGTATTGTTGACGTGGTCATCGCCGCGAATAACATGGGTCACCCCCATATCCATATCGTCGACCACCACGGTCAAATTATAGGTCGGCGTACCGTCGGAACGAGCGATGATCAAATCGTCCAGTTCTTTGTTGGCGACCACGATACGGCCCTTGACCAAGTCATCAATAACGACCTCGCCTTGCTCGGGATTTTTAAACCGCACCACCCGCTCTCCGTCGCCTTCGGAGCCGTTCCGGCACTTGCCGTTGTAGCGCGGCTTTTCCTTGGCTGCCATTTGCTGTTCGCGCAAAGCGTCCAGTTCTTCGCGGCTGCAATAGCAATAATAAGCGTCGCCTTGATCCAGCAATTGCTGAATCACCTCTTTATAGCGGTCGAACCTATGAGTTTGATAGAACGGGCCTTCGTCATACTCCAAACCCAGCCATGTCATGCCTTCCAGAATGGCATTAACGGATTCCTGGCTGGAACGCTCCAGATCGGTGTCTTCGATGCGCAAAATGAATTTGCCGCCATGTTTGCGGGCATATAACCAGGAAAACAGGGCGGTTCTGGCGCCTCCCACATGCAGATAACCGGTGGGGCTGGGGGCAAAGCGGGTTCTTATACTCATTACTATTATTTACCTGTTAAAAAATCCGTCGGCACATTCCGCCGATAGCGAATGGCCGCATAAAAACGCACTCCACCAAGCCATTGATCTGAATTTAAGCCGCGGTTGAGGCCTAGGCCGGCTTGCCATCAATATCAACGCATAAAGCACTCGCTAAAGCGAGTTGGCTAAACATAGCGCTATCGGCATAAAAACCTGTATTATTCCACGGCACACGTTTAAGTTGAACGTAAGCTGTAAAAAATAAGATATCAAACTGGAATAGCAGCCAAATAATGCTAGACTCCTAACTAAGGGTAAATTACCGATAATCAAAAACAAACGGGAGATTATTAATGCAAAAAATGCTTACTGTCACCGCAGCCTTAGCGGGTGCGATATTATCCGGTTGCGCCACGCAATCCAGCAATAATTTTCAGGCCTTCCAAGCCGACGATCTGAACGCCCAAGTTCGGGCCGGCTTGCTGGTGCAAAAGACCAACAGTTTTTTCGTGCTGAACGACTCATCCTCTTCGATGAGCAAAACCTATCTGAACTCGGCGGAATATAGCGGCACCAAGCTGGACGTGGAAAAAAACCTGTTGAACAAATTCAACAGAACCATCCCAGACATTAGCTTATCTTCAGGGTTGCGTAGTTTCGGCTTTGGCCCCTGTTTAAAGTGGGGAAATACCCAATTAAACCAACCGCTGCAAAACTATTCCGTCAGCGGCTTCGAAAGCGCCATTACGTCTTTGCAGTGCTCAAGCGGCGGCACCCCATTGGCTACGGCGCTAACCGAAAGCAGTAAAGATATCGCCTCCGCCCCAGGCAATATCGCCCTGCTTGTCTTCAGCGACGGCATGGATGAAGTTTCCCCCGTGCCCGCGGCGGAAGCATTGAAGGCCCAATATGGCGACAGGTTGTGCGTGTATACCGTATGGGTGGGCAACGACGCCGATATTGCGGGTCAAGCCGGCTTACAGGAAATCGTCAGCGCGGCCGGTTGCGGCATGGCTACCGACGCCAAAGCCATTTCCAGCCCCGCCGGCATGAGCGATTTCGTTAAACAAGTCTTCTTTAAACCAGGCTCTCCGCAAGATTGCTCTACCCAGGATGACGATCATGACGGCGTCAACAATTGCGCCGACAAATGCCCCGATACCCCGAAAGGTGCGATTGTCGATAAAGACGGTTGCTGGGCCTTCCATGGCGTGTTGTTCGATTTCGACAGCGATAAAGTCAAATCGAAATACCATCCCATGATCAAAAATGCGGTTGACGTCATGAAGCTCAACCCAGGCCTGACCATAGAAATCCAAGGCCACACCGACAGTTACGGCAGCGACGCCTACAACCAGGACTTGTCCGAGCGCCGGGCGCTATCCGTGAAAAACGAACTGGTCAGCCAGGGCGTGAAAGCAAGCCGCTTGACTACCGTGGGCTTCGGCGAATCGCAACCTGTCGAATCCAACGAAACCGACGAAGGCCGCGCCTATAACCGCCGAGTCAACTACAAACGCACCGATAAATAACATTCGGCGTTAACCCGAAAGGGAGGCCTAGCCTCCCTTTTTTTTGCCTGGCGAATCAGTTTTTCAAGGGTTTTATGTCGCCGGAATGGCGCGCCTGCACCGCAAAACGGTCTTTATTTTTAGCCACCCAACCCCGCGCTTCAATCGATTGGCCGACATAGTTTCGCAGCGGCGGAAACAGGTTCAAGGTTGTATTTTCGACGCGAACCGAAGCGCGATCCGAAAACTGTAAATAACTGTATTTGGCCGTTCGCTTTAACGCGCGCACCTTGCCCGTTACGCGCTTCCAGCCTCGATAATTCTCTCCGTTCAGGGCATCAAACGGCTGCGGCGCATACGCCGGCAAAGCCCATATTCCCAATCCCGCCCGCTCGGCGTTTTGTTGCGCGTCAAGCAAGGCCTGCACGTATTTGAGATTCGGCGGATAAATATTCACCGCCGCCAACCCCTGTCTCACCAACTCCAGGTTTATCAGTGTCTTATCTTCGGTAAACACATAAGCCAGACTGCGCTGGTATTTGTCATGCTTTTCGACATCGCCTTCCAGTCTGACTTTTTGGTGCTCTATCCGCTGCCGCAACCACGCCTTGGCTTGTTCGCCGCCGGGTTCGGCATTTTTGTTACGGCCGGCAATTTCAGGCGTATTCACGCCCAACAAACGCACTTTCCGCCCATCGCTCAACAAAATCGTGTCGCCGTCAAAGACTTTTTCCACCCGGTAGTAACTTACCCCCGGCTCAACTGTTAAAATTTTGGCATTGGCTTGCTTACGGTCGGCATAATGATGCCGACCCTGCCCGTCGGTCCACTCAAACACGTCGGCATGCCCTGTCGAGGGTAATATCGCCAACAGGCAAACTTGCAACGCAACGGTCTTATTCAACATACTTACCCCTTATGATCAGCGACCAACACGTTATCGGCGCCACCCAAAACTGGCTAACTAAATTTATCATTGCCTTCAATATTTGCCCGTTCGCCCGCCGCGAACAACAAAGAAACAGTATTCGTTACCGCGTTTCGCGCACAGACCGCGCGGAAACCGCGCTGGAAACCTTAATCGAAGAATGCCGGTTTCTGGACGAGAACCCCGAA
Source organism: Methylomonas rivi (assembly GCF_024505165.1). GTDB lineage: Bacteria > Pseudomonadota > Gammaproteobacteria > Methylococcales > Methylomonadaceae > Methylomonas > Methylomonas rivi. The sequence continues at coordinate 12,035 of NZ_JANIBK010000001.1, forward strand.
ACGGAAACCACATTACTGATTTTACCGAACGGCTTTAAGGATTTTGACGACTATCTGGACATGCTGGACATTGCCGAGCGACTATTACATGCACAGCACTATGAAGGAATTTACCAACTGGCCAGCTTTCACCCCGACTATTGCTTTGAAATGGCCAGCGAGTTGGAGCAAGACGACCCGGCCAATTACACCAACCGTTCGCCCTACCCCATGCTGCATATTATCCGCGAGTCAAGCATAGAACGCGCCGTGGCGACTTACCCCGACCCGGAAAATATTCCGGCCCGCAATATCAAACTGACTCGCGAACTGGGCCTGGAAAAGTTACAAACCCTGTTGGCGGCCTGCTATCATGAATAGTAATCGAAATCCTCGGTCTTTTTTAACTTGAACGATGGCTCGCCATTGATTTCGGCGTCGACCAATTTTTCCCTCTTCTGCCCGGGCTGGGCTTTCAAGGCTTCGATAAACTCAATAAACCACGGCACCTGTTTAACGTTATCCATATCCTCGTCTTGAAGAATATTGGCTTGGTCCGGCAAACTGCCGAAATCCTTGGCTTGCTGCAAAAACTGCTGACAGGCCTGCTCGTCGCCGCGCAAAGCATTGATACAGGCCAGATTATACGCCGCGCTGCCTTTTTGAATCCGGCAGGCTTTTTCGAAAAAATCTTCCGCCAGACCGTACAAACTGATTTTACCGTCTTCCGGACTGATGCGGGCCAGTTCCATAAACGCCACCCCGCCGTCAATGGCGGCCCCCAGATAATTGGGCGCGGTCAGCAAGCAAAATGAAAACTTGGAAATAGCATCTTCATAGATTTCAATGGCTTCGGCTACTTGCTTGCTTCTGGCTTCGTGCAGCAAGGCAAAACCCCAATTATATAACGCTTCCGAGAACATCAAATTATCGGCGATGACGCTGGCAAAGCCTTGATAGGCGCTTTTATACAGCTGCTCGGCCCTACCGGCCTCGCTTTTACGGGCTTGCGCCACCTGCTTGATGGCGGCATCCAGAGTGGAACGCTTTTTAAGGGAACTTAAAAGTGACATGACTGACTCCTCGCTAGTCTGTTTTACGGCGGGTTTGCGATAAAATAGCGCCAAAGTCTACAACATCACCGCCTATAACCGGAACATAAAATGACAGTCACCCCGCGCGACATGGAAAAGGCCAAACTTAACCAGGAAACCTCGCTGATCTCCTGGCAGGAATTGCAGCGCTTTTTTGCCGCCGGCTTGGCGATAAACGTCGAAAAAGAGCTGGATTTAGTGGAAGTCGCCTATCAATTTTCCTCGGACAATAAACAGATTGTACAAGACTGGCTGCAAACCAAACGCGTTGCCCCCGTCAGCGACCGGCAGGCGGAAGATTGGTTCGGCAATAACGCCGAGGTTTGGGCGGTTGTGGTTAAACCCTGGATCTTAGTACAGGACGCAGCCGCCCGCCCACTCCCGTTCAATCGCTGAAATAACGCCGCGCCAGCCAATAGTCCGCACTGACAAACCGGCCGCCGCCCATAAAAAACAGCACCAGCAGCATAATAAAATAGGTGGCGGCGAATTCGATGCCGTTGTTTAGAATCACCAAGCTGCCGTTTTCCGTCAACCATTGATAATCCCCTTGCGATTGCAAAATGTCCTTGGCCTGTTGCAGGCGCTCCATCGCTCCCACCGTGCGGTCGCTGGCGAAAAATCCGCTGCCCGCGGCAATAGCCAGCCAGCCGTTGCTCCAGTGCGTGGTAATGGCCGCAAACACCATGATCACCATTAACGGCAAGGCTATCAGCCGGGTCGCCAACCCCAGCAGCAATAGCAACGCACCCACGGTTTCAAACAAGCCGACCAAAAACACCAACAGATAAGGCACCGGCAAACCCAAGCCCCATTCGGCATTGCCGAACCATTCGGCGGTTTCGGAAAAATTAGTGAATTTTTTGCTGCCGGCCATCCAGAATACCGGCGCCAAATATAAGCGAAGCAGCAACGGCGCCAAAAAATCCAAAAACCGGGCCTTGTCAAAAGCCCGACTCAGCACGCCTACCGTATCGGGCGCTTTTTCAAGAGCCAGCGTCATTAGTTCGGAAAAAGTTTTATTATTCATGTTCCCTCCTCGTGTAACCCGATTGAGATATGAACATCAGCCCCGCATCCTTGTTTGCCGATATTCCCCGACAACTACCGGAAGAATTATGCCAAACGTTGCTTGAGAATCCCACCGTTCGCATCGAACGCATATTATCCCAGGGCCACTATAGCGCAGAAAACGCTTGGTACGATCAAGAACAAGCCGAATGGGTGATATTGTTGCAAGGTAAAGCCAGAATCGGCTTTATCGACGCCGAGCCGGTCGAACTGAACCCCGGGGATTATCTGCTGCTGCCCGCGCATTGCAAGCATCGGGTGGAGTGGACCGCCGCCGATCGGGTGAGTATCTGGCTAGCCATCCATATCCGCGACTAAACGGAGCCGCAACGACTATCTTTACCCCAGATGCGGCTGTTGACACTATTCATACCCCAAACGTATTCTGTGCCGTTAAAGGATAAGGACAGTAAGGGATTATATGCTCGGCTTTTTTCCATACCCCAGGATTATGAGACCCATGCAGTACACATCCGCATTGTTAATCAGCCGTAGCGCCGGCATCTTCACTATTGCCTTGGGATTTATTGTTCTATGCGGCTGGGCACTGGATATCAATATGCTGAAAAGCGTTCTTCCCGGGCTTACCACCATGAAACCCAATACTGCTGTCGGCTTCATGCTGACCGGTATTTCATTAAGCATGCTGACCATAGCGCCTGACAAAGGAATCGCAAAATGGATATCCCAAATGACGGCATGGCTGGTCATTTCATTTGGAATACTCACATTTGTCCAATATATATTCGATTTAAACCTCGCCATCGACAACCTGTTGTTTCAGGTACCGCCGGGAGCCTCCTACAGCAACCAGCATCCGGCACGCATGACGCCGCAAACCGCGCTGCTCTTTTCAATTTTTAGCGGCTCGATTTTACTGCTCGGAAAACGTCAAACTCAGGCAATCGTGCAATATGCGGTACTGGCCATCTCGGCCGTACCCGTGCTGACCATGCTAGGTTATTTGTTCGGCATACAAACCATGCCTTTGATCGGCGCCTATAAACCCGCGGCCATCCATACCACCGTGGGCTTCTTACTATTATCGGCCGGTATTTTGGCAACCACCGCGGAAACGGGTGTTTTCGCACGCTGGCGGTACAAGTTGCCGAATATCGCCTTCGGCCTGGCTTTGGCACTGCTATCCCTAGCCGTTGCAGCCACTATCCTCAATTCACGGCGCGCCGCCGAAAGCGGCAACCGGCATATTAAATTGTATGAAGTTTTATGGCGGCTGGAAAAAGTTGCCGCCGAAGCCGAACAAAGCATTGCCGCCAATCGCGGATTCGTCATTACCGGGCACGAAACATTTATTACATCGCTTGAGCACTCCCGCATAAGACTGCACGCCAATCTGGCGGAGATACGGAACCTGACAACCGATCCGGAGCAACTGAAACAACTGTCCGTACTGGAATCCTTGATCGCCGTTAGAAACCGGATCGGTGACGACATCATCCGGTTGCGGCAAGAAAAAGGTCTAAGGGAAGCTGCCGACTTATTGGGTCAAGGGGAAGGCGAGCGGATTAACCGGCAAATCCGGACAAAAATGGATGCGATCATTCTGGCTGAAAAAAACAGTTTGGCGCAGCTCGAGAATCAAGCCCGGACCGATGAAAACCATGCCCTGATCGCTTTATCGTTCGCTCTGCTCACCGGCCTATGCCTGATTGGTTTCGGCCTGGTCTCGTTAAAAATGCAGATACGCCAACATAAACTAACCGAAGCCGAACGTAACCGTCTGATTGCGATCCTCGAGTCTACTACCGACTTCGTCAGTACCGCTGATTTGCAAGCCAATATTACTTATATCAACCGTGCCGGACGCGCCATGCTGGCACTTGGCGACCGGCCCGTTTCAGAATTGGTTATTGCCGATCTTCACCCTGCTTGGGCGCTCGAAATAATTTCGGGACAGGGCATCCCCGCCGCAAAACTGCAGGGTTCCTGGCAGGGGGAAACGGCGCTGCTAACCTCGGCAGGACGCGAGATTCCGGTTTCTCAGGTTATTTTGGCTAACCGCGACGCACGGGGTGAAATCAATTTTCTGTCCACCGTTATGCGCGATATCAGCGACCTGAAAACGGCGCAAAAAGCGTTAGCGGAAAGCGAACAGCGCTACCGCCTGCTAAGCGAGTATGCCCCGGAAGCCATCATGGTGTTAGATGTCGACAAGAAATGTTTTGTGGATGCCAACAGCAATACCTTGCAACTTTTCGGCGTATCGCGCGAACAACTGCCTCATTGCACGCCTGTAACGCTAAGTCCGCCGAGACAAGCCGACGGCCGTTTGTCGGCGGAAGCCGCCGAAGACAAAATTCGGGAGGCCCTAGCCGGCGGCGCACCTGTTTTCGAATGGATTCATCTCAACGCTGCCGGCCGGGAGATTCCCTGCGAAATACGCCTGCTGCGCATGCCCATGGAAGGCCGCAACCTGATTCGCGGCAGCATTTCCGACATCAGCAACCGTAAAAATGCCGAAAACGCGCTGCGCATTCGCGACAACGCGCTTAAAACTTCGCTAAACGCGGTTGCCATGGCGGATTTATACGGTAATCTTACCTACGTCAACGACAGTTTTTTAGCGCTTTGGGGATATGCGGACGCCGGGGAAACCTTGGGCAAGCCGGCGACTATATTATGGCAAGCCCCGGCGCTTGCCCAAGAGATCATGACGGCCATGATCAATACCAAGCAATCCTGGCGCGGACAGTTAACGGGGTTGAAAAAAAGCGGCGAATTATTCGAGGTGGAGATTTCCGGGAATATTGCCTATGACAAAGATGGTAAGCCTATCGCCATGATCGCTTCTTTTCTGGACATCAGCGAACGTTATCGACTGGAAGAGTTGCAGCGGCAGATGTTGCAGAGATTCGACACCCTTGCCAATGCTTCTCCGGCCTTGATTTGGACTTCCGGCCTTGACAAGCAGTGCGACTGGTTTAATCGGTGCTGGCTGGAGTTCACCGGCCGGACGTTTGAACAGGAAAAAGGTAACGGCTGGACCGAAGGCGTACATCCGGAAGATTTCGAACACTGCCTGTCGACCTATGTCAGCGCCTTCGATGCGCGGCAACCCTTTGCGATGGAATATCGCCTGCGGCGCCATGACGGGGAATACCGCTGGTTATTCGACCAAGGCTTACCGCGCCATGACGCCAACGGCGAATTCATTGGCTATATTGGCTCCTGCATGGATATTACCGAGGAAAAACATACCCGGGATGAACTGAATGTTTCCGAACAGCGTTTACGACTGGCTTTGCGGGCCGCCAATCAGGGCATGTTCGATCTTGACTTAGAAAGCGGAAAAGCGATCGTCAGCCCTGAATATCCGCTAATGCTGGGTTATGACCCGGATAATTTCAGTGAAACGTATACGACTTGGTTCGAACGTTTACATCCCGATGACAGGGAGCGAGTGGGGAAGACCTACCATAGTTACATCGCCGGCGAGTTACGGGAATATAAAGTCGAGTTCCGTTTGCGCATGCGTTCCGGAGAATGGAAATGGATACTGTCCCAAGGCAGCGTGGTGGAATATACGCCCGATGGCCAACCCTTGCGCATGCTGGGGACACATACCGACATCGATATGCGCAAACTCGCCGAACAAAAATTGCAGGAGCGGGAAGCTTTTTACCGCGGCGTCATCGAAGCCTCGCCCGACAGTTTTTGGTTGGTCGATACGTATGGCCGCTTACTTCAGGTCAGCGATAGTTATTGCCGACGCTCGGGCTACAGTCAAAACGAGTTATTGGCCATGAGCATAATGGATCTGGACGCCAACATGCCCTCTTCGGAAATTGTCGAGCGCATTCAGTTACTGAAACAAGAAAAACATGCCGTATTTGAGTCCAGACACCGCGCAAAAGACGGCTCGACATGGCCGGTGGAAGTCAGTACGGTATTTTTGCCGGTGGCAGGCGGCCGCTTTTTTTCCTTCATTCGCGATATTAGCGAGCGTAAACGCGCGGAAAATAATCTGCGACAACTTTACGATCTTCAGTCCAAGATAGCCTCCCGACTTCCTGGAGTGATATATCAATACAAGCTTCGTCCGGATGGTTCGTCCTGTTTTCCTTATGCCAGCGAGGCCATACGAGATATCTATCGTGCTACCCCCGAGAGCGTGGCCGAGGATGCATCCGCGGTTTTGGCGGTTTTACACCCTGACGATTTCCAAGGCATCATCGATTCGATCCGAATATCGGCCGAAACTCTGGAGCCTTGGCAATATGAATATCGTGTGCGATATGCCGATGGCACGGAAAGATGGCTATTCGGGAATTCTTTACCGGAGCGGGAAGCGGATGACTCTGTTGTGTGGTTTGGTTTTATTACGGATATTACCGAGCGTAAACGCTTGGAAAATCAACTGCGCACCAGCGAGTTCTCGTTGAAGGAAGCGCAAAGATTGGCGCAAATCGGCAGTTGGGAACTGGATTTAATCAATAACAAGCTGGATTGGTCGGAAGAAATTTTTCGTATTTTCGAGCTCGATCCGGCACAATTTAGCGCCTCCTATGAAGCTTTTCTGGAAACCGTCCACCCCGAAGACCGGGCGTTAGTTAACACCGCCTATCTCGACTCGGTCAAAAACCACGGCAACTACAACATCATCCACCGCCTGCAAACAACGGACGGCCGTATTAAATACGTGCACGAACGCGGCGAGACTTTCTACCGGCAAGACCAAGCCATCCGCTCGATAGGCACGGTTCAAGACATCACCCAGGCGAAATTGGCCGAACAGGAATTGCTGCTGTATCGGAACCACCTGGAAACCTTGGTAACAAAGCGCACGGCGGAACTCGAGGCGGTAAATCAGGAACTGGAAGCGTTTGCCTATTCGGTATCCCACGACTTACGGGCGCCCTTGCGCGGCATTGATGGTTTCAGTCAAGCATTGCTCGAAGACTACGGCGACAAACTGGACGGCACGGGCCGAAATTATCTCGAACGCGTTCGCGGCGCCAGTCAGAGAATGGGCATTCTGATTGACGACCTCTTAAAATTATCGCGCATCACCCGCGCCATTCTCAAACACGCGCCGGTTGATCTAAGCAGCCTGGCGGATACGGTACTCCGCCAGTTGCGGGAAGCAAACCCCGAACACCAAGTCGAAACCCGGATCGAGCCAGGGATGCGGGTCAACGGCGATCCCGGCCTGCTTAAAATTGCCTTGGAAAACCTATTGGGCAATGCCTGGAAATACAGCGCCAAACAGGCGAATCCGCGTATAGAATGCGGCAGCTTGGCACAGAATGGCGAAACCGTTTATTACATCGGCGATAATGGCGCGGGCTTCGATATGCACTATGCCGATAAATTATTCAGGCCTTTCCAACGCTTGCACCATCGCGATCAATTCGAAGGCACCGGTATCGGCTTGGCAACGGTGAAACGTATTATTCATCGCCATGGCGGCCGTATCTGGGCCGAAAGCGAAGTCGACCAAAAAACAACTTTTTATTTCACCCTTGCACGGGAAGAATTGACCGACGACAATCAACAACCGAGGAGGGAAGCGTGAACGACAATAACAAAATAATTCTTTTGGTCGAGGATAATCCCGATGACGAAGCCCTGACTTTACGGGCACTACGGAAGAACAACATTCTTAATCAAGTAGTGGTTGCTCGAGACGGCGTGGAAGCGCTGGACTATCTGTTCGGAACCGGCGCGCACGCCGGCCGCGACGCGGCAAACCAGCCGCAGGTCATATTGCTGGATCTGAAACTGCCCAAACTGGATGGCCTGGAAGTATTGAAACGCATTCGCGCCGATATCCGAACCCGACTGCAGCCTGTCGTCATTCTGACCACCTCGAATGAAGACCGCGATATCGTCGGCAGTTATGAACTAGGCGCTAATAGTTTCATCCGCAAACCGGTTGATTTCGAACAGTTTATGGAAGCAGTGCGTCAACTGGGCCTGTATTGGCTGGTGCTCAATGTTTCGCCGCCCCAAGCTTGGTAACGCAAATGACCAAGCCATTATCGGTATTGCTGATTGAAGACTCGGAGGACGATGCCATGCTGCTGGAACGCGAATTGCGGCTGGGCGGCTACCTACCCGCCTTGCACCGGATAGACAGCGCGATACAACTCGATACCGCTTTAAAAAAAACCGACTGGGACGTCATCATCACCGACCATAACCTGCCCGGCTTCAGTTCCGAATCGGCTTTACGCATGGTGCATGAAGCCGAGCTCGACATACCCATCATCATCGTATCCGGCAGTATCGGCGAAGAAGCGGCGGTAAGGGCCATGAAAGCCGGTGCCAGCGATTACATCATGAAAGACAATATGGCGCGCTTATTGCCAGCAATCGAGCGGGAGTTGCGCGACGCCGAAGTTCGCCGCCGGCAACGCGAGTCCGAAAAGACCATTCGCCATTTAGCTTTTTACGACCCATTAACCCAGTTACCCAATCGCCGGCTGCTGATGGACAGGCTGGAACACGCATTGCTAAGCAGCGCGCGCAGTAAACATTACGGCGCCTTGCTTTATCTCGATATGGACCATTTCAAAAATCTGAACGACACCAAAGGCCATCATTATGGCGATATCCTGCTTAAACAAGTGGCGATGCAACTGAAATCCTGTGTGCGCGACGAAGACACGGTCGCCCGCTTGGGCGGCGACGAATTTGTGGTCATGCTGGAAGACCTTGGCCTAGACGCCGACCACGCGGCAATTCAAGCAAAAGTAATCGGCGATAAAATCGTCGCCACGCTAAACCAGCCCTGTTTATTAAACAACTACGAGCATTACTCTTCCTGCAGTATTGGCGTTGCCCTATTCCATGGCGACAAGAGCCAACTGGACCACTTGCTCACCCAAGCCGATACATCGATGTACGAAGCCAAAAAAGCCGGACGCAATACCTTACGATTTTTCGACCCTACCATGCAAAAAACGCTGGAAGAACGCGTCGACATGGAAAACGCCTTGCGGCAGGCAATCAGTAAACAGCAGTTTCAACTTTTCTACCAAATACAGGTGGATACGCAAGGCTATCCGCTCGGTGCCGAGGCGCTGATTCGTTGGCGGCACGACAGTATGGGCATGATCCCGCCAAGCGATTTTATTCCGCTGGCAGAGGAAACCAACCAGATCGAAACCATAGGCCAATGGGTCCTGGAAACCGCTTGCTTACAGGTCAAGGCTTGGGCGGACTGCCCCTTTCGGCAACATTTGACTATCGCCGTCAATGTCAGCGCTCAGCAATTCAAGCAACATAACTTCGTCGATATTGTGCAAAAAACAGCGGAACGTATCGGTATCGATCCGGCAAAACTGAAACTGGAATTGACCGAAAGCATGGTATTGATTAACGTCGAAGACGCCATTGCCAAGATGAAGCGCCTGAGAGCATTAGGGTTCTATTTATCCCTGGACGACTTCGGTACCGGCTATTCATCCCTCAGCTATCTTAAACGACTACCCTTCAATCAAATCAAGATCGACCGCAGTTTTATCGTCAGCGCCACCTTCGACAGCAACGACGCCTTTTTGGTGCATATAGTCATCAGCATGGGGCAAAAATTCGGCATGGATGTGGTTGCCGAAGGCGTGGAAACCCAGGAACAGTTCGAACTGCTGGAAATTTTGGATTGCAAGGCCTTTCAGGGCTACTTGTTCGGTAAACCGATGCCCATCGAGGATTTCGAAACTTTTTTACTAAGCTTACCCAATCCGTCTACCGCGACAACGTATATCGCCTAAATCTTCCCAACGATTTCCGCAAAGCTAGCCGCGGAATCGGCTTTTGTTCCCGTTCGTACTCGGTTTTTTCTGCCCGGCACTTCCGGAGCGTCTTTTATCCGCGGGGTGGCGTTTAGTTTGATTTTGATTCGGCGCGGCTATTTTCTTTTCGGCCGATTTGGGCTTGCTGTTAGTCACGATGAGCGAGACTTTTTCATAACCCGTATCGGCGACGCGCGGAATTTCCCGTTTCAACAATTTTTCGATGGCCGCCAGTAAATAGGCCTCCTCCGGATCGACCAGGGAAATCGCCTGTCCATCCGCCCCGGCCCGGCCGGTACGGCCGATGCGGTGCACATAATCTTCCGCCACTTGCGGCAAATCGAAATTGACCACATGCGGTAACTGATCGATATCCAGGCCGCGCGCGGCGATGTCGGTGGCAATCAATGCGGTGATTTTGCCGGCCTTGAAATCTTCCAAGGCCCGCACCCGCGCCCCCTGGCTTTTATCGCCATGCAAGGCGGCGCAGCGGATGCCGTCCTTGATTAATTGCTTCGCCAAGCGGTCGGCGCCGTGCTTGGTTCTGACGAATACCAACACTTGTTGCCAATTTCCGTTGCCGATTAAAAAAGACAGCAGCTCGCGCTTGTTTTCGCGCTTGATCGGGTAAATCAATTGCGATATGGTATCGGCGGCGGCATTTTTTTTGGCGACGGCGATTTCCACCGGATCATTTAAAATCTGCTCGGCCAAGGCGCCGATTTCCGGCGCATAGGTAGCGGAAAACAACAGGTTTTGCCGCTTGGCCGGCAATAGGGCAATGATTTTGCGGATATCGCGAATAAAGCCCATATCCAGCATGCGGTCGGCCTCGTCCAGCACAAAATGTTGGACGTGGGAAAGGCTCAAGTGCTGTTGCTGAATCAAGTCCAGCAGCCGCCCCGGCGTGGCTATCACAATGTCGGTGCCGCGCTGAATTTTTTGAATCTGCGGATTAATACTGACGCCGCCATAAATGGCTTCGGCAAAAAACGGCAAATGCTTGCCGTAGGTTTTGACACTTTCGTAGACCTGCATGGCCAGTTCCCGGGTGGGGGTCAAAATCAACACCCGCACCGGACGCGGTTTTTGCGGTATCGCTTGCCGCTGCAAAATCTGCAGCAAGGGTAAGGTAAACCCCGCCGTTTTACCGGTGCCGGTCTGCGCCCCCGCCAAAACATCGCGGCCTTGCAAAATCACCGGTATGGCTTGAGCCTGGATCGGCGTGGGTGTTATATAGCCTTGTTCCGCGACAGCTTGTAGCAACTGCTCGGAGAGAGCCAATTCTGAAAATGTCATTCATTAACCTTAAATAAGCGCCGTATCCAACGGCAAATAAAATCATCCCGCACATGGTATTTTTATTAAAAACCTATACAATTCAATAAGGCTATAAAAAAAAACAGCCCAAGGCAGGCAAGCATAACCGCTAGATGGAGAAAACCGCATGAAGCCGGAAAAACGCATACACAAACGCATCAAACCCAAAGGCTTACAGGCCGGGTTAATTTTTAACTCGGAACAACAAGAAATCGCCTTGGATGCGGACATTATAGACATTAGCTATACAGGCATCCGGGTTAAGTTAAAACAACCCATCGCCACGGACATGACAGGCAATATCAGGATTAATATGCTGTTGCCTGAATCGAATACGCCTTTCTGCGTTCACGGCATTTTAAAGCATCAAGCCTCGAACGACGAGTGCGGACTGCATTATGTAGACCATGTGCACGGCTCCATCGACGACTTGATGTTCGAATGCGTGGAACTCGACGAAACCACGGTTTTGATCAAAACCGCTTAATCTCATCGCTCCCCGGTTAAAGGCCAACGCGCCAACGGGCGCCGCCAATTAACCGGTGATGACGAAGCGCACCGCATCCAATCGCAATTGCGCATCCTGGATGCTTTCGTGCGCCAGCATGGTCATTTCCTTTAATTGTTGAATTTCCTGATCCTTGATGCCGGGGTTGATTTTCTTCAATCTGACCATGCGCTTGATTTCGCCGGTGAACGCCGCAATCATGCGGTTGCTGCTTTCGGCAATCAAACCTTGCATCAACGCTTTAGCCTTTTGTTCGCCGGCGTTGAGCATATCCTGAATATGTTGGCGCTGGCTGTTTAAAAACTGCCCAATCTGCTCTTTATCGATACTGTCCGGTGTATCCAGCATGGAATCGTGTGAAATTGCAGCGGTTAAATCCTTTTTATTCTGGTCGATCAAAACCCTGAGCGGCGTAGGCGGTAAAAAACGGCCGATCTGCAACGCCGCCGGCGCGCTGCATTCCGCGATAAACAGCAGTTCCAATAAAAACTGCCCGGCTTTCAAGTTCGGCTGCTTAATAACACTGACCGCGGCATTGCCGGTTTCGCTGGACAACACCAAATCCATGGCCGATAGCACCATCGGGTGTTCCTGCGTCAGAAACTGCATATCTTCCCGCGCCAGGGCGATGTCCCTGTCCACGGTAACGGTCACGCCGTCGTCTTGCAACATCGGAAAATGCGCGATACGTAAATTCTCGCTCGGCCAAAGGATATGGCAATGTTTGGAGTGGTATTCGACATCCACCCCATAGCAATCGAACAGCGCTTCCATATAAGGCCATAAACTACCGTCGTTTTCGATGGTTTCCAGCTGCCGAATCAGCTCGGCCGCTTCCGCCGGGCGGCAGGAGTTCAGTTCCAATAGCTGGTCGCGGCCGTTTTGCAATTCGGTTTCTATCCGTTCGCTCAGGGCTCTGGTCGCGGCAATAAAGCCTTCGATATCGGCTTGATCCCGACCAGCCAATAACGCCTTCAATTGCGCGCCCATCTGCTTGGCGACATGGCCGGCCGCGGAACAATTATGTCTAAAAGCATCCAGACCTTCTTCATACCATCGGAACAGTAGATGTTGCGAACTATTTTCTAAATACGGAATGTGAATTTGAATCACTTGTTTTTGACCGATGCGGTCCAGCCGGCCGATACGTTGTTGCAACAAGTCCGGATTTTGCGGTAGATCGAATAAAATCAAATGCCGGACAAATTGAAAATTCCGGCCTTCGCTGCCGATTTCCGAACACAGCAATACCTGAGCCCGGCTTTCGTCGTCGGCAAAAAATGCCGCGGCCCGGTCCCGCTCCACAATGCTCATACCCTCATGAAACACCGCCGCCACATGGCCCAAATGTTGGCGCAAGAGTTGATCCAGTTGAATCACCGTTTCGGCGCGTTGGCAGATCAACAAGGTCTTTTCCTCGCCCAGCGCCTTTAATTTATCCACCAGCCATAAAAAGTACGGGCTGCTTGCCAAATCGGCGCCCGGCTCGCCCTGCAACGGATAGCCGTAGCGTTCCCGGTCCGGAAAGCCTTGCACGGTATGTCGGGAATTTCTGAACAGAATCCGCCCGGTGCCGTGATGGTCCAGCAACAATTTGATCAATTCTTCCCGCACATTCGCATCCGTCGGCTGCGCGTTGAACTGCTGCAGCAGCGTTTCAACATTGTCGTGCTGTAGCAGAGTTTTAAGCCGGACTTGCTCGTCCGCGGGCAATGCTTGACCGGAGATCAGGCGGTTGGCCAACTCGGCGACCGGGGCAAACTGGCTTTCTTCCGCGACGAAGTGCCGAAAACTGTAAAAACGGTCGGGATCCAGCAAGCGTAAACGGGCAAAGTGGCTTTCCTTGCCTAATTGCTCAGGTGTCGCAGTCAGTAAAATCAAACCATCCACGCTATTGGCCAATTTTTCGACAAACAGGTAGTCGGCGCTGGGCGTGGCTTCGCTCCATTCCAGATGGTGGGCTTCATCGACCACGACCATGTCCCAGCCGGCATCCAACGCTTGTGTCTGGCGCTCGGGGAAATCGGCAAAAAACTGCTGGCTGCAGAGCACCAATTGTTCAGTCGAAAACGGATTATCGCCATCTTCCCGACATGCCAAGCAACGGGTTTCGTCCAACAGGCTGAAGCGCAGATTGAAGCGGCGAAGCATCTCAACCAACCATTGATACATCAGGGCTTCCGGCACCACTATCAAAACCCGTTGGCTTAAGCCATTAATCAGACGGTGTTGCAGAATCAAACCCGCTTCAATGGTTTTACCCAAGCCCACTTCGTCCGCCAGCATAATCCTGGGGGCAATCCGGTTGGCCGCTTGATGGGCAATGTATAATTGGTGCGGAATCAACGCGGCCCGCGCGCCCTGCAAACCTTTCACCGCGGATTGTTGATGCCGCTGCTGACGCCGCCAAGTTTCATATCGCAAACTAAACCAGGCGCTGGGATCGAATTGCCCGGTAAACAGGCGGTCCTGCGGCTTATTGAACTGTATGTGGTGATTCAGTTCCATTTCATCGATTTGCTGAAACCGGCCATCCTCGTCCAACCCGAAATAGCTCAGCAACCCATTTTGTTGCTGCACTTGTTGCACGGTAATTTTGCAATATTCGATGGATTCAACCACGTCGCCTTCGGCAAACCGCACCCGGGTCAACGGCGCATTGTCCCGCGCATAAACCCGCTTGTCGCCCGTGGCCAAAAACAGTACCGTAACGCGGTTAAACTCCGCTTCCAAAATCATGCCTAAACCGAGTTCGGACTCGGTATTACTAATCCAGCGTTGGCCGGGAATAAAATCAATCATTAAAAACGCGTATTATAAATATTTAAAAATTTTAAAGAAAAAGAAACAGCACTCTAATCGAGCTAAAAGTATTAGTTTGACCGTATTATTCAATAAATATTATTCCATATAGGGCAAGGGAATAAATGGGTAATCTTTTATGCCTGATTTTTCCCGGCTCTGATACCAGATATTGACGCCATCGACAACCACCTCTTCTTTACCGACAAAAACATTCGAATCAAACTTAGTCTCGACATCCTCCCCCGCCGCATGCAGTAAATTGTTCCGCCCCTTTCTCTCCATAATCACGACATTATTTTTCAACTCGACATAATTACTTTTATGTTTATAGCCTTCCAAGCCATATCCAATCAAATCGGAGTTCACGGAGCCGGGGCCTTTTTCTAAAATAGAATTGCGAATACTGACAATGCCGCCATTCGGTATATCGATAAGCCTACTGCTATCGGACGACAGAGAAGCCACTACGCTTCTAACAATCTCCGTTACCCTTGCCCGGGATTTTATTTCGTGGCCTTGATCGACCGCGGCAATAAACAAACTGTCTTCAATATAAAGTTCTCCGCCGACGCCAACATATATTCCATGCGACTTCCCACGCCGCCCTAACAACTCGAATCTACTGTCCTTGATTTTAACGAGCTCCGGTTGCTTACCCGTCAGCAGCCCTTGTTCGCTATCATGGAAGTACACATGATTTAACAGCAGGTTACCGCCTTCCAATCTTACGCAGGCACCATTTTGATCGGGAACCTTAATGCCTCTACATTCGATATTATCGATAGTAGCGGAATTTCCTTTTATAACAATCGCGCCTTTACCGCCGGCAACGGCACCGTCGAATATAACATGCCCCCTCCCAACAACCGTAATCCCGTTTTTACGAATAAAAAGCGGTGTTTTATAAACGCCGGCGCCCAATTCCAACGTATCGCCGTCCCGCAGAGCATCTAACGCGGACGTCAAATCCGGAAACTCGCGCCCGTTCACTAAGATTTTATTCTCGCCAAGTTGATTAATGTATTTTGGCGTCCATTTACCGAAAGAAGCGTTTATCTCCTCTTGAATCTCGGCGGAATTTTTTTTATTCTTTTCAGACACCGTAAAAAATTTATTCTCTATACCATAGCGGATTTTGGGATTGCCGATTAAAACGTAAACCAACCCAATATGCGCTACAAAGCCCACCAGAGCCATATATCCCACTATTAATTTATTTAAGCGCTTAATCAAGCCGATACCCTATCGAGAGCATATAGAATAACCTTACCTTATCGGGAATAATATGAAACAAAAGCCTCCATAAACTCGGAAAGCCTATCCGTTTCCAAGTGATTGATTCCAGCCGCCGCCATCCTGCCGCCGCCGCTTGGAAATTTGGCGCATAATACGTCCGCGCCCGCTTTATTATTCAAGGGCGCTCTTACACTTACCACGTACCCTCCACGCTCGTTCAAACTCAAAACCGCATGCGCGCGGCCTGGATGGAGATTGGCTAACTCATTACTCCAAACCCCGCTAACGCGACGGGCCCACTTTTCATCCGGCAGAATAAAAAGCGCCGCGTGTTCGGTTTGAAATTCGGCTTTTGTCCGCTTGGCCAAGCGCATATCGTTGGCATAACCGTCCAGCAGGGCCTGATAAATATCGCGCCGATCAGCCATAAAAGCCAACGGCGATTCATATCCATATAAAAACCGATACAGCGCATCCGGGGCAAAATTTAAATCTTCAAGATTCGTACCGTAACCATTGTAATTCAAACATATCCCAAGCTGCTTTAACGATTCGATTTGGTCATCGGATAAATTTAACCCATGCGCCACGGAAACGGCCTTGTCCGTCAGATTATCTCCAAAAGCCGCGGTTACTGCCCAAGCGCTAAAGCGGCGGCCTAAATACTGATCCACCAGCAAACTGGTGCACACATTGGCATCCGTGTTTATCAAGGCCGTTAATAGCGGGTTGACGGGAATGTCCGTGGCTTGGTGATGATCGGCGTAAAAAACCTCAACCCGCCGATCCAATAAATCCATGAGCGGCTGACGGTTTTTATCAAGCGATATATCCAGAACGTTGACGCGGTCGCCCGCCTTGGCATCGACCCGTTTTAACAAGCTTATGTCCCGTTTGACTCCCGTAACCAATATCGAATCGGCCGGCTCGGCCAAGCGCAATTGCAGCAAGGCGCAGATTCCGTCCGCATCGCCGTTAAACACATCAAAGTTCATTTACAGACCAGCCTTATGGTTTTCTTGACACGACGCCGCGCTCTTGCAGCAGCAGCAGCACTTGCTCGACACACTCGTCCAAACTGTACTTGCCGGTATCGACTTTCAACTCCGGCTTTTCCGGCGCCTCGTAGGGAGAGGAGATGCCTGTAAAATACTTAATTTCCCCTTGCCGGGCCTTTTTATACAAACCTTTTACATCGCGTTCTTCGCAAATAGCCAGATCGCAACTACAGTAAATTTCAATAAAATCGCCGTGCGGCACTAATTTTCTGGCCAAATTACGTTCCGCCCGAAACGGGGAAATGAAGGCTGTCAGCGCAATGGTTCCCGCTTCCAACATCAATTTAGCCAATTCGGCAATCCGGCGTATGTTTTCCTGCCGGTCCTGGTCGGAAAATCCCAAATCCCCGCACAGACCATGCCTGACATTATCGCCATCCAGCACGAATGTTCTGCAACCCAGTTGATATAGACGCTCTTCAACAGCATGCGCCAGGGTTGATTTTCCCGCTCCCGATAAGCCGGTAAACCATAAAATAACCGACTTATGTCCATTCTGTTGTTCCCGCCTGACCCTCGTTACCGTCGAGTGATGCCAAACGGTATTGCTGCTTTGTTTGTTCATAAAATTATTCGGCTAAAGCCTATTATGTGAAGTGGAAAAGACCCATTTAGCTAGAAGGCCTGACTTACTCAACGCCCATATTCCAGATTTTCAATTTTTTTTAAAACTCCATTTTCAAACTGTAAAAATTGTTTAAATCGCCTGGGACCGAAGTTATATACCCATTCGTCAATAACCACTTCTTCGTACTGATCCAACTCCAACGCACCGTAAGGGTGCCGCAAACGGCTGGCCCGCATGCCATACCGCCTGTCGGCCCACTCAGGCTCGCCGCACTTTTCCAATACGTCCGGCTTATAATCGCCTACCTGCACCAACTTGCGGCCGCAACGAAAAGCCAGCGCATCCGTCGAGGCCAAAATCAGGCACAACGCCAGCACCAGGGTTTTCATCCGTTCCCTTTAAGGGGTGACCGCGTATTGCTGGGAATAACTGGCGCCTTTATCGCATACTTTTCTGCTGACGGGCGACTCGCAGGAAATATCGCTGAATTCGGCCTTCAACTCGCCCGGCTTGTCCGGTATGAAATAAAAACGGAAATTGGGGTCGGCACTGATGGCAATATCGATTTTGGCGTTCAATACCGGCTTATCGTTAAAAGTGACTTTAAGCTGATCGATGAAATGCGATTTCCTAACGTATCTAGTCATCTGATCCATCTGCATACCCGTCAGATTGGGGTGACTGATCATTAGCTGTGCTTCGGTCGGCTGGCCGGGCTTCATGCCGTCATCCAAACGGAACTTGACTTTCCCCAATCGTTTCATGGCCTCGTCCAAGTCCGCTCCAACCGGCGCGGAACAACCGCCGCTGGCCTTGACGAACTTTTTGCTCATGGTCAGTTTGCCGTCATTGGTTTCGGCGATCGCGCGGATATTGCTGTAGGTATTCACCCGCACCCGCATGGCTAAATCCGCCTTGCCGCTTTCCGGAAAAAATTCGAATTCGCCGACAAACGGAAATGGATTTTTATCCACCAGCACCCAGATTTTTTTGATGTATTTGTCTTTGCCTTGCGGCATTTTACTCGTTACCTTGACCGGTACGATCGCCGGATCTTCCGCCCGGTAAGGCGCTTCCAGCTCGATGACCGCATCCGACTCCTCAATGGTTTTGCCGGCAAAAAACTGCGTCTTCAGGGTATTGTTCCAGGTACTGTCATCATCGCCGCCTTCGGCCAACGCGGCAGCCGGCAGCAGCATAATCAAAAAGACAAATTTGGCTAAATTTTTCATGAGTTTCTCTCAGGCGTTAATTATTCAGTCTTCCCACTCAAGTTCCGCAAAGGCAATGGTGACGTTTTTACGGTGAAATTGCTCAAACAATTGCCAGTTTTTTTTTGCCGATAAACCCGCATGATCGACGGCATATTCCAAGGTTTTGCCTTGTTTGAGCATGGCCCGGATTTCGCCGGCCAATTGCTCTAAATAGGCTATATGCGGCTGCGAACCGAGCGGCCAATCTTTCACTAATGGACCGTGTCCGGGTATTACCAATTTGTAATGATTTTGCGCCAGCCGCCGCAATTCTTTCAGCCAACCTCGGATGCTGCCGTCGATCACAGGAATATGCTCTAAAAACAGCAAATCGGCCAGCCACAGTGTATCGGTATTTTTATCGTAAACGCTTAAGTCATTATCGGTATGCGCGGCCGGGTGCGCCGTTAACACCAATTCGCGGTTACCCAAATTCAAGCTCATGGTCTGTTTGACTTGTAAATCGGGCGGAATAATGTTGTCCGGACTGACGCGGATATCCAACAACTCATCGGCCTTACTCAAATAGTGCGGCGCGCGGGTAGCCATGGCGCGCGCCAATTTGTAATGACCGACAAAGCGTACCCCCTTGTTTTTGAACGCCCTGTTTCCATAGATATGATCCGGGTGTACATGGGTATTGATCACATAACATATGGGTTTGGCAGTGACTTTTTTTACCGCCTGGCGCAACGCAATGCCTTGTTGCGGACTACCGCCGCTATCGATGACCGCCACGCAGTCGTCGCCGACGATAAAACCGATATTGGCGATTTCACCGTGATTTTCGCGGTCGGGCCAATGATGTTCGGAGCGATGAACAAACACCCCCGGTGCAGCTTCCGTTACCGGCAAGGCTGGCAAGGCCCAGCTTGCGGCGTTCATCAACAATCCTAAACCAACAAGCAATAACCGCATATCGCACCCTAAGCCGCTATTCGTTTGAAAAACTCGGATTCCGAAATAATGTCTTGATTGGTTTCGACTCTATCCAGATACACCAAGCCTTGTAAATGATCGTACTCATGCTGAAATACTCGCGCGGGAAAGTCTTCTAAAATCATCCGCCCCGGCCGCCCGTGCGCGTCTTGGTAGTCCACCCGCACGGAGCGATAGCGCGGCACCAGAGCGCGAATACCCGGCACGCTCAAACAACCTTCCCAATCCTTGACGACATTATCATCCACTATCCGAAAACGCGGATTAACCATCGCGACAGGCGCCATGTCGGGCGCTTTCGGGTAACGTGCCGTAGGCCGCGACGCGACAATAATAATCTGACGGGAAACGCCGAGTTGCGGCGCGGCAATGCCGACACCGTTGCTTTCCAGCATCGCATTTTGCAAATCGCTCAGTAAGACATGGAACTTCGCACAGGTGAAATCATCAATAGGCAGTGCTTTTTGGCGCAATACCTCTGCCCCCAATTGCACAATTTCAGGCTTTTCGCTCATCTTAAAACCCAGGATAAATAACTTATATCAACCATGTTAGCAGACGGCAGTATACTGTTGTTTATTAGAATTTACTCACCTTTACTTTCATACGCTTTTTTGTGATAGTAACCGGGAGACGAAACAGGCACTTGTGCCGGGATATCCCCACCACATCAACCAGGAGACAATATGAAAAAAATTCAAAAAACACCTTTTGCATTGGCAATGAGCGCTTCCTTACTGCCTTTCGCCGCCAACGCCGCGCAACCCGGCAACAATCCATTCGCCATGCAGGACTTGAATTCGGGCTATATGCAAACCGCGGAAGCCGAAAAAGACGGTGCTTCTAAAATGAAGGACGGCGCCTGCGGAGAAGGAAAATGCGGCGGCCAAATGAAAGATAAAACCACCGACAAAAAAGCCATCGAAGCTGTTTGTGCCGGCAAAAAAGCCGCCCCCGCCCCAAGCGGCGACAAAGCGGAAGACGGCAAAAAATCAGAACCGGCCAAATAACGCCGTGCGGCACCGGCTAATTGCCGGTGTCGATTTCACGCTCAGACGCTAAAACTTTCCCCGCAACCGCACATACCCTTGACATTGGGATTATTAAACTTAAAGGCTTCGTTAAAGCCCTCTCTGGCATAATCCAGCTCTATACCATTCAGTTTATCCAGATCCGCCTGCTTAACCAGCACCTTGACATCGAACTGATCGAACACGATTTCATCCGCGGCCGGTTCATCTGCATAATCCAGCACATAAGCGTAACCGGAACATCCCGCCGGTTTCACACCCAAACGCAAGCCCAATCCGGAACCGCGTTTTTGCAACTGTTTGCGGATCTGATTCGCCGCGCGCTCGGTCACCGTAATACTCATACCGTTCTCTCCTAATTTCTTGCAAGCAATGTTGTTAAAACACTGACGAATTGATCGATTTCCTGTTCCGTATTGTCTTTACCTAGGCTAACCCGAATAGCGGATTTGGCCAATAAAGCATCCACGGCCATCGCGGCCAAAACCGGGCTGATGTGCTCTGAACCCGTAGCGCAGGCCGAGCCGCTGGAAACGGCGATATTCTTTTGGTCCAACTGCATCAGCAGCATTTCGCCATTGACTGCTGGGATACCGAATTGTACGGTATTGGGCAAGCGTTCCGCTTGTTCGGCAAAAATCACCACTCCCGGAATCGTCTTTAATTGCCGCTCCAGGATACCCCTAAGAGTTTGCATGCGCGCAATTCGCTGCTCAAGTTCCAACCGCGCCAATTCCGCGGCCTTACCGAATCCCACAATTGCCGGTACATTTTCGGTTCCGGCCCTTAGTCCGCGCTCTTGTTCGCCGCCGTAAAGCAATGGCTGTATGTCGACGCCGGCTTGCCATGCCAAAGCCCCGCAACCTTTGGGGCCGTATATTTTATGGCTGGACAAACTCATCAAATCCACCCCCAGCCGCTTAAAACTGACCGGCATTTTACCCATGGCCTGAACCGCATCGGTATGCAGCAATCCGCCGACCGCCTTGATTTTATCCGCCCAGTCGGCTACCGGTTGAATAGCCCCGGTTTCATTGTTCGCCAACATCAACGACACGAAGTCGCCGGCTTGCAGGCCTTGTTCCGCAATCGTCCCGGGCAATACCACGCCCGCGGTATCGGCCGGCAGGGCATTGACAGCCCGGTAATGTTCCGCCCGGCGAAATGCATTTTCAGCCACTGCCGGGTGCTCGATAGCCGAAACCCATAACCGTCTGCCCCGCGCGCTGGCAAGAGCCAATGCATTGGCTTCGGTACCGCCGTTGGTGAACAGGATTTGCGCGGCTGGCACATCGATCAACGCCGCCACTTGTTCGCGGGCGGTGTCCACGGCGCTACGGGCGATACGCCCCAATCGATATAAACTGGAAGGGTTGCCGTACAGTTGCCGAAAATACGGCAACATGGCCTCCACCACCCGTTCGTCAACCGGCGTGGTGGCATTGTGATCAAA
Organism: Methylomonas rivi; assembly: GCF_024505165.1. Taxonomy (GTDB): domain Bacteria; phylum Pseudomonadota; class Gammaproteobacteria; order Methylococcales; family Methylomonadaceae; genus Methylomonas; species Methylomonas rivi. The sequence continues at coordinate 34,107 of NZ_JANIBK010000001.1, forward strand.
ATAGATCATTTAAGCCGATTTTCGTTCCTGCAGCGTCTGAATATCGATAACCTGTTCGGACTGCTTGGCCTGCCTTTTCGCCACTTCGCTGACCAGCTCTCTTTCCAGCAACTGGCCCAGGGTAATTTGTTTCAGGTAAGCGCGAATTTGTTCGCTCAATCCCATCCACAAATCGTGCGTGATGCACGGCTGATCATTGTGGCAGTTGGATTTTCCGCCGCACTTGGTGGAATCGACAGGCTCGTCGACGGCCTCGATAATGTCGGCAATATTGATTTCGCGCGCCCCGCGGCTTAAGGTGTAACCGCCGCCCGGGCCTCTCACGCCCTTGACCATGCCGGCTTTGCGCAACCTCGCAAACAATTGCTCCAGATACGATAACGAAATGGTCTGCCGGGTAGCGATGTCGGTTAAAGTGACGGGATGCTTTTGGCTGTGATAGGCCAAATCCAGCATGGCCGTGACCGCATAGCGCCCTTTGGTGGTAAGTCGCATAAAGGCCTCCTCATTAAACTTAGTTAAAGTAGGGAGACTATAAATAAACCTACTATTTTAGTCAAGTATTGCGCTTCTAGCGATTTCAGGTTTTATCCTTAATCTGGCAATCGTCCAACTGGGGCATATTTTTTTCGCCGCATTGAATGCCGGCGTCATTCAGCTTTTGGCACATGGTTTCGATCTGCTTGTCCATTTGATGAATATGGTCCAACATCAGATTAATCGCATTGGCAATAGGATCAGGCATATCGGTGGCCCCATAGGCGTCGAAGCCGATTTTTTGCGCCGTCGCATCGCGCCGGGCTTTCTCCTGTTTCGCCTTGCCGTCGATAATATGGGCGGGAATCCCTACCACGGTAACGCCATCCGGCACCGGCTTGACTACGACCGAATTGGAACCGACCCGGGCGCCCTCGCCGATTTCAATCGGCCCCAGCACTTTGGCGCCGGCACCGATTACCACCCCATTTTTCAAGGTAGGATGTCGCTTGCCCTTGTTCCAACTGGTGCCGCCCAGCGTCACACCGTGATAAAGCGTGCAATCGTCGCCGATCACGGCCGTCTCCCCAATCACCACGCCCATGCCGTGGTCGATAAAAAAACGCCGGCCGATCCGCGCGCCGGGGTGTATTTCGATCCCCGTCAACCAGCGGCCCAAAAACGACACATAGCGCGCCGGCCAATGCAGACCGCGCCGCCACAAACCATGACTGAGCCGATGGATCAAGACCGCATGAAAGCCCGGATAAGTCGTTATCACCTCAAATATTGACTGCGCCGCCGGATCGCGCGCAAAAACGCATTGAATATCTTCTTGAATTCGGCTGAACATGGCGATTACTTTAAATTGTGATTTTGAGAGAAGCGCAAGATACCGCGCAATATATCCAGCTCCTTGGTGTCCAACTGAGCGCGGTTAAACAGGCGGCGTAAGCGGCGCATGATAGACTTGGAACGCTCCGGATGTAAAAAACCGATATCCGCCATGGTCTGCAGTAAATGCCGATAAAAACCTTCCATTTGCTCCGCCGTCGCCAAGGGCTCATCGCCCCGATCGCCAATGCTACTCGGATATTCCAGGCCGCTGGCGACAAACAATTCATAACAGACCACTTGTACCGCGGCCGCCAAGTTTAACGAGCTGTATTCAGGATCGCAGGGAATCCGCAATAAATAATGGCAAAGATCCAGCTCATGGTTTTTTAAGCCGGAATTTTCCCGGCCAAATACCAGGGCGATATTATCCTCGCCGCTACGGCCCACCCATTTCCCGGCAGCTTCGCGCGCGGTTACCGACGGCCAGCTGATGGTCCTGTCACGGGCGCTGGAACCCAAAACAATCCGGCAATCGGCTATCGCTTCCGGCAACGAAGAATAGACCGTGGCGGCACGCAACACATCGTCCGCTCCGGAGGCGCGGGCCGTGGCATCGGCATGCGGAAACAACTTCGGCGAGACCAGCCGCAACTGATTCATGCCCATGTTCTTCATGGCCCGGGCGACGGCGCCGATATTGCCCGGGTGCGATGTTTCCACTAAAACGACCTTAAAATTAGACAGCAAAGACAGTTTCCGACCACTAAAAAACCGGCGATTCTAACAAAAGATTTGCTATGCTATCGGGGTTTTCTAACTGCTCATTACCAATTCGATCTATGCATCCCATGCTTAATATAGCCGTGCGCGCAGCGCGTAACGCCGGCGACCTGATTCAACGTTCTTCCAACAATATCGAAAAACTGACTATCGATCAAAAAAGCCGCAACGATTATGCGTCGGAAGTCGACCGCATGGCCGAGCAAGAAATCATTAAAGTCATCCGCGCGGCCTTTCCCGACCACGCTATCTTGGCGGAAGAAAGCGGCCACCATCGGGGTAACGATTATGTGTGGGTCATAGACCCCCTGGACGGCACCACCAACTTTTTGCACGGTTTTCCGCAATATGCCGTATCGATTGCTCTCAAGTTGAAAAACAAGTTGGAAATCGGCGTCATATACGACCCGGTCCGCGACGAGCTTTTCACCGCCGAACGCGGCGGCGGCGCCATGCTGAATAACCGTAAGATCCGCGTCACCAAACAGGCCAGCATGCGCGGCGCGCTGATCGGCACCGGCTTTCCGTTCAAAACCATGGAGCATATCGAACCCTATCTGGGTATGTTCAAAGCCATCGCCGCCGATACGGCCGGGATTCGCCGGGCCGGCGCCGCGGCGCTGGATATGGCCTATGTAGCCTGCGGCCGACTGGATGCCTTTTGGGAAATCGGCGTCAAGGAATGGGACGTTGCCGCCGGGGTATTACTGATTCAGGAAGCCGGCGGCGTCGCCACGGACTTTTCCTTTAACGACAAATACCTGCAATCCGGCAACATCATCGTCGGCAATCCGCGCATGCACCAGTTGATGTATCACGCCATTGCCCCGCACGTTACCGACAAGCTCAAATAAACCGTCGGCTGGCATTATTCGCCGCAAGACCTAAAATTGTTATCGACTTGCCTTTTCTTTTATACTTGAAGGCTAATCAAAATCTAAGAGGAAATCATGGAAAAACCTTTCATCCTACACATGCTGACTACAGCCAAAAACCTAAGCCCTTTCGACGTCAACATGGCGATGGATGCCGGCTGGATCCAGGCGGTTCCTTACATCAATGTCGAGCCCAGCGAAGTGCGCGGTTTGGTGCAAGACGCGATTTTCTCCCGCAGCCCGAAAGGTTTAAAACGTACCGCTATTTTCATCGGCGGCCGCGAAACCAAACAAGCCATGGACATGTTGAAACTGGCGAAAAACTCCATGTTTCCTCCGTTCGAAGTGTCCGTGTTCGCAGACCCCAGCGGCGCATTCACTACCGCCGCCGGCATGGTAGCGGCGGTTGAAAAAGAATTGGCCGACAAATTCGGCACCACGCTGGAAGGTAAAAATATTCTGGCCCTCGGCGGCACCGGCCCGGTCGGCCAAGCCGCGGCCGTTATTGCCGCTCAGGCCGGCGCCCATGTCAGAATCGTCGGCAGGCAGCTGGATAAAGCCCAGCGCACCGCCGAACTTTGCAGCGAAGAATTTGGCGACGGTAAAATCGCCATTACCGCCGGCGCCGATGCCGACAAAGCCGAATATATGCAAACCGCGGACATCGTGTTCGCTACCGGCGCCGCCGGCATCGAATTGCTCGGCGCCGATCTGATCGCCGCCGCACCGCAATTGAAGGTAGTTGCGGACGTTAACGCCGTCCCGCCCGCGGGCATTGCCGGCGTGGATGCATTCGACAACGGCAAGCCGCTGGCCGGCTCCACCAGCGGCGCGGTCGCCATCGGCGCCTTGGCCATCGGCAACATCAAATATCAGGCCCAGAGCCGCTTGTTGAAACGCATGCTGGAATGCGACAAACCTTTATTCCTGCACTTTGAGCACGCTTTCGAAGTAGCCCGCGAATTTATCAAGTCGTCTAATTAACGCGTTTTGTAAGCGCCAGCACCCGTCAATTACCGAGGTTAAGATCAAAATGTCAAAACGCAGCATACTTCATATGTTCGACCCGATGCCAAACAATAGTCCGTTTGACATCAACATGGCGCTCGATGCCGGTTTTGACGTGCTGATGCCGTACTCCAACGTCAAACTGGAAAACATCCAGAATCTGACCCAGGATGCCATTTTTTCGCGCAGCCCGTCCGGCATCAAAAAAACCGGAATCTTTATCGGCGGCCGCGACATCGGCTTGGCCATCGACATGCTGCAAGCCACCCAGCCGGCCATGGTGCCGCCGTTCGAGATTTCCGTGTTTGCCGATCCCAGCGGCGCTTACACCACCGCCGCCGCCTTGGTGGCCTGTGTGGAAAAAGCCCTAAGAGACGTTCACGGCAAGGCATTATCGGACTGCAAGGCCTTGGTATTCGGCGGCACCGGCCCGGTCGGCATTGCCACCGGCATCATTGCGTCATTACAAGGTGCCGACACCGTTTTGGTCGACCACTTGTCCGCGGAGACCGCAAACGACGCTGCCAAACAATACAACCGGCGTTTTAACGCCAACATGAGCGGCGCCGTCGCCAGAACCGATGCGGACAAAATCGCCTTGCTGGCGGATGCCGACATTGTGTTCTGCACCGCCAAAGCGGGCATTCGGGTATTAAGCGCCGCGGTATTGGCTCAAACCCGGCAACTAAAAGTGGCCGGCGATGTGAATGCGGTTCCACCGGCTGGAATCGAGGGTATCTCCGCCAACGATATGGCAATCCCCATGCTGCATGCCGCCCAATCGCCAAAGGCCGTTGGGGTAGGCGCGCTGGCGGTCGGCAACGTCAAATATCAATTACAGCATGAATTGTTAAAATCCATGTTGGAGAGCGACAAGCCCGTCGTTATCGATTTCAGAGAGGCCTTCGGCAAAGCGCGCGGCTTGGTTTAATCTCGGCGACCCGCCCGCCTTGGGCGGGTAACTCAGCGGATTTAGATCGGTTCGGAATAATGGTGCTTAACCGCCAGCCGAGTCAACTCGACATCGTTTTTGATCTTCAATTTCGCGTATAGCCGGTAGCGGTAGGTATTGACGGTTTTATCGCTAAGCGTCAATGCTTCGGCGATCTCCTGAATGCCCTTGCCTTTTAATATCATCTGCGCCACTTCCGCTTCGCGCTGCGACAATTGCGAAAACGGCGAGGCTTCGCCGCCCTCCATCGATTCGAATACCAGATTGCTGGCTACATCCTGGCATAAATAACGCTTCCCGGACATTACAGCCCTAATAGCTCCTACCATTTCGCTGACCGGCGAAGCCTTGGAAACAAACCCTTCAACCCCCAGTTTTAATAATTGCTGCGGTATCGCTCCGCCATTGTGCACGGATAAACCGACTATTTTGACCTTGGGAAAGCGCTGTAAAATCCTCCTGCAGGCTTCAAAACCGCCCATGCCCGGCATATTCACATCCATCAACACCACGTCGGGCAGCTCGGCCTCCATTATTTGCAAAGCCTTTTCGCCGCAATCGCAAACGGCAACCACGGAAATGTCTTCGAATGCATTCAGCAATGCCTCGACCCCGCTTCTTATCAACTCGTGATCATCAACCAGCAAAACCTTAATCATATTTTCCAATACCTGACAATGTCATCGGTGCGTGCTTCAAAATATAGCCGGATTACACAAACTCGCTCATGATAGGCCATTTTTACCGTAAAATTAACCCCCTATTACATTCTCAGTTTACCGCTTAACCGGTAAAATAGCTGCTTATCGACTCAATAAAACTTCATCAATATGCGCACATCCCAATTTCCACTCAACACCGTAAAAGAAACCCCCGCCGATGCCGAAATCGCCAGCCACAAGCTTATGATACGCGCCGGCCTAATCCGTAAAATTGCGGCCGGCATCTATACTTGGCTGCCTTTGGGGCTGCGAGTCTTGCGTAAAGTGGAACACATTACGCGGGAGGAAATGAACAAAGCAGGTGCGCTGGAAGTATTGATGCCGGCGCTGCAGCCGGCCGAACTCTGGCAGGAAACCGGCCGCTGGGAAAAATATGGACCGGAACTGGCACGCATGCAAGACCGCCATGCCCGCGAATTTTGCCTGGGGCCGACGCATGAAGAAATTATCACCGACTTGGCCCGCAACGAACTGAAAAGCTACAAGCAATTGCCGATCACTTATTACCAGATTCAGACCAAATTCCGCGATGAAATCCGTCCCCGTTTCGGCGTCATGCGTTCGCGCGAGTTTGTGATGAAGGACGCCTATTCGTTCCATCTCGACCAAGAGTCTCTGCAAAAAACCTACAATGTAATGTATCAAACCTATACCAATATCTTTAACCGCTTCGGATTGAAATTCCGCGCCGTCATCGCCGACTCCGGCGCCATTGGCGGCGCGGTATCGCATGAATTCCATGTGCTGGCCGATTCCGGCGAAGATGCGATTGCCTTTTCAGACGCCAGCAATTATGCCGCCAACGTCGAAAAAGCCGAAGCCTTGGCACCCCAAGGCGAACGCCCTGAAGCGGCCGAAACCTTAACCCTGGTAGACACTCCCAACCAGCACAGCATCGAAGAAGTCAGCCGGTTTTTCAATGTCGGCGCCGAACAATGCCTGAAGACCTTGATCGTACGAGGCGACGACAACAGATTGGTCGCCTTGCTGCTGAGGGGCGACCACGAGTTAAACCCTATCAAAGCCGAAAAAATTCCCGGCGTACTCTCGCCGCTGCAATTCGCCGGCGATGAAGAAATTATCGCCACTTGCGGCTGCAAGCCCGGCTCGCTTGGCCCCATCGAGTTAAAAATACCCATCGTCGCCGACCGCGCTACCGCCTTAATGGCCGACTTCATCTGCGGCGCCAACCGGGACGGAAAACATTACAGCGGCGTCAACTGGGCGCGCGACCTGCCTCTGCCGGCAACCGCCGACTTACGCATGGTGGTGGAAGGCGACCCCAGTCCGGACAGACAAGGTCGAATCACCATCGCCCGCGGCATCGAAGTCGGCCATATCTTTCAACTGGGCGACAAATACAGCGCGGCCATGAATGCCGCCATCATCAATGAAGCCGGCAAAAACCAAATCATGCTGATGGGCTGCTACGGTATCGGCATTTCCCGCGTGGTGGCGGCCGCCATAGAACAAGGCCATGACGAGCGCGGCATTATTTGGCCCAACGAACTGGCGCCTTTCCAGGTCGCCATTTGCCCGATGAACATGCATAAATCCGACCGACTGCTGGAAACGGTGGAAAAAATATACCGCGAATTATTGGATGCAGGCATTGAAGTGCTATTGGACGACAGAAAAGTCCGGGCCGGGTTCATGTTCTCGGATATGGAACTGATCGGCATCCCGCATCGGATTGTGATTGGCGACCGCGGGCTCGATAGCGGCATGGTCGAGTACCAGGGACGTACCGAGCATGAAAGCCGCGAAATTCCTTTTTCGGAAATCGTCGACTTCCTGAAAAGTAAACTGGCTTAAACTTTACACTTAATAAAAAGGGCGCCGTAGCGCCCTTTTTTGCATAGATAGCTATCCGAATCGGCTTAACGCATTAAGGTAAACATGGCTTTCACAGCGCCGCACTTTGGGCAGCCCCAATCTTCCGGCACATCTTCCCAACGAGTGCCCGGCGCAACGCCATTGCGAGGATCGCCCAACTGCTCATCGTAAATATGACCACAGGTTTTGCATTTGTACTTTCTGAATTCAGCCATTTTTTTCTCCCGGTTTATATGATGTATATCAATCAACGGCAGAGATTGTAGCCAAGAGACCGGCAAAAAAAAACCACGAAGTTTTTGGCATTACCCGGATTTAGCCCAACCTTACCGGCACGACTACTTCAACTCGTCATATGATTTTAATCCAATCTTAAGCTTAAGCTTACATTCGCTGTAAAAGATATAGTCTAAAATTGTTCCGAAACTTAAATTTAGCCGCCCTCCCGGCGATGAATTTAAGCCACGGACTATTTCCAATAGCTTATGGAGTTTTACATTGGTTTCCGAAAAGCAATCTTTTGATAACTGTTTTGAGGTTTTCCTGGCGGACACGCCGGAAAGCAGACAAATTCATTACAACCTTAGGTATCAAGTCTATTGCGAGGAAATGGGCTTTGAAGACAAAACGCTTTACCCTGACGAGATGGAGTCCGATGAATGGGACGATAACGCCGTGCATTTTTTAGTCCGGCACAAAATATCCGGCCATTGGCTGGGGGGATTACGCTTGGTTTTCAACAAAAATGGCACATTGCCGTTCGAAAAACATAGCGCCTCTCATCAACCTATCAGCCACGTTAAACGCAAGGCCTCGGTGGAAATGTCCAGGTTGTGCGTCATCAAGGAAGCCCGGCGTTTTTCTTCCAAACGCTTTGCGCCCTACGGATTACCCGAGCAAGAAATCTCTGCGGAGAGCGAAAAAGTCCGATCGTTTTATAATTTCAAAAATCAAACCCGCAGCATGATTTGGGGACTGTTTAAAGCCGCGGTCGACTATTCTTCGGAAAATAATTTGGACTATTGGTATTTTATCGTGGCACCCGCGCTGGCATGCTTTATCAGACGGGAAGGTTTCGAACTGTCGCAAATCGGCGCCCCCTGCGACCATAAAGGGGTACGCACGCCTTACGAGATATCGGTTAAAAATATTCTGCAAAACCCATTGTGGTTAACCGATTACAAAAACGGCTTTGCTGTTTACTCCGACGTCTTCAAGGAACAAGCGTCGGGCATGCAAAAAACCGCTTACGCTTAAAAAAACGGCTTTCGGCGTTTAATTAATCATCACTACACCACCCTTGACGGTTAGCATGGCATCGCCGCTAACCGTGGTGGTGAGGCCTTTAAGATCCGTGGTGGTTTGCCCTTCTATTTTAATCATCAAGCCCTTAATCGTTACGCCGGTCTGATCGATTTTCACGCTGTTCTGGCCCACTTTCAGCTCAATCGACTGCATCGCTTCTTCGGTGATTTTGCCCGTGTTTACCTTGACCGTGCGGTTGCCCATGCCTACCGTGATCTCGTCATTCCCCTGCTTGATCTCTGCCGTTCTATTGCCCATTTTGACGGTGAGCAAATCGTTACCCTGGTCCAGCGTCACGGTTCGATCATTGTAAATATCGACTTTCTGGTCGCCGGGATCCTTTTTGTCGAAACCGATAGTATGCACATCGTCGTTCTCTACCACGCGGGTAAAGTTCTTTTCGGCATGCATGTACAGTTCTTCGTCGCCTTTTTTGTCTTCGAAGCGAATTTCATTAAAATTATCCGACGAGCCGTCCTTGCTGCTGCGCGACTTTATCCCGCTTTGGGTTTTATTGGCGTCCAGATCGTAAGGAGGCATTTGGTCCGCATTATAAACCCGCCCGGTTATGATGGGCCGGTCCGGATTCCCCTCCAGAAAATCCACGATCACTTCCTGTCCGATCCGCGGAATATGGATGGCCCCCCAGTTTTTGCCCGCCCACACTTGGGCTACCCGCACCCAACAGGAACTGTTTTCGTCGTTCTTACCCTCGCGGTCCCAATGAAACTGCACTTTGACGCGGCCGTATTTATCGGTGGTAATCTCGTCGCCGGATTTTCCCACCACTATGGCGGTTTGCACGCCTTGCACTATCGGAATGCGGCTGATTCTAGGCGCCCGATAATTGAATTTGCTGCTGATGACCGTATACAAGCACTGATAAGGTTCCATGCAATCGGCAATACCGAATGATTCGTAACCATTGTTTTGCAGCTGTATTTGGGTGGAAACGGCAATATATTCCTGGTTTTGGTCTTTGCGCGGAAACTCGATCAGGTCGAATTTATTGCCTGCCGCCAAGTTGCGCGTGTTGCCGGAGGCGGAAATATACTCAAACCCGGCCCGCATCTCCTGCATTCTGACTTTGGCGTAATGATCCCCATTCGCCGTTTTGATGTAATTGCCGGGGTAATCGTACACTTCCTTGCCGTCTTCCTCATGTCCGCCGGGATCGTTAGAGGTGGTTTTCAACTCGGCTTTCGGCTTCTCGAAATCGAAGTCGTCATGCTCGTAAACCCCGCTTTGGATTTCCTCGCTGACCCGCCAGTCGAATATATGCTCTTCTTTACGCCGGCCTTGATTTTCGGGCGGCAAATAACGGACTGTCTGCTTGGGCGGTTGCGCATGACCGGAACTGTCGTCGCACAGCACCATGGTATGCTGGCTGTCGGTATGTTTAAAGTAATAGTAAATACCCTCCGACTCCATCAGGCGGCTGATAAAATTAAAATCGCTTTCCCGATACTGCACGCAATATTCGCGCGGCTCATAGGTGCCGGACAATTTATTTTCTAAATCGGTATAGCCGTGCTCGGCCAACACTTTCTTGACGATATCCGGCACCGATAAATTGGAAAAGATTCTGCAATTACCGGTTCTGGACAACAACCAAGGCTTAGGCCGCAAGGTCGCCCGGTAATAATATAAGCGGCCCAACATGCCGAACAGACTGATACGGGTCACCACGCCATGAAAAGAGCGATGCTTGCCGTCCGGCAACAATAGTTTGACCGTGGCGTTTTTGCCCAGCAAAGCCTTTAAATCGATATCGTTCTTTTCGCTGAGCAACTCCAACTCATATTCGAATAACTGGCTCAAATGCTCGGTGCCGGTCATTCGATATAACAGCAAATCAGTCTCGCCCAACGGCGTGGTTACCGATGCTATCCGATCAACTTGAGATAGAGCCATGATTGAAGTCCTATAGTCCGCTTATCATTTGTGTAACATTTTCAGCGCAGGGTCAGCCGCCTATCAAAACCGTCGGGCAACCCAGCACAATCACCCCGCCATGAGCGGTCTGATCGCCCATTCTGGCCGCCGGCATTTTGCCGATCAAAACCGTCGCCGACCCTTTGACTATTGCATCGGGCGGCCCCACACAGACAGCCATATCCCCAACCCGCGCGGCCGGCATCTTACCGATCAGGGTTGTAATAGCGCCAGGCGGCAAAATAGGCCCTCCGACATGCGGCACCGGGCCGGTAAACATCGGACACACATGCATATCGGTGATTCTCGCGGCAGGCTGACCCATAACCCTATCCTCTTTTACGTTTTAGCCGGCTTGTTGCCAAAGCCGACCATTGCCACCATTGGCAATGTCGACACCCTGTTCCAGAAAAAACAGATACTTATCATTAGCTTTTTCCGGCTGGCTTTGCACCGCCGCCAACATCACCGCGCCAGCCACGGCCTTGGCGGTCAAATTGTCCGCCGGCGGTACCGCCGGAACGTTTTCCGGCGCCATGCTGCCCTCGCTCCAGAAAGCCCCCATGCCCGCCCAGGCCGCGGGATTTTCGAACGACGCGGCTTCGGCGGCATTAAAGGCTTGGCGCCGATTCGTTTCAGTAGGCTTATAGACCCATGCCTCGGCCGCTTCCACGGCTTGCACCAATTTCGGCTCGGGCTTTTCCTGCATGCAACTGCGCGCACTCAGGCACGCCCACCAAACCGCCTCCCGTTTCGGTAACGCCCTAGCCAAAAAACGCACGGCATCCGGATACAATTTTTGCTCGATCAGGCTTTTCAAAAAATCCACCGGCGCGGGATCGGCGGCCAGACAGGCCCTGGCCGATTGGTCAAGCTCAATATCCTGGCAAATGAGCGCCGCCCTCGGGATTAAAACCTTATTTAATGACACCAAATCAGCCATATATTTTCCACTCGTTAGCTTTACTGATTCAAAACCTTGCGGGCAACTACCAAAAACCCATCGACCGGGACTCCGCCTTCATAGCGTAACATGACCTTTTCCAATAAAATCGGCGCCAAGCCGGCCAACATCAAGACATTTTCGACATACGCTTCCGTATGGCCGAACCGTCCATGCGGCTGAATTTTAAACCCTTGCGCGATATTTTCCTCGGTCCGTTCCAAGGTAAAAACGAAGTGGCCGGCGGGTACTAACGCCGACGCCGCCGCCAAACATACCGCTTGCAGATCGCCAAAGTAAACCAAAGTATCCGCCGAGACAATCACATCGCAGCGCGCCGGATACGAGGCGATGCATTCGGTTAACTCGGCATGCAGCAAATCGTCGTAACATCCGCGTTTTTTGGCTTTTTCCAGCATTTTGGCGGACAAATCAACCCCCGCCAAATATTTGGCATAAGGTTTCAGCAAAGGCCCGCACAGGCCGGTTCCGCAACCGGCATCCAGAATATCCAAACCCGTTTCGGCTTGACTAAAAATTTCCTTTACCGCGTCGGAGACCAAAAACGGCGCCTTGTACTCCAGGCGCTTGAGCACCATATCGAAACTATCGGCAAAATCATCGAATGTTTGGACAATATATTCGTCCGAGGCCCTGGGTAAATCGAATTCGCCGGTATACGACCGCAAGCGGTGCAACGCCAAGGGATTTGCCGGATCGTGTTCCAGCCATTCCTTCACTAACACAATGGCGTCTTCGGCCTTGCCCTGCAGACACATCGCCGCGCACAGGTTTTCGTAATTTTCGGCATTGTAAGGTTTTAAACCGATAACTTTCCGATACGCCTCGATGCATTTGGCAAATTCGCCCTGTTTTTTATAGGCATTACCCAGGTTACGATAAAATTCGGCATTTCCCGGCATCAGCGCAATCGCCTTGGAAAAAGCCTCTATCGCGTCTTCTATCCGCGACAACTGGCTTAACACCACCCCAAAATTATTAAACGCCGCCGCATTATCCGGGTTTAACTCCAGCGCCTGGCTATAGCTGTCCGCGGCTTTTTCAAAATCCTCCAGCCGGTTAAATATGTTGCCTAAATTGTTATGGGCATCCGAATACGCCGGCGCTTCCGCAATCGCCTGCTCGATCAGCCGGATCGCTTGCGCGTTATCGCCCTTTTGGTGCCTCAGCAAACCCAAAAAATGCAGCGCTTCCGGAAAACGGGGGTATTGCCCGAGGATAGTGCGGTACAGCTCTTCCGCGTCATCCAGTTCCCGCGCTTGATGCAGCCTGATGGCCAAAGCCAGCGCATAATCCAAATCCAGCGCTTTGGCGGCCGGCCCGTCTTTATTTGTCATGAATCAACCCAACACTTAAAAAATAAAATCCGCCGTGTGTCGCCAAGAAAAACGGCTTGGTGTTTTGCAGTACAACTATAGCCCTAAAATGCCGCGGCTGATCGATAAGGTTCGGCAATTTGCCATAAAGATTAAACCGCTTCATGATAATCGATCAAATTTAGCAGCCTATTTTTAGGCTGCCGACTTTTATACAAACAACATGGCCGCTTCGGGCGGTGCATGAAAACCGCGCCGCGCCTTAATCCGCTCGCAAGCCCCATACAACCCGGAGACCATTCTTGCCAAACCCCAACGATAACAACATGATCATGAAAGGCGTCGCCTACCTACACGGGGTCAGCGTAGGCGATATCGACATGGACAGCATCGGCGAAGCCATCAGGCAACCCGATCATTTTATCTGGCTGGGCCTGCGCGAACCTGACCCGGCGTTGCTCGCCAGCATACAAAACGCATTCGGTTTGCATGAATTGGCGGTGGAAGACGCCCGCTCGGCCCACCAAAGGCCGAAACTCGAAGAATACGGCGACTCGCTGTTTATTGTGTTGCATACCGCCGTGCTGGCAAATGACGGTATCGAGTTCGGCGAAACCCATTTTTTCGTCGGCAGCCATTTTCTAGTCACGGTCCGCCATGGAGCTTCTCTGGGCCATAGCAAAGTCCGCGCCCGCTGCGAAGCCTTGCCGCACCAACTGGCCAAGGGCCCCGGATTTGCACTTTATGCCATCATGGACTTTATCGTCGACAATTACATACCGGTATTGGACGGCTTGCAAGCCCGTTTCGACGCCCTGGAATCGGCGATATTCGCCAACCACCCCAGCCGGCAAACCATGGAAGGCCTGTACGAATTAAAGCGCGAACTCATTCAGATGCAAGGCATCATCATGCCGGTCATCGATATTTGCAACGTGTTGATGCATTCGCACGAGATCAATATCCCCAAGGACGTACGCCTGTACTTCCGGGATATTGCCGACCATATCAGCCGCATCGACCGCGCCATGGACGGCATGCGGGAAATGCTGATCGCCGCCATGCAGGTACATTTGACTTTTGAGACCGTCAGGCAAAACGAAGTGGTGAAACGGCTGGCCGGCTGGGGCGCCATCCTGGCCATTCCCACCATGCTGTTCAGCTGGTATGGCATGAACTTTAAACACATGCCGGAACTGGAATGGGAATACAGCTATCCGCTAGTGGTCGGAGGTGTTTCGATCGGTAGTTTACTGCTGTATTGGCGCTTAAAACGGTCGGGCTGGCTATAATCCAATATTAACCTCCGCCGGGTTTGGCCGCATCCGCCGCCGCATCCGCCGCCGGATGCGTTGGCCGGTATTTTCGCCGCAACGCTAAAGTTTGCCGGTTCAATGCGCCAGACTCTTGCCGACCGTCATGCCCGCGGCCTTACGGGCCGGCCAATAGGAGGCCAGCCCAGCCAGACCGAGTACCATGCCCAGCCAATAGACCGCCGCCCAACCGGCAAAAGTAAAATCCAATGCCATGCCGAATAATGTCCGGCCCAGTTGTTCGGTCATAGGTTCGGCCGCCAGATAGGCCAACGGTAAACTCAAAACCCAGGCCAACATGCCGTGCAGCAGCCCTTCGCTCAAAAACAAACCGAATATGGCTTTAGAAGGCGCCCCGATGGCCCGCAGCACCCCGATTTCCCGCGTGCGTTGCAATACGCCGATGGCCAAGGTCCCGGACAAACCGATGCCTCCCACGGCCGCAATCATGCTTGCCAACCCCATCAGCGTCCCTAGCATGGGTTTAAACTGATTGCGGGCAAATTGGCGTTGTTCCAGTTTAGCCTGAGTGTTATAGACATCCAAAGGCATCCCGGCAGCTTGAAAACGGCTTTTTAAAGCCCGCAGATAATCGGCTTCCTCGGCAAGAGAAGCCATCGGGGCTTGTATCAAGGCAAAAGTGGCTAACTCCGGCTGTTGCGCCTGCGGCTGAATAGTTTCCAGCAGCGCGTAAACCGGTTCGACGCTGTAGTTGGTGCCGGCCAACCAACGGTAAGTGCCTATCGCTTGCCAACGTTGCCGCTTTGACCCTATCGCCACGTCCAGCCAATCGCCCGCCCGAATGCCGTTTAAAGCGGCGGTGTCGGTGCTCAGTACCAACACAGGCTGTCCGACGTCTTCGGCATTGAACCAGCGCCCGGATTCGATCAAAGGCCGATACATGTCTCCGGCGGCCGGCAGCGCCAGCATTTGCACCCCCAGACTGCCTTTTTGCCGTAACACCCGACCGTTTTTAGCCATTTCCAACGGCAGACGCCGCCACACTTCGATTTGCCGGCTGCTCGGCAATGATAGGGCGATTTCCCTGATTTTGTCCGCCGGTTGGTCGGCAGCGAACCCCAACCGCACCGTATACCGGCTACGGTCCATTTCATTATCCAGCGTTAAATTCAGCGAAGCGGCCAGACTCATCAATACCATAAACAGGATCCCGGCAATGATTAACACGCTTTGCGTCAAAACAAAGCGGCCCTTATGCCGAAACAGGTTGCCCAGGGCCGCCGCGTGCAAGGTCGACAAGCAGCGGGCGCCAAGGCGTTCCACCCAAAAATCGAAACGGTTGCCGCCAAAATCCGCGCCAAGGCCATAACTGGCCATGGCGATTCGCACATTCAGGCCGGATCTCCACCAAATCGGCCCCAATGCGGCCGACAACGGCGCCAGGATGCCGCCCAACACCATCAGGTAAACCGCCCGGGGCGAATAATGAAAATCGCCGCAGTCGATATTGAACACCGCCAACAATTGGCAAGCACTCAGGTATGCCGCCAGCAAACCGATGGGCATCGCCAGCGCGATCGCCAGCAATGCCCACCCCAGGATTTCAAGCAGATAAACCGAGGCTATGGTAAAGCGGCCGCCCCCCAATGCTTTCATCACGCCGATCTGATCGGTTTGTTGGGCAATATGCGCGGACACGGTATTCAGGATCAGCACGCTGGCCAAAACCAGCGAGACCATAGCCATGATTTGCAAAACGCCATTAATACCGGCCATGAAAGGCCGGCCCCAGTGTTTTTCCGGATCCTGCAACAGCGTGACATTCACGGTAATGCCGTGCTTGGACAGCAAGCCACTCACCTCGCTAGCCACTGCGCGGGCTTTATCCTCGCTATAAGGAGGCGTCACTTGCAGCAATAGCTGGCGAAAAGTATGCTCGGACACGCCAAACCCCGCCGCACCGGCAGGGTCGGTAAAAAAATGCAGTTGACCGCCGAATTTCGGCGGCTTGACGAAAGGATGCCGCACAACGCCGCCAATCGCAACACGGCGATTACCCGCTTTGGTTTCCAATTCCAGACTGTCGCCAATCCGCAAACCGGTATACCGGGCCGATAAATTTTCAACGGCTATCTGCCCGGCGGAAGGCCACCGACCGGTATCCAGACTGATTTTATCGAAGCGTTGCGCTGCATAATCGGCACGAACGATCAGGGTCGCCAACTCCCAAGCAGCGGCATCCGAACGCCGAAACCGCACGGAAACAGGCGTTTGGGTATCGACAGCGGCCACACCGGGCAAGGCTTTGACCTTTGCCAGCAACGCCATGTCGGCATCGCCGCGTAAAATCAGATTGATATGCGACGGTTGCGACAACCTGTGGGCTGCGTCCATTTGGCTGAGTTGCAAATCGATCATGCCGAACAAGACGCCGACACAAAACACGCCGGCCGCCATACTGGCCACGGCCAGCAGACTCCGCGACTTGGACAGCCCCAGGTCGGCAATCGCCTTATGCCATAAGGTATGCAAATCAGCCTACCCGCGCCGGCGTATCGGCATGAATGCGGCCGGAACGGATTTCCAGCTTGCGGCTGGCGGCATCGGCGAGCGCTTCGTTGTGCGTCACCATCACCAGCGTCTTGCCTTGATCGCGCAGATGGGCAAACAAATCGAACACCGCGTCGGCCGTGGCGGCATCCAGATTACCGGTGGGTTCGTCGGCCACAATCAGCGGCGGATCGTTCGCCAAAGCGCGGGCAATCGCCGCCCGTTGCTGTTGCCCGCCGGAAACCTGACTGGGTAAACGGTCGGCGGCATCGGCCAGACCGACCTGCTCCAATAATTGCATGGCCCGTTCCCGGCGCTGGCGTTTGGGCAGCTTGCCCAAGAAATCCATCGGCAACACGGTGTTTTGCAGCAGATTTAAAGTCGGCAACAATTGAAAAAATTGAAATACAATGCCGACATTGGCACCGCGCCAGCGCGTCAGCTTTTCGTTACTCAGTTCCCGCAGGGCGGCGCCGTTTACGATCACTTGGCCGCGGCTGGGATGGTCGATGCCGGTCAACAAATTCAGTAACGTCGATTTGCCGTTGCCGGACGGGCCGACGATAGCGACAAATTCGCCGGGAAAGATTGCCAGATTGATATCGTGCAAAACAGTCTGCGGCGCACCGGCCTGCGGATAGGCCTTATAAACCTGTTTCAGTTCGATGATCTTTTTCATATCGGCCGGCAAATTGCGGTATGTTACATGAGGCTTGGCCGCGCCGGCTGATTTCATACCATTCAAACAGGAACCTTAATGACATCCGTTCGCCTCGCTTGGCTGGCGCTTTGCCTGCTTTGGGTCTTCGCGGAGATTAGTTTGGCCCGGCAATCGCGCCCGGACCGGCAATCTATCCTGAAACTGGAACGGCGTTCGCAACGCTGGCTCTGGCGGAGTGTTTTGGGTAGTTTAGTGTTGGCCTTTGGTTTTAAATACTTGGCGTGGCTGCCGATTCCCATGCCTTATCTACCCCGGCAATTACTGGCAATGTTGGTTTTCGGCTGCGGTTTGAGCCTTAGGTTTTGGGCGGTTAAACACTTGGGCCGGTTTTTTACCACAGATGTCGCGATCCAACAGCAACACCGCTTGATTACCAGCGGCCCTTACCGCGCCGTTCGCCACCCGGCATACACGGGTTTGCTGCTGGCGCTTGCCGCGGCCGGCTGGGCAATGGGGGATTTTCTAGCCTTATTGTGTTTAACCGTGCCCATTTTCCGGGGCTTTCGGATACGAATAACGATAGAAGAACGGATGCTGCTGCAAGCGTTCGGCGTAGCCTATCGCGAATATAGCCGAACCAGCTGGCGCCTACTGCCCTGGCTTTATTGAACCAGGGCGCCGCGCTAGCGTTTAAGCCGCCAGGGCATTCGCCGCTCTGGTTGGAGAAGCGTTGGCGAAGGCATCTTTTGCTTGGGCAGGGTTGCTTTGGATAGCGGAAATAATATTGCTGGCCGCTTCCTGCGCTTTTTGGCGATCCGGAATTTGCGTTTGATTAGTCGCCTGTTTCACGGAAGCCGTGTTAGACAACTGCAAGGCTTCCGTGGAGATGGTGGCGCTATCGCGGGCCACACTATTGTCCTTCTCGCCGTCGCGGCCCGTGGGGGCAACGTTTCTTTGGCTAGCTAAGCCGTCAACTTCCGTTGCATTTGCGCCGGCCGCACTACTCCGACCGACGGGTATGTTTTTTTGATTTAATGCGGTAATGTCCATCATCGACCTCCCATGGAAACATCGATAGCATCGGGTGATACTACGGCGGAATTTTAGCGCAATTTTGCAAGAGTACCGGCGGATATTTCGAATAAACCGACTTAGCGCACACTATGCCCGACCCGTTTTGCAAATCCTTGAAGTTAATCTTTAATTTTTTCCACGCGCATAGCTGATAAAATTCAAGGACGCGGTATGCGGATTCATTAAACGCAACTATTCAGTGAATGCCAGCCAATGCGGATCAATTGCGTAGGTTGGGTTAGCTCGATAGAGCATAACCCGGCAATCGAAGCCGTGGCACCGCCATAAGCCGATGCGTTGGGTTACGGCTAGCGCCTAACCCAACCTACGCTGAATAGTTACCATTAAACTAACGAAAACCAGCAATGACTACAAAACCCAGCTCAGATTTGACCACTTTCGAAAACCCCAGACCGGAACGCGATTTTACCATTCGCATCGACATCCCCGAATTCACCTGCCTGTGCCCGATGACCGGCCAGCCCGACTTCGCCAAACTGGTGCTCGAATATGTACCGGATAAACTATGCGTCGAATTGAAATCGCTGAAACTTTATATGTGGACGTTCCGCGAGCGCGGCGCCTTTCACGAAGCGGTAACCAACGAAATCCTCGACCATATCGTTTCAGCGATTTCGCCTAACTTCATGCGTCTGCGCGCCGAGTTTAATGTGCGCGGCGGCATTTACACAACAGTGATTGCCGAACACCGCAACCGGGACTGGCAGGCGCCGGCAGTGGTCAACCTGCCCTGAGCAACCGTGAGCGGCAGAACCTTTTATAACAGCGACATTGCCGTCGCCTTAAAATACGACGGCAAAAATGCGCCGAAAGTCACCGCCAAAGGCGAAGGGTTTACCGCTCAGCAAATTTTAGCGATTGCCGAAAAACACGGCGTGCCGCTGCAAAACGAACCCGAACTGGCGCGCATCCTGGCCCAAGTACCGCTGGGCGACGAAATACCGCAGCAGCTGTATATCGCCGTCGCCGAAGTGATCGCCTTTGCCTATTTTATCAGCGGAAAAACCCCCGACTCCGAATCATGACCTTAAAAGATATAGTTACCGTACTTCCCCAATACGCTCTACCGCATCACGCGCTGTCCGGAATGATGTCCAAGCTCACTCACTGCGAAAACAGATTATGGAAGAACCTGTTCATCAAACTGATCATCCGCCTTTACGGGGTCAACATGAGCGAAGCCAAAGTTCAGGATCTGGATCATTACGCCAGCTTCAATAAATTCTTCACCCGTGAATTAACGGAAGGTTGCCGGCCCGTAGCGGCAGCACATGATGCCATCACCTGCCCCGCCGACGGCGCCGTCAGTCAGGCCGGCCCTATAGAGGGCGGCCGGATATTTCAAGCCAAGGGCCATAGCTATACGGCACTGGAGTTACTGGGCGGCGACGCCGAGCGCGCCAAAGCCTTTGAGAACGGCTCTTTCACGACCATATACCTCTCTCCCAAGGATTATCACCGCCTGCATATGCCGCTGACCGGTACCCTGAAAGAAATGGTGCATATCCCCGGCCGCCTGTTTAGCGTCAACAATACCACCGTCAATGCCGTGCCCAACTTATTTGCCCGCAACGAACGCGTGGTCTGTATGTTCGATACCGAAGCCGGCCCCATGGCGCTGGTTTTGGTTGGGGCGATTTTCGTGTCCAGCGTGGAAACGGTTTGGCACGGCGTCGTCACCCCGCCAACCGTTGATACCGCCAGGACCTGGAAATACCAGGACAATGCCCCCACTCTGGAAAAAGGCGCGGAAATGGGCCGCTTCAATATGGGCTCCACCATTATCGTGCTATTCGGCAAGGACAAAATAGCCTGGCTGGACGAACTGACCGCCGGCAAGCCCGTAAAACTGGGCGAACAGATAGGTCGTTGTTTTTGATAACAACTCTAAAATCAAGCCGATATGCGATAACCGGCCCGACTGTGGCATAATGCCCGACTTTCCGGTCCGGCACCGGACACTCTTTACAACACGACGATAATAATTTTAAGAGGACAACAATGAGCTTTTTTATCTCCGACGCCATGGCCCAAGCCGCGCCCGCAACTTCACAACCCGGTTTCGAAGGCATGCTGTTTCCATTGGGTATTTTAGTTTTCTTTTATTTTCTGTTCATCCGCCCGCAATCCAAACGCAACAAAGAACAAAAGCAAATGCTGGCGGCGCTGAACAAAGGTGCGGAAGTCGTCACCACCGGCGGCATTTTAGGCAAAGTCGCGGAGCTGGACGACAACTTCGTCAAACTGGAAGTGGCCGAAAACAGCTTCATTCAAGTACAACGCCATGCCATCGCCAACATGATGCCGAAAGGCACTTACAAAACCTTGAACAAAAAACCCAAAGTTTAAGTTTTCTGTCATTTACCTATCCATTCACACTTGACCTTCGGTAACAGCGCAGTTGTCTCTGCTTTAACGGAAACCCATGCAAAATCACTTCCCGCTTTGGAAAAACATCCTGGTCCTGACCGTTCTGGTTTTTGCCCTCATTTATTCGCTACCCAATCTTTTCGGCAACGATCCGGCGGTGCAACTGGCTTCCAGCAACTCGACTCCGCTGGAACAGGCGCAAGCCGACAAAGTGGCCGCCACGCTTAAAGACGCCGGCTTTACCGTCAAAACCCTCGACTTTAAAGACGGTAAAATCCTGGCCCGTTTCAATAACACCGACGAGCAAATGAAGGCCGCGGACCTGCTCAGAAACAAAATGGCCAACCAGGCCACCGTGGCGTTGAATCTGGCTCCGGCAACCCCCGGCTGGTTGAATGCGCTGGGCGCGGAACCCATGTATTTGGGCCTGGACTTGCGCGGCGGCGTGCATTTTCTGCTGGAAGTGGACATGGATACCGCCCTGAAACAAGCGGACGAACGTTACAACAACGACATCCGCGGCGCCTTCAGAGACGCCAAGGTACGTTATCAATCCGTTTCCAAGGAAGCCAACGGCATTAAAGTGGTACTGCCCGACGAGGAAAATCGGGTGGCCGCGGCAGCGGTATTAAACAAAGATTTTCGCAACCTCGATCTGGCCGAAAGCGGCCCCAACGAATTTCTGCTGACCCTTCCGGAACGCGAGATCTTGGCCATCAAAAAGTCCGCGCTGGACCAAAACATTACCACCCTGCGCAACCGGGTTAACGAACTGGGCGTAGCGGAACCCATCATCCAACAACAGGGCGGCAACCGCATCGTGGTGCAATTGCCGGGCGTGCAGGATACCGCGCGCGCCAAGGAACTGCTGGGCACCACCGCCACTCTGGAATACCGCCTGGTGGACGTGGAACACGACGTCAAATCGGCTTTGGAAGGCCACGTGCCGGTGGGCAGCCGCGTGTATTACGACAAAAACGGTGCCCCGCTATTGCTGAAACGCTCGGTCATCGTCACCGGCGATCAGATTACCGACGCCTCGTCCGGTTTGGACCAAGACGGCCAAGCCGCCGTTTTCATTACGCTGGACGGCATCGGCGCCAAGAAAATGGGCAAGCTGACCCAGGAAAACATCGGCAAGCCGATGGCGGTGGTATTCATCGAATACAAGTCCGAAACCCAGATCGTCGACGGCCAAAAAGTTCAACATAAGGAAAAAGTCGAAAAAGTCATCAGCGTCGCCACCATTCGCGACTCTTTCAGCAAACGCTTCCAAACCACCGGCCTGGACAGTCCGCAGGAAGCCCGTACATTGGCCCTGTTATTAAGAGCGGGCGCATTGGCCGCGCCGGTTGAAATCGTCGAAGAACGCACGGTCGGCCCTAGTTTGGGCCAGGAAAACATCGACCAGGGCATGCTGTCGATCAACATCGGCTTCCTGCTGGTGGTGGTGTTCATGGTCATCTACTACCGGGCCTTCGGTTTGATCGCCAACTTTGCGCTGATCTTCAACGTAGTGTTGCTGATTGCCATTCTGTCCCTGTTGCAAGCCACCCTGACCCTGCCCGGCATGGCCGGCATCGTGTTGACCGTGGGCATGGCGGTGGACGCCAACGTCCTCATCAACGAACGCATCCGCGAGGAACTGCGCAACGGCAACAGCCCGCAAGCCAGTATTTTCGTCGGCTATGAAAAAGCGTTCTCCACCATTCTGGACTCCAACGTCACCACCTTGCTGGTAGCCTTGTTATTGTTCGGTTTCGGTACCGGCCCGGTGAAAGGTTTTGCGGTGGTGCTGTGCCTGGGCATTCTGACCTCGATGTTTACCGCCATTACCGGCACCCGCATGCTGGTGAACTGGCTCTACGGCGACAACCGCCGGGTCGAAAAACTGTCCATCTAATCAAGTTATAATTTTCGGAAATTTTTATCATTAACCTTAACTGGAGTTTAAATAATGGCAATTGAACGTACTTTCTCTATCATCAAGCCGGATGCAGTCGCTAAAAACGTGATAGGAGAAATTGTCAGCCGCTTCGAAAAAAACGGTTTGCGGGTGGTCGCATCCAAAATGCTGCAATTGAGCCAGGAACAAGCCGAAGGTTTTTATGCCGAGCATAAAGAACGCGGTTTTTTCAAAGACTTGGTTAGCTTCATGATTTCCGGCCCCGTCGTCGTACAAGTGTTGGAAGGCGAAAACGCGGTACTGAAAAACCGCGAACTGATGGGCGCCACCAATCCCAAGGAAGCCGCGCCCGGCACCATTCGCGCCGATTTCGCCGTCAGCATCGATGAAAATGCCGTGCACGGTTCCGATGCACCGGAATCCGCCGCGAAAGAAATCGCTTACTTCTTCTCGGCCGATGAACTCTGCGATCGCATCCGCTAAGCCGGCAACTATCAATCTGCTGGATTTCGACAGAAAAGGCCTGCAAGCCTTTTTTGTCGGTCTGGGGGAAAAACCATTTCGGGCCACCCAGCTGCTGAAATGGATTTATCAGGAAGGCGTCGTCGATTTCGACGACATGACCAACCTGAGCAAATCCCTGCGCGGCTATCTCAAGGAAAACTGCTGCATCCGTACCCCGGAAATCGTCGCCGAACAACTGGCTTCGGACGGCACCTGCAAATGGGCCATGCAGACCCATTGCGGCAATAAGGTGGAAACCGTCTACATTCCGGAAGAGCGCCGCGCCACCTTGTGCATTTCCTCGCAAGTCGGTTGTGCCCTGGCCTGTAGTTTTTGTTCCACCGCCCAACAAGGCTTCAATCGCAACCTGTCCACTGCGGAAGTCATCGGCCAATTGTATCTGGCGCAACAGCGCCTGGGCCCTGAGCACAGGATCACCAACGTAGTGATGATGGGCATGGGCGAACCGTTACTGAATTTCGACAATGTCGTTGCCGCCATGAATTTGATGATGGACGACTTTGCCTTCGGCTTGTCCAAACGCCGGGTCACCATCAGCACCTCCGGCGTGGTACCGGCCATGCACCGTTTGGCCGACGTCTGCGACGTCAGCATGGCGGTTTCGTTGCACGCCCCAATCGACGCCTTGCGCGACGAACTGGTGCCGATCAACCAAAAATACCCGCTGGCACAACTGATGGACGCCTGCCGCGCCTACGCCAAAGCCGGCCCGCGAAAGCACATTACCTTCGAATATGTAATGCTGGACGGCATCAACGACAGCGCCGAGCACGCCAAAGCCTTGGTTAAGCTGCTCAGCCACGTGCCATCCAAAGTCAACCTGATTCCGTTCAACCCATTTCCGCAATCGCAATACCGTTGTTCGGAGATGGCGGCGATTTTGAAGTTCCGCGACATTTTGCACAATGCCGGCATCGTCACCACCATCAGGAAGACCCGTGGCGAGGATATCGATGCCGCTTGCGGACAGTTGGTCGGTCAAGTCCAGGACAAAAGCCGCCGGCATTTAAAACTGCAAACCGCGAGGACCGCGCCCCATGCCATGTAAGCATGGCCGGCGTTTTTGGGCTGTCTCGGCCGCTTGCACCTTACTCGGTGCCTGCGGCCTGCTGCCCGATTTCGGCGGCAAGGGCATGAGCAGCCATGAAAAAGCCAACCTGAATTTACAAATGGGCGTCCGGTATCTGGAGATGGGCATGCTGGAAGTGGCCAAGGAAAAACTGGAAAAGGCATACGACCTGGAGTCCGGCAACCCGGAAACCCTGAATGCGCTGGCGGTGTTTTACGAACGCATCAAGGACGACGAACAAGCTACCGACTTTTACCAAGCCGCCATCGGCAAAGACCCGGACAATTACAGCACCAAAAACAATTACGGGCGTTTTTTATGCGAACGCGGCAAACACGATAAAGGCATGGCGATGCTGCGGGAAGCCTTGGATTCGCCGATGAATCAACGGCCTTGGCTGGCCTTGAGCAATATCGGCATCTGTCTGCTGCTGCAAAACGACCCGGCCAAGGGCGAAGAGTATCTGCGCCGCGCCTTGTTCGCCGAACCCGAATATCCGCCCGCCTTGCTGGAAATGCTGAAAATCAGCTACAACAACCGGCAATACATGTCGGCGCGGGCATTTTTGGAGCGTTATCTGGCCGTCGCCAAGCACACGCCGGAAAGCCTGTGGTTCGGCTTTCAAACCGAACGGGCGCTGGGCAACCATCAGGCGGCGGAAAACTACAAAGAACAATTACTGATTAATTTTCCAACCTCCACCGAGGCCCTACAAGCCAAAACCGCGATAAGCAAATAATCCGGCAACGAATACACATGGCAAAACAACAACAGGCCATTCAGGCCATCCGCGGCATGCACGACATTCTGCCCGAGCAATCTCCTTACTGGCAGTGGCTGGAACAGAACGCCCGGCAAGTGCTCGGCGGTTACGGATATCAGGAGATCCGCCTGCCCATCGTCGAAAAAACCGAGCTATTCAAACGTTCCATCGGCGAAGTCACCGACATCGTCGAAAAGGAAATGTACACGTTCGACGACAGAAACGGCGATTCGCTGACCTTGCGTCCGGAGGGCACCGCCGGCTGTTTGCGCGCCTGCCTGGAACACGGCTTGCTGCATAACCAAAGCCACCGGCTGTGGTATTACGGCCCGATGTTTCGGCACGAACGTCCGCAAAAAGGCCGCTACCGGCAATTCTATCAACTGGGCGTGGAAACCTACGGCATGCCCGGCCCGGATATCGACGCGGAAATGATATTGCTGACCGACCGGCTGTGGAAGAAACTCGGTATCCGCGACAAAGTGGAATTACAGTTGAATTCTCTGGGCACCAGTGCCGAGCGCGCCGCCTATCGCGGCGTTCTGGTCGAGTATTTCAAGCAACACATCGACGTGCTGGATGAAGACAGTCTGCGCCGGCTGGAAACCAATCCGCTACGGATTTTGGACAGCAAAAACCCGGACATGCAATTAATGTTGCGCGAGGCGCCGGTATTATTGGAACATTTGGGCGAAGACAGTTTGCAACATTTCGACAGCCTGAAAAGCATGCTGGACGATCTGGGCATTAGTTATCAGCTGAACACCCGCCTGGTGCGCGGTCTGGATTACTACGGCAAGACCGTGTTCGAGTGGGTCACCGACGAACTCGGCGCCCAAGGCACCATCTGCGCCGGCGGCCGTTACGACGGCCTGATCGAACAACTGGGCGGCAAGGCCAACCACGCCATCGGCTTTGCGATGGGCATGGAACGCATTCTGGCCTTGGTCGAGCAACTGGAAACCGTGTCTATCGAACCCGGCGTGGACGTTTACTTGATCCGGGTCGGCTCGGCAGCCGAAAAGGCCGGCCTGTTGCTGAGCGAACACCTCCGCGACCGGATTGACGGCTTGAAATTGCAAGTCAATTGCGGCGGCGGCAGCTTCAAAAGCCAATTTAAAAAAGCCGACAAGTCCGGCGCGGCGTTTGCGATTATCATAGGCGACGACGAAGCCCAACGCGGCGAAGCCGCCTTAAAATCGCTTCGCATCGAGCAGGAACAAACCACATTAAGCCATGCCGCCTTGCTGGAAACGCTGAAGGCCTGGCATCGCAGCAAATCCATTGCATAACTTTTAACCGGGAAACACCGTGGCTATTTACGATACCGAAGAAGAACAAGTCGAACAGTTGAAAAAATGGTGGGAAGCCAATAACAGCTCCCTGATTGCCGGCGTCGTCACCGCCATTTTGCTGGTGACCGGATGGAATGTCTGGCAAAACCGTCAATTGGAGCAACGCAGCCAGGCCTCGCAGCTTTATCAAAACCTGCTCGCCAGCGCCGCCAAAAACGATTCGGCCGCAATCGAGAAACTGGCCGATCAACTGGCCGTCGAACACGGCTCAATGGCTTACGCGCATTTTGCCGCGCTGGCAAAAGCCAAAAGTAAAGTCGACGCGGGCGATCTGGAAGCGGCCAAGGCCATTCTGCAACAACAAGTACAAAATGCCGGCGACGAACAATTGCGGCACGTTGCCCGCCTGCGTTTGACACAACTGATGCTGGCTACCGGTCAACATGAAGAAGGTTTGAAATTGATTGCAGCCGTCGACCCGGCGAAAGCCGAAGGTTTTGCCGCCAGCTACGACGAACTGGAGGGCGATTTATACGTCGCCATGGACCGTTTGGACGAAGCCCGCACCGCCTACCAAAACGCCATCAGAACCGGACAGGCCACCGCCTTGACCCAATTCAAACTGGATGACATTGCAGCGCCTGCCTTCAACCCGGCGGCAGCAAACTTACCGCAGTGACACGCTTGAAATCATGCTGAAACCCGTGCCCATGTCTTTTCGCACTATCCCGGTATTGTTTGCCGGCCTGCTGTTGCTTTCCGGTTGCGCGGGGTTGGACGCGGGCCGCGAAATGCTGTCGGGACTGTCCGACAGTATTTTCGGCGAAGACGACAGTGCCGATCCGCCGGCGCCCTTGCTCGAATACGCAGCCGAATTACAAATCGACGTGCTGTGGAAGGAATCGGTGGGCAACGGCGCGGACAAGCAATATCTGAAATTGATTCCCGCCGTACAGGGAGACAGAATATTCGCCGGCGACCGTAAAGGCACCCTGCAAGCCCGCAACGCGGCGACGGGGGATTTGATTTGGGAAACCGGCGGCGAATTTGAGTTTTCCTCCGGTCCCGGCCTGGGCCGGCAAGTTTTGGTCATGGGTTGCACGTCCGGCGAAGTGATTGCTTTCGATATCGGCAGCGGCGAACAAAAATGGCTGACCAATGTGCCAAGCGAAGTACAGGCCGTGCCTGTCATTGCCAACGGCATCGTGATCGTACGCACCACCGACGGCAAGGTCATCGGTTTGCGGGAAGCGGACGGCGCCCAATTATGGCTATCGGAAAGCAGCGTACCGGCCTTGAGCATACGCGGCGCCGGCGCCCCTATCGTCATTGACAACACCGCCATCGTCGGCTCGGCCAACGGCAAGTTGCAGGCCTTGCAACTCAACGACGGCAAAAGCCTCTGGGAAGCCACTATCGCCATGCCTACCGGCCGCTCCGAAGTCGAACGGCTGGTCGATTTGGACGTCGATCCGGTGGAAAGCCGCGGCGCCATCTTTATCTCCAGTTTCAATGGCGGCACCACTTCGGTATCGGAAGTGGATGGCGACATCATCTGGCGTAATCCCGAAATCTCTTCGTATACCGGCATCAGCGCCGATTACCGCTATTTGTATATCAGCGATACCAAAAGCGAGGTTTCGCAACTGGACCAACGCAACGGCGCCTCGTTGTGGAAACAAAAAGACTTGCATAACCGCCAACTGACGGCAGCCGTGGTTTACGACAATTATGTCGTGGCCGGCGACTTCGAAGGCTATGTGCACTGGTTATCCATTAGCGACGGCAGGCTGCTCGGTCGCATTCAAGTCGCAAGCTCGCCGATCGAAGCCAAACCGGTTATCGTCGGCGGAACTGTATACATTTACGCAAAAGACGGCACCCTCGCAGCCTTAAAAGCGAGATAAACACTATGCTCCCAGTCATCGCCTTGGTTGGCCGGCCCAATGTCGGCAAATCCACCCTTTTCAATTATTTAACCCGCAGCCGGGAGGCGCTGGTGGCCGACTATCCCGGCCTGACCCGCGACCGCCAATACGGCCGCGTCAAGCGCGGCGAACGCGACTGCCTGGTGGTCGATACCGGCGGCATCACCGACGACCTGGAAGGCATAGACGTTTTCGCCAAAAAGCAGGTGGAGATCGCCCTGCAGGAAGCCGACGTGGTGTTCTTTATGGTCGATGCCCGCGACGGCATCAACGCCTCCGACGAAGCCATCGCCGACATGTTGCGCAAATTGGGCAAACCGGTGGTATTGGTGGTCAATAAAATCGACGGTATCGACAGCAATACCGTCACCCACGACTTTTATAGCCTGGCGCTGGGCGAGCCTGTACCGATTGCCGCCTCGCATGGCCGCAATGTGCATGAATTGCTGGGCCGCATCGACGATCTGATTCCACCCGTGGAAGACGAATTCCAGGAACAAGACCCCGGTATCGCCATTGCCGTCGTCGGCCGGCCCAACGTCGGCAAGTCGACGCTGGTCAACCGCCTGCTGGGCGAAGAACGGGTAGTGGTGTTCGACGAAGCCGGCACCACCCGCGACAGTATTTATATACCTTTCGAGCGCAACGGCGAAAAATTTACCCTGATCGATACCGCCGGCATGCGCCGCCGCGCCAAGGTATCGCTGACCGTGGAAAAATTCAGCATCATCAAATCCCTGCAAGCCATTGAAAAGGCCCATGTAGTGATTTACCTGATCGACGCCCGCGAAGGCGTCACCGACCAGGATGCGCATATTCTGGGGCTGGTGCTGGAAGCCGGGCGAGCCTTGATTATCGGCTTGAATAAATGGGACGGCCTGGACGCAGAGCACAGGGCTTTCGTCAAAAAACAGATCGAAATCAAATTGCCGTTTTTGGATTTTGCCGAAAAACACCCGATTTCAGCATTGCACGGTAGCGGAGTGGGTAAGCTGTTCGACGTGGTACACAGCCTGTACGACGCGGCCATGATAGACATGTCCACCCCGGTATTGACCCGCATCCTCAGCGACGCCGTGGCCTCGCATCAGCCGCCCTTGGTCGGCGGCCGCCGCATCAAGCTGAAATACGCCCACCAGGGCGGCCGCAACCCGCCGGTGGTGGTGATTCACGGCGTACAAACCGATTCCTTGCCCGACTCATACAAGCGGTTTTTGATGAACTACTACCGCGAACAACTGCGCCTAAAAGGCACCCCGGTCCGCTTGGTGTTCAAGTCGCCCGAAAATCCGTTTCAGGGCCAGAAAAACAAATTAAGCGATAGGCAGGTGAAAAAACGCAAGCGCCTGATCGATTTTACCAAACGCAAAAAATAAATATTCACTCGGGAGCGCACACATGGCCACCATTACCTTTCAAGGCAAACCCATCAACACCCTAGGCGATCTGCCCGCTGTCGGCGGCAAAGCGCCCGACTTCAAACTCACCAACCGCAAAATGCAGGATGTGGGTCTGGCGGAGTTTGCCGGCAAACGCAAGGTGATGAATATCGTGCCCAGCTTGGATACCCCGACTTGCGCCACCTCTACCCGCAAATTCAACGAAAAGGCCGCCCATCTCGATAACACGGCGGTTTTAACGATTTCCGCCGACCTGCCGTTCGCCCAGGCCCGTTTCTGCGAGATCGAAGGCATCAAGCACGTCACCGCGCTGTCCACTTTCCGCTCCAATTTCGCCCACGATTACGGCGTACAGTTGCTGGATAGTATTTTGGCCGGCCTGACCGCGCGCGCGATAGTAATCATCGATGAAAACGACCGGGTCATCTACACGCAATTGGTCAGCGAAATCGCCGACGAACCGGATTACGCCGGCGCCTTGGCGGTACTCGCCCATCAGGATTAAACCCGACCGTTCGGCATTTCCCGCCCCGAAACCCCGTTATTTCGCCATAACCATATGTCCGGGCAACCCCGCCATTGCCGTGGATGCGGATGCGAGCTCTCTACGATACAAAGCATCCGCGGCCTGTGCGACAACCCGGAGTGCCGCCGCAAGGATGTCGATTTCCAACAGAGGCAGCGGCGCCAGACCGCATTACGGATAATTCGCGCCGGCCTGCCGGCCTCCTGGCAGGCAAAAAACGCCGGCGTGGCTGTTCTGCCCCGCAACACCAAGCGGCTAGTGCCATTGTCCGGCGCCCGCATTGAGGCCTTACGGCAACATCTGGAACATATCGTAATTGAAGCCGGAGAATTGCCGGATCAGGAATTCGAAATCAAGGAAACCTCGACCACCACCAATGGCATAGACGCCAAGCAGGCCGATTTGCCTGTCTTAGGTGCCGCCTGCGGACTGTGCGGCGGCCATTGCTGCGCCACGGGAGGCGACTCCGCCTGGCTCGAACCGGGCACAATCCGGCGCTTGCAATGGCGGCTATTGCCCTTGGCGGATACCCGCATTATTGAGCATTATCTTAGCTTTGTGCCCGAGACCGGCTATGAAAACAGTTGCATTTACCATGCCGAGAACGGTTGCTGCCTGCCCCGCTCAATCCGCTCGAATGTGTGCAATCAATACCTTTGCAAGGGTTTGGCTGAAGTTGTGCAAGGCTTAAAGGATGGAGAAGGACGCTGCGTGGCCGCCACGGTAATCGGCGTTTCGCCGATTACCGTGGCATTAATCGATACCTTGGGCATTTTGGACACGCTCAAACCCGCCGGCGAAGACTAGGCGTTAAGCCAAAATCAACGCCTCGATCCGTGGGTCCGCGCATCGTGGGCACAAACTATAATTTGGCTTTAACAATCCGATAAATCTCTTCCGCTTCACTATCGGCATTTTGCATAAGCGCCTGTAATTCCGCCAATTTGGCTTCGGCGAATTCGCGGTCTTTCAAACCGGCGGCGTTGATAGCCACATTCAAAGCCGCGCTTTTCAACCCGGCATAGGCCGCCATGACCGCCACGCCGGCGTCGCTGATCACGCCCAGATTGCCTTTCTCGGCCGCCACCCTGCTCAAGGCCATGGCTTTGGCACAGGCCTTGGCGCAGGCCAAGGGCACTTCGGTGGCTTCCCGCAACACGGTCTGGATTTGCGCGCTGCGATGGGCTTTTTCTTCGTCATTGGCTTTGGGCAACGCATAACAAGCCATCAGCTTGCCGAACACATCGACATCGGCCTTGATCATACCGACCAACACCGCCCGCAAGTCTTCGGCCTCGGCCAGCAAGACCCGCAGGTCGGCTTCGACCTCCGCGTATTTGGGCTTGCCTATGGTGAGATTGCAAACCATGCTAACCAAGGCAGCCCCCTGCGCACCCATCACCGCTGCGGCGCTGCCGCCGCCGGGCGTGGCTTGTCTGCTGGCCAGTTCGTCCAGGAAGGTTTCCACCGATTTGTCTTTGATTTCCGTCATGTCTTATCTATAGGGTGTAGGCCGGAATAAGCGTTAGCGTTTCCGGCAATCCGCTTCCGCCGGAAACGCCTATCGGCTTATTCCGGCCTACTTCAGTCGATTAATTCTCGCGGCGCCAGATAGTATTACCGCCCGCCACGTCTTCCAACACGATGCCATGTTCTTTGAGTCGATCGCGAATCGCATCGGCCTGCGCCCAGTCTTTGTTGACTTTGGCGGCTTTACGGGCCGCTATAAGTTGGTCGATCTCGGCTTCCGCCAAGCTTTCGTTGCCGGTACCGCCTTTCAAAAAACCGTCGGGATCGTCCTGCAACAAACCAAGAATGCCCGCCAACTGCTTTAAGCTGGCTGCCAACTGGGTTTTATCTTCGGCTTTATTCAGTTCACGGGCCAAATCGAACAACACGGCTAGCGCCACCGGCGTATTAAAATCGTCGTCCATCGCCTGCTCGAAACGCAGTTTATAATCGGCGTCGATAGCCACATCGGTAATCTCGATGCACCTCAAAGCGGTATACAACCGGGTCAGCGCCGCGCCGGCATCGTCCAATTGTTCGTCGGAGTAATTCAACGGGCTGCGGTAATGGCTGGACAGGATGAAGAAGCGGATCACTTCCGGGCGGTATTGCTTGAGCACCTCGCGCACCGTAAAAAAATTACCCAGCGATTTGGACATTTTTTCTTCGTTGACCCGCACGAAGCCGTTATGCATCCAGTAATTGACGAAGGGCTCGCCGGTGGCGCCTTCGGATTGGGCGATTTCGTTTTCGTGATGCGGAAATTGCAGGTCCATGCCGCCGCCGTGTATATCGAAATGGTTACCCAAGCAGCAGGTGGACATCGCCGAGCATTCGATATGCCAGCCGGGCCGGCCTTGCCCCCAAGGCGAATCCCAATACGGCTCGCCGGGCTTGGCCATTTTCCACAACACGAAATCCAAAGGATCGCGTTTGGCGTTATCCACATCCACCCGTTCACCGGCATTCAGGTCTTCGATGTTTTTGCCGGACAATTTGCCGTAGCCCTGAAAGCGGTTCACCGCATAAAACACATCGCCGTTTGCGCCGACGTAGGCGTACTCGCGCTCGATCAGCTTGGCGATCATGGCAATGATGTCGGCAATCGACTGGGTGGCCTTGGGCTCGATGTCCGGCGGCAATACGGCCAACGCCCGTTCGTCTTCATGCATCGCTACTATGAAACGCTCGGTTAGCGCGGAAAAATCCTCGCCGTTTTCGTTGGCCCGCTGAATGATCTTGTCGTCGATGTCGGTAACGTTCCGCACATAGGTCAATTCGTAGCCCGAATACCGTAAATAGCGCGCCACGGTATCGAACACCACCATCACCCTGGCATGGCCGATATGGCAGTAGTCGTACACCGTCATGCCGCAGACATACATGCCGACTTTGCCGGACCGTTTGGGAATGAATTCTTGCTTGCTTCGAGTCAGGGTGTTGTAGATTTTCAGCATCGGATTGAATGGAATACAGCTAAAGACCGGGCAATCTATCAAGATTCCGGCTTCTCTTTCAAGATAAAAACACCTAGAATTGCCGGCTTGCAGCGATTTTTAGGAGCTATTATGCGCAAATCCTTTGTTTACCTGATGCTGTTTTTGTTCTCAACTCTTTCTTTTGCAACGGAAAAACAAATGTCCGACACCCAAACCAAAGTAAAAATGACCACTTCGCTGGGCGCTTTCGTGATCCAACTGGATAACGTTAAAGCCCCGGTTTCCGCCGCCAATTTCGCCGAATACGTCAAAAGCGGTTTTTATGACGGCACGATTTTTCACCGCGTGATTCCCGGTTTTATGGCGCAAGGCGGCGGCTTCGATACCGGCTTTGCGCAAAAAGAAACCAAGGCACCGATCAAAAACGAAGCCGATAACGGTTTGAAAAACAAACGCGGCACGCTGGCGATGGCGCGCACCAACGATCCGAATTCCGCCACCGCGCAGTTTTTCATCAACTATAAGGACAACAGTTTTCTGGACCACACCAGCCCTACCCCCAGCGGCTGGGGTTATGCGGTATTCGGCGAAGTGATCGAAGGCATGGACGTGGTCGACGAGATGGCCAAACAGCCGACCGCTAACCGCGGCATGCATCAGGATGTACCCAAAACCGATATCGTCATCGAAAAAGCCGAAATCGTCGAATAAGCCATTGATTCAGGTTCCGCCGGCCTTGGGCGGAGCCGCCTATCATCCCTTGAAAACAGACATCCTGTTCATCTCTGACCTACACCTCTCGCTGGAAAAACCCGATATTACCCGGCGTTTTCTAAGTTTTTTACAGCACCGCGCCGGACGCGCGCGGGCCTTATACATACTCGGCGATTTATTCGATGCCTGGATAGGCGACGACGACAATACGCCGCCCAATAAAACTATCAAAACGGCCCTTAAAGCGCTAAGCGATGCCGGCACCCGGGTTTTCTTGCTGCAAGGCAACCGCGATTTCCTGCTGGGTTCGCGCTTTGCCGAACAAACCGGCGTGACCCTGCTGGAGGAATACAGCGTGATCGATTTAAACGGCCACCCTACCCTGCTGACCCACGGCGATTTGTTATGCACCGACGATTTGCCTTATCAGGCCTTCCGGATCAAATCCCATAGCGTTGAATGGCAGCGAAACGTGCTATCCAAACCTTTATGGCTACGGCTTCTAGCGGCCCGCTGGTATCGCTTGCGCAGCTACTTCCATAAGCGCAACAAACCCCTGGAGATCATGGATGTCAATCTGCAAACGGTTGCGGAGGTTCTGCAAAAACATCGTTGCCGGACCCTGATTCACGGCCATACCCACCGTCCCGCAACGCACGACTTCACCGTTGATGGCCTGCCTGCCCTGCGTATTGTATTGGCGGACTGGAACAAAGACAGTGGGGAATGTTTATGCTGGAACGGACGAGCCTTTCAGAGGGAAAGGCTGGCATAAAACCGGCGGGCAAAAAAAATCCGGCGGCACTTCGATTAACTCTTCGCACCACCGGATTCGTTACTATCTCCGCGCAAATAGACTCCGGATATACCCAGAAGTTCACTCGGTAATCATTTTTTTAAAAAGCACAGCCGGGTTTTACCCCCAGTTTTTTCAAAATGATAGCCAACGGGCAAAAGCCGGTAAACGAGGCCTGTAACAAATTGGCGCCCACAAAAGCCGTGAACCAAAGCCAATTCGGCGAGTGCCAGTGAGCCAAGCCCAGGCTGATCAAAATAAAACCACCGGCAAACGCCATTACCATGCGATCGATAGACATGACAAGCTCCTATTTCAAACGCACTACGCCCATCAGTTTCAGCATCATGCGTTCATAGAATGGTTCGCTGATACCTTTTCTGATTTTACGCATAAAGTATTTTTCAAAACCGATTTTGGCCAAATGCACCCATTTGCCATGGTTAGACCAGGTGGTGTTGCGCGGCGGAATTTGCGGCACGGCCAAAAATGCTACCCCGGTGTCGCCCAGGTCGGCCAGGCATAGAGCGCTGAGGCTGGGAATATCGGACGGTTCCTTGCCGGCCAGTTCGTCGCGAATATTATGCGCGGTGGCGGTGACCATGGATTCGATCATGTAACCGGTTTTGGGCGTACCCACCGGCACCGGGGTTTTTTCCACTGGCGGCAATGCCACGCAGACGCCGACAGAATAAATATTTTTGTAGGTCGGATTACGCTGATGTTGATCGACAATGACAAATCCGCGTGGATTTACCAAGCCTTCCACACCGCAATTGCGTACCGCATCGACGCCGGTAAAAGCAGGTAACATCATCGAATGCTTAAAGGGGAGTTCGTGTTTTTTCTTTTCGTTACCGTCATTATCCACCTCGGTAACATACATCATTCCCGGCTCGATCTTATCGACCTTAGCATTCGAAATCCATTTGATGGTTTTATCGCGCAACGCGCTTTCCAACAAACCTCTGGTATCGCCAACACCGCCCAAGCCCAAATGACCGACATAAGGCTCGGAAGTCACAAACATCATAGGCACTTTGTCGCGAATTTTACGTTTGCGCAATTCGGTTTCCAGAATCATCAGATACTCGTATGCCGGCCCGAAGCAGGAAGCACCTTGTACCGCACCGATCACAATCGGCCCCGGATCCGCCATGAATTTTTCCCAATCCTGAGCGGCAACCGCAGCGTGATCGACGTGGCAAACGGAGGAGGTATGCCCGCCGTGCGGCCCCAATCCGGGCACCTCGTCAAACGCCAATCGAGGACCGGTGGCGATCACCAAGTAATCGTATGCTTCCGAAGTGCCATCGTCCAAATCGATTTTATTGTTGGCGGCATCAACCTTGACGGCAGCCTTTTGGATGAAGTTGATGCCTTTTTTCTTCATCACCGGCGCCAGTTCGATTTTCAAATCTTCCGGTTTACGCCACTTGGGCGGAATCCAAGGATTAGAAGGCACAAAGTGAAAGGTGGGCGAATCGGAAATTACCGCCACCTCGTGTTCCTTACCAAGCACTTCCCGCATTTCATAGGCCATCGGCACACCGCCGATACCCGCACCTAAAACCACAATTCTAGCCATAGCAATCACCTCTTTGAATGAATAAACAGTTTTCCCGGCCGTGTCGCGGACATTTATTATTGAATTATCGGCTTCGGAAAACAGAGCATCAAGAATATTAGCATTTGATTATATTTGCAACAAAAATATTCTCATCTCCGAGCATAGCGCGTTATGCAGAAAAAGTCTTGCGGCGTACAATAGCCTTCCTTGAAAGATGCAAACGGGAACATACCTATGACCAACCAAGCTGATAATGACGCAAACTGGCGGGAAAAACTCACCCCCGAACAATTTCATGTCTGCCGCGAAAAAGGTACCGAACCGCCTTTTACCGGCAAATACACCGATTGCACCGCGCCCGGCATTTATCATTGCGTGTGTTGCGGAGAGGCTTTGTTTGCTTCCGAACATAAATTCCATTCGGGCTGCGGCTGGCCCAGCTTTTGGGAACCTTTAAACGATACCAGTCTGAGCGAACATGAAGACCATAGCCATGGCATGCACCGCATCGAGGTCACCTGCGGCAAGTGCGGGGCCCATCTGGGCCATGTTTTTCCCGACGGCCCCCAACCTACGGGCCTGCGCTATTGCATCAATTCCGTGGCGTTAGAACTGCAAGATAAACCATGAGTGCACAGCAACAGGTACAAGATTGTCTGGATTTTATCGACGCCAGCCCCAGCCCCTGGCATGTTATCGCCACCCTGGAACAGCGTTTGCACGCGTTTAAATTCCAACGGCTGGATGAGAAGGACGACTGGTGTTTGACCGCGGGCGGACGTTATTATGTGGTGCGCGATGAATCATCGATTATCGTCTTTGTCGCGGGGCGTAAAAACCCAGCCGAGCATGGTTTTAAAATCCTCGGCGCCCATACCGATTCCCCCGGTTTACGTTTAAAGCCCAATCCTGCCATCAAAAGCGACAATTTGCTGCGCTTATCGGTGGAAGTATACGGCGGCCCGATTTTGGCTACCTTTAGCGACCGGGATTTGAGCTTGGCCGGCCGGATTGCCTATCGTACGGCTAACGGCAAAATCGCCAGCCGTTTGGTTCGCTTCGAGCAACCGCTGCTGAGGTTGCCTAATCTGGCGATCCATATGAACCGAGCCGTCAACGAAGACGGACTGAAACTGAACAAACAAACCGAGCTACCGTTGATTTTTGCCTCGGCTACCGACCAGCAATTGCCGTCCGATCAGTTTACGTCTTTATTGACCGGCGCCTCCGGCCTGGAAGCCCAACAAATTTTAAGTTGGGAGTTCAATATCCATGACACCCAAAAAGGTGCGTTCTGGGGCGAAAACCAAGCATTTTACGCCAACAGCCAATTGGACAACCTGACGTCCTGCCACGCCGGCATAACCGCCCTATTAAATGATGCCGCCTTGCACAGCGGCAATACTTTGGTATGCGCTTTTTTCGATCATGAAGAAATCGGCAGCGAAAGCTGTAAAGGCGCGGCGGGCAGCTTTCTGCCGGACGTACTGGAACGCATTGCCCTGGCCCAAACTATAGACAAGCAAGGCTACCAACGCGCGCTGGCCAACAGCCTGATGATCAGTGCCGACATGGCACATGCCTATCAGCCTAATTTTCCCAATGCCTACGAGACTGGCCATAAACTGTGCGTCAATCAAGGGCCTGCTATCAAAATCAATGCCAACCACCGCTACGCCTCGAATTGCCTGTCCGCGGCCGCCTTTATCGATCTGTGCCAACAAGCCGAGGTGCCTTACCAGAAATACGCCCATCGCGGCGATTTGCCCTGCGGCAGTACCATAGGCCCGATCGCCTCCGCCAAACTGGGCATGGCGACCGTCGATGTCGGCAATCCGATGTGGGCCATGCATAGCGTCCGCGAGAGCGCCGGCACCTTGGATCATGGTTACCTGATTAAAGTGCTGAATCAGTTCTTCGCCGCCATGTAGCTTTAATACAAACTTCTACTATTCTTGTCTGCAGGTTTCTACTGATAAGGATATATTTTGGTTTTGTTCGTAAAAGACGGTCTGTCCACACCTCTGTTTGTGGCCGTCACCCGGTTTGTGCTGCTGATTAGTCTAACGGTCGGCATAGCACGGGCCGAGGAAAGCCTCGAATACAAAATCAAAGCCGCCTATCTTTACAATTTCACCAAATTCATTACCTGGCCCGCTCTGCAAGGCACGACTTTTAATATCTGCTTGGTGGGAGGCGATCCTTTTCAGGATTTGCTGGATAGCTTGGAAGCAAAAACCGTACAGGACAAACCTATCCGCATCTTCCGTTACGACAATATTAAGCAGGTAAAAAACTGCCAGCTTGTCTACCTGGACAACACGGATATCCGTATTAATGAGGCCATTCCCAACGCCTTATTGGTGGCTAATCTATCGAATAGCCTGACGGTAAGCAGCCAGCCTTTTTTTGCGGAATCCGGCGGTATGATCGGCTTTGCGCTGGAGCAAGAAAAAGTCAAACTGCATATTAACCTCAAGGTTTTAAAACAGAGCGGCCTGGGCATTAGCGCCAAGCTGATCGAAGTGTCGACCGTCGTTGGGGAGGATGAGCATGAGTAGCTGGTTCTCGCGTTTTTCCATTAAATCCAAACTGTTTTCCATCATCCTGGTTTCCAGCCTGTTCGCGATGCTGTTCGCGTTTATGATTCTGTTTGCCACCAACGTCACCGAAGTTAAACGCAAGGCCATGGAAGACTTCTCGGCCGCGGCGAATCTGATTGCCAACCGCAGTATTGCCGCGGTTATGTTCGATGACCCTGCCTTGGCCAAGGAAAACCTGTCGCCATTAACCAAACTACCCGATTTTAGAAGCGCTTGCGTATACGGCAAACAACAGCAACTGTTTGCCGAATTAGCCATCAACCTTACGCCTTGCCCATTGCGCTCAAATCAACTGCATACACGGGTAGACCAACTGACCTTGCAGGTTTACCAGCCCATGCTGCAGGATCAGGAGCGAATAGGCGGTGTATTGATCGAGGCCGACCTGAGCGGCGCCCTGATTCGGCAATTGCAATTTGTCGGCCTGGTGTTGGTCGTTTTATTTATTGCCTTGGTAGGTTCGTTTTTAATGACCATGCCGTTGCTCAACCGGGTAGCCAAACCTATTACCTTACTAGCGAAGACGGCGCAGAAAATCGGCCTGAATCATGATTATTCGGTTCGCGCGAACAAACACAGCGAGGACGAAATCGGCATTCTGGTGGATTCATTTAACAGTATGCTGGAAACCATAGAATACAAAAACAATAGCCTGCTGGCATTAAAAAATAACTTTCAGGCCTTATACGACAACAATCCGACCATGGTGTTCGACCTGAGTCTAAGCGGTCAAATTCAATCGGTGAACCAATTCGGCGCCAAACAAATCGGGCTCGGCGCCAATCAATTCATAGGCATGTCCATCTTCAGTTTTACCCATCCCGAAGATATCGCCGTTAGCCGCGGTTTTTTCAATGACTGCGTGGCAACCCCTCATCAAGTTCAAAAACAGGAAGTGCGTTTGATCTGCCGGAACGGCAACATTATTTGGGTCAGGCAAACCGCCAGACTGGTGGATACCGCGCAGAACCAGCAACATTTATTGCTGGTATGCGAAGACATCACCGAAACCCGCCGCCTTGCCGATAAAATTGCCTATCAGGCCAGTCACGACGAACTCACCGGCCTAACCAACCGCCGGCAATTCGACGAATATATCCAAACGCTGGTCGAACAAGCCCAGGCAGACAACAGTATTCACGTCATGTGTTATCTGGATTTGGATCAATTCAAGGTCGTAAACGACACCTGCGGCCATTTGGCGGGCGATGAATTACTGCGCCAACTCGGCGAATTACTGCGCCAGCAAGTGCGTAAAACCGATGTGCTGGCCCGTTTGGGCGGCGACGAATTCGGCATCTTGATGTCGCATTGCAATATAGAACAAGCATTACTCACCTGCGAAAAACTGCGTACCTCTATTTGCGACTTTCAATTCGCCTGGGATAACCGGAGTTTCAGCATTAGTGTCAGTATCGGCATTGCTTCCATTGACCGTACCCGAGGCAATGCGGTGGACATTTTAAAAGAAGCCGATGCGGCCTGTTATGCCGCCAAGGAAAAAGGCCGTAACCGCATACACATCTTCAGCTCAACCGATGAAGACTTGGCCGAGCGCCAGGGCGAAATGCAATGGGTGGAAAAAATCAGATTGGGTATAGAAGAGAACCGCTTTCAATTGTATGGGCAACTAATTGTCCCCACTATGCATAGCGAAGAAGGCTTACACTTTGAAACCTTGCTGCGCTACCGCGACGAACAAGGCAACATTATTCCGCCCGGCGCATTTTTACCCGCCGCCGAACGTTACAATATTGCCCCCGCCCTGGACCGCTGGGTGATCAGCAATTTGTTCGAGTACCTGAGCAGCACCCCCGGATTTATCGAGCGCGTCGAACTTTGTTCGGTCAACTTATCGGGACTATCCTTATCCGATGAAACCATGTTGGATTTCATCAGCAAGCAATTCCGCAAGTGGCAAATTCCGACTTATAAAATTTGCTTTGAAATCACCGAAACAGCTGCCATCAGCAATTTATCCTATGCCAAACAATTTATCGACACCTTGCGTAAAAAAGGTTGCCTGTTTTCATTGGACGATTTCGGCAGCGGTTTATCCTCTTTCGCTTACTTAAAAAACTTGCCGGTGGACTTTTTGAAAATTGACGGTTTGTTTGTAAAAGACATTCTGGAAGACAAGATCGACTGGACCATGGTGAAAGCGATTAACGAAGTGGGCCATGTCATGAATAAAAAAACCATTGCCGAATTTGTAGAAAATAAAAACATTTTCGAACTACTGAAAACACTGGGCGTTAACTACGCACAAGGCTATGGCATCGCCAAGCCGGTTCCTTTAAAAGAGCTTTGAGAAACAGCATGCAATACCGTCCCAAACTACAGTTAATGCCATATTTGCTGCTGAGTTGCATGGGCAGTGCTGCGCACGCACAGCATGACATGGACGATTTGATGGAACTATCTCCCGCGCAACTCTCCGATATTTCCGTCAGCATCGCCTCCGGCACCCTGAAAAGCCTGTCCCACTCGGCTGCCGTCACCAGCGTCATCACCTCAGAGCAAATCGCCTCCATGGGCGCCACCGAGTTGCACGAAATTCTTGAAACCGTACCCGGCATGCACGTCACTATCCAACCGGTTACCAACGATTACAGTTACAGCATGCGCGGGATGCGTAACGATACCAACTCCGAAGTATTGCTGATGATGAACGGTACCCGCTTTTCGGTACCGCAACAGGGCACGCATATGGCCGGCATGGTCATTCCGGTCGAGAACATACAGCGGATCGAAGTCATCCGAGGGCCGGGTTCCGCGCTCTATGGCGCGGATGCCTTTGCCGGCGTAATCAATATCGTTACCAAAAAAGCCGCCGATTTGGATGGCGTTACGGTGGGCGCGCGCGGCGGCAATGCGGATACCAAAAGCAGTTGGGGGCAGTACGGCGGACAATGGCAAGGCTGGGACCTCGCCGCCAGTTTGCAATACAGCCA
The DNA here is from genome assembly GCF_024505165.1 of Methylomonas rivi. Classification (GTDB taxonomy): domain Bacteria; phylum Pseudomonadota; class Gammaproteobacteria; order Methylococcales; family Methylomonadaceae; genus Methylomonas; species Methylomonas rivi. The sequence goes on from NZ_JANIBK010000001.1 coordinate 76,061, forward strand.
TAATGGCGCCGACCCCGACCGGATTATTCAAGCCGATGCCTTGACGGGCACCGGCTTTTCATCCGCGCCCGGCCCCATGCAGACCCAAAACGAGCGCTGGAATGGCCATCTGAATTTACAACGTAAACATTGGGATTTAGGGTTCTGGGCCTTTAATGAAACCGATGCCGGCTTTCGAGCGGGCACGGGCGGAGCATTGGACAATAAAGGCAAATTAAATGGCAGCAACTTTTTAGCGGATGTACGCTACTCGACTGAAAACGATTTCGACGACTGGGAACTGCAAGCGCATGCCAGTTTTTTACATACCGATGTCAATGCCAATATATACAACACGCCTCCGGGTTCTATCCTACCCATCGACTCAACGGGTAATGCAACGAATCAGCCATCGCAAATCCTGGGTATGGTTAGATTTCCCGACGGCATGCGCTTCATCTCCAACAGAAAAAATACCGTCCCCAGTTTTGAAGTCACCAGCATCTACAAAGGCTTTAGCGACCATCTGCTTCGCATGGTCGCCGGCTTCCGTTACGAAGAGCTGAATACTCAAGAAGCGCGCAATTTTGGTGCCGGCGTACTTGACGGCCCCGCTCTTCCTACCACGGCCGGCAGCCTGCAAAACCTGACCGGTACACCTTTTACTTTCTTGGACGACCATCACCGCGATATTTGGTCTCTAGCGATCCAGGATGAGTGGCAGTTTGCACAAGACTGGCACCTGACCACCGGCTTGCGTTTCGATCATTATTCGGATTTCGGTAGCACCTTAAATCCACGCGCGGCGCTGATTTGGGATATCAACTCCGAATTAACCGGTAAAATCCTCTATGGCCAAGCCTATCGCGCGCCCAGCTTTGTGGAACAATATCAACGCAATAGTCCTCAATTCATTGGCAACTCATCGCTTCAGCCGGAAACCATAGAGACAACCGAGCTGGCTTTCGACTATCGGCCGACAACTAACCTCAGAACCACACTCAATCTATATTATTATAAAATCAAAGACCTGATCGGCGGCGAATTTATCACTCAAAATGCCCCCTTGAGCGAAACGAACCTTGCCGGTCAAAGCGCTTACGGCAGCGAATTCGAATGGGATTGGAAGTTTCTCCCCGAATGGAGTCTACGCGGCAATTACGCTTGGCAATACGCCCGCAGCGAAGAAAACCAGCGCCGCGTCAGCAACGTACCGGAACATCATGTTTATAGCGCGCTGGCGTGGAATTTTATGCCGAAATGGCAAATCCAAACTCAAATCAACTGGCTTGGCCACCGCTTGAGCAGCTCTGGAGATACCCGAACCTTGCCGGACTACGAAACCATAGACCTGACCTTAAACGCCAAGCGCTTGTTCGGGCATCTGGATTTAACCGCTTCGGCGCGCAATTTATTCGATAGTCATGGCCGGGAAGCGGCGGTCAGCAGCTATCCTAATAACCTGCCCATTCCCGGTCAAAGCTTTTACTTTGAGGCGTCAGTGCACTTTTAAATATGAATTTTCAAGCATCAGTTGACGGACCGAATCCAGCAAGCTGGCGACCACCCGCCTACTGACCCAGGCTTCACCGCGACTAACGGCCTGGACTAACCGAAAACTGTAATACCGCAAGTCTTGCAGTTCTTGAAAGCCTTTAGCGCCGGACAATAAACACTGTAGCACGCCTTCTTCGGACGTTTGTTCACCGACAACTATTACACTGGCCGCAGGCAACGCGTTAGCCACCAGCCGAATATAATCCGGCGTTTGTTCGCCGCGCAACGCATAACGCAGAAAAACCAGCTCCGGCCGCAGCCTTTCCAGAATATTGAACGCCTGGATTTCATTGGCAAGACAATCGAACTCCGCCTCCACTTCGGCCAAGCTGGCCGATATTTGCCCGGTATTATCAATTATGAGAATCTTCATTCTGGGTTCAAGGCACACAACCTAAGCGCTATACACTCGTCATTAAGAAAGGAAACCAACCGCTCTTCAATCAAGACGAACAAAACCAAAAGAACGCCGGGAAATATCAGTGATTCGAGATATCAACAAAACCGTGCAAGCCGCGTTTTGATTCTACCGCCAACCAGTCGAGTAAGTATTGCAGTTCTTCGGTTTTTTGCAATTCATCCAGGCTTTTTTTATTTTTCAACATTCGAAACGCATTGGATAACACCTTGTAATTTTCGCCGACAATCCCGGCCCGCCTTAAACCGACGATATTAAGCCGGTAATGCTTGGCCGGTCGGCCGCCGATCAGCATAAAGGGAATCACATCCATATTGATACCCGTTGTTCCCTGCACAATTGCATAAGAACCGATCCGGCAAAACTGATGCACAACCACGGCCCCGCCCATGAATACATTATTGCCAACCTCGACATGGCCGCCGATCGCTACATTATTGGCAAAAATAGTCTTATCGCCTACGCTGCAATCATGTGCGACGTGGCTATTATTCATGAAATAACAGCCTGAACCGATTTTGGTGGTCGCCGAGGGTTTGGTCGCCCGATGAGCGGTAAACCCTTCCCTGAAAGCATTGTTGTCCCCGATCTCCAGCCAGGATTCGGTTTGCGGATCGAAGCCCAAATCCTGCGGCAATCCGCCTAAAACCGCATGCGGGTGCAAAATATTGCTTTCGCCCATTTTTACCCGCCCGTGCACGATAGCATGAGCGCCAATCCGGCAATTGGCGCCAATGACAGCGCCGTCCTCGATCACGGCAAATGGGCCCACGCTTACACCGGCAGCCAGTTGAGCATTAGGCGCCACATACGCTAAAGGATGAATAAGATTCGACATGAACTAACCTCTGGGATGAAATTTTGTATGTAATTCTTTCAAGCGGTGCTGCGCGATATGGGTATAAATCTGAGTGGTCGATAAATCCGAATGCCCCAATAGCAGCTGCACCACTCTTAAATCCGCGCCATGATTCAGCAAATGAGTAGCAAATGCATGCCTTAAGGTATGAGGCGACAGATGCTTGTCTATGCCCGCCTGTTTGGCATAGCGTTTGATAATATGCCAGAATGCCTGCCGCGTCATGCAACTGCCACGGGTAGTGACGAACACATAATCGCTTTGCCTGTTACCTAAAATGTCCTGCCTGGCCCCAGACAAATAACCTTCCAACCATGCCATCGCTTCCTCGCCCACGGGCACCAAGCGCTCTTTTTCACCTTTCCCGGTGATTCGTATGCAGCCCTGCCGAAAATTGATCTGTTGAAAGGTAATCTCCACCAATTCCGAAACCCTAAGGCCGGCGGCATACAACAACTCCAACATGGTGCGATCTCTAAACCCCAGGAAATGCGCAGTTTCCGGGGTTTGCAGGAGTCTTTCGACCTCGTCCTCCGACAGTGAGTCAGGCAACAATCGGCCGAGATGCGGCGCATCGATTAATTGCGTGGGATCCGTATCGATCTGTTTTTCACGCACGCAATAACCGTAAAAACGCCGCAAACTGGATAACATCCGAGCAGACGAGCGGCTGCTATTTCCTTGATTTTGCCGATACAGCAAAAATCGCGAAATATCGTTTTCGCTTACCTCCAACACACTCCGATTTTTGAGCCACCTATCGAACTGGGTCAAGTCGCTACCGTAGGCCGCCAAAGTATTCTCGCTAAGCCCGAACTCCAACCATAAGGCATTTAAAAAAGCTTCAATATTTTTCGCTGAACCGCTCACTTGGCAGACTCGGCCACGCTACGTTCATACGCCAACAACCGGCGCTTCAGCAAAATCATTTCACCCTGGCTTTGCCCCATAAATCCGCCGACCCCGCTTTTGGCCACCACTCGATGACAGGGAATGATACCGGCATAAGGGTTATTTTTGCAGGCCTGGGCGACTGCGCGCGGTCCGGAATCCATTTTATCGGCCAAGGCCGAATAGCTGATCACGTCTCCAAAAGGAATACCCAGTAACGCTTGCCAGATCCTTTGATAATATTCGGTACCCTGCCTTAAAAGTTGTACTTCGAGCGGATTGCGATCCGGATTGAGCAAATATGCCTCTACTTGTTTTGCCAGAGCCGACTGATCCCTTTCGCTCCGCGCCGCCGCTTGCCATGAAGCATCGACAATAACATCGCCGACTTTGGTCAGAATTAATTCAGCATTTAATACGGATACCGTTTGCCTAGTTTGCTTACCAAGGGCTTCATGATGCCAAACAATCTTTATCGACATAGCTTTCCCAAATCACGGACAAAAAAAAGGCAGCTAAACGCCGCCTTTTTTGGATCGATTCGCCAATTACACGAACCCGTTTTAAGTTTGAATCAGGATAATTTTTCTTTGATCCGTGCCGCTTTACCGGTCAGGTCGCGCAGATAATACAATTTGGCGCGGCGGACGTCGCCGCGGCGCTTAACTTCGATGCTGCCCACTGAAGGACTGTGAGTTTGGAATACGCGCTCAACACCGACACCGTGAGAAATTTTTCTAACAGTAAAAGCAGAGTTCAAGCCACGGTTACGTTTGGCAATGACGATGCCTTCAAATGCCTGCAGCCTTTCCCGCGCACCTTCCACTACGCGCACCTGCACGACTACGGTATCGCCAGGACCAAATGCCGGCACATCTTTTTTCAGCTGAGCCGCTTCCAATTCTTCAATAATTTTACTCATTACCACACCCTAATTTATCAACTTCAGTTTTAAATTCGCTCAGCAAAGCGTGTTGCTCCGCGGTTAATTGTATTTTTTTCAGCAAATCCGGTCGCCTCAACCAAGTTCGCCCCAGGGATTGCTTCATTCGCCAGCGCTTGATTGCCGCATGATTACCCCCCACCAGTACGCCGGGCACGTTCCCCAGATCGCTTTGCTCCGGCCGGGTATAGTGCGGACAGTCCAACAATCCGTCGTAGTGCGAGTCCTGTTTCGCGGACTCTTCATCGCCTAACACGCCGGGAATCAAACGGGTCACCGAGTCTATAACGACAAGCGCCGCCAGTTCGCCGCCGCTAATCACATAATCTCCCAAAGACCACTCTTCATCGCATACATTTTCGATAAAGCGCTCGTCCATACCCTCGTAACGGCCGGCAATCAGAATCAATTGTTCCGATGTACTGACTTCCTGCAACAATTGCTGAGAAATTAATTTGCCTTGCGGACTTAAACAAATAACCCGCCGACGGGCGAAATGGGTATGCCGCTTAGCTGCATTGACCGCATCCAGTAACGGCTGGTATTTCATTACCATCCCCGGACCGCCGCCGTAAGGCCGGTCATCTACTGTTTTATGCCTATCATGGGTAAAATCGCGAGGATTCCAAACCGCCAGATCGACCAGACCATTTTCAATCGCCTTACCGGTAACGCCGTAACTAGCGGCATCCATTACCATATCAGGAAACAGGCTAACGATGTCAAAACGCATTGGGTATTAAAAATCCGGTTCCCAATCAACAACCATCAAGCCCGCATCCAGATCGATATTCAATACGGTATGCTGCTGCAAAAACGGAATTAACCGCTCGCTTTCGCCGTCCACAACCACCAAAACATCGTTGGCGCCGGTTTCCAGCAGATGATCGACAACGCCAAGCGGTATGCCTTCTTGCGTTTCGACTCTTAGCCCTACCAAGTCCGCCCAGTAGTATTCGCCGGGCTTCGGTTTTGGCAACTGTTGCTTGCGGATTAAAATCTTCCAGCCCATCAGTGCCAGCGCGGCATCACGATCCGCAATGCCTTCCAACTCTGCCACAACAGTATTGCCCTGACGTTGACCGCCAGTGACCTTGACTTCCCTGGTTTGATTGTTTTTCTGCAATATCCAAGGCGAATATCGCAAAATGTTCTCGCGCGGTTCGGTAAACGAAAATACTTTCACCAGCCCCTTTACACCAAAAACGCCGGAAACTTCCCCAGCGTTCAGAAAATCACTGCTTGGCAAATTGCTTAAGCGGCCGCTTTGCCGGCGTCTTTGATCAATCTTGCCACGCGATCAGATGGTTGCGCACCATTGGACTGCCAGTATTGAACGCGCTCGGCATCCAGAACCAATCTCTGCTCGCCGCCGCGCGCCAAGGGATTAAAGAAACCCAAACGCTCGATATAACGGCCGTCGCGGCTGTTTCTGCTATCAGTAACAACAACGTGATAAAAAGGGCGATTTTTGGCGCCGCCCCTGGACAAACGAATGCTTACCATTTGAATACCTTGAACATTGAATCAAAATTTAATTGAACTATTCTACGCGATTTTCGATAGAAAGAAAGCACAAATTACAAAACTCACATTCTCATACCGCGCATATTGCTCTTTAAGCCGCGCACCATGTTGGCGATATTGCCTTTGCTGAACTTCTTCATCATCTTTTCCATCATTTTGTGCTGTTTCAAAATGCGATTGACATCGTGCAGATCTTGACCGCAACCGTTGGCGATACGCTGCTTGCGACTGCCTTTAATCAAGTCGGGAAATTTTCGTTCCTGCGGCGTCATCGAGTTGATGACCGCGATTTGCCGGGCCAGATCCTTGTCGTTCACCTTGTCTTTAACTTCTTTCGGCACGCTTCCCATGCCCGGTAACTTATCCAGCATGGCGCTAACCCCGCCCATGTTTTGCATTTGCTGCAACTGCTCTTTCAAGTCGTTAAGGTCAAAACTTTTGCCTTTTTGGATTTTCTTGGCCAGTTGCTCGGCTTTTTTCTTGTCTACCTTCTCTTCGATATCCTCGATCAGCGACAACACATCGCCCATCCCCAGAATGCGCGATGCCAAGCGATCGGGATAAAACGGCTCCAAGGCGTCGGTTTTTTCGCCCACCCCGATAAATTTGATCGGCTTGCCGGTAATGTGCCGAATCGACAAAGCCGCCCCACCTCTGGCATCGCCATCGGCCTTGGTTAAAATCACCCCGGTCAGCGGCAAGGCGTCATGAAAAGCTTTCGCGGTATTGGCGGCATCCTGGCCTGTCATGCTATCGACCACAAACAAGGTCTCGATCGGCTTAATCGCGGCGTGCAGAGCCTTGATTTCAGACATCATTTCCTCATCGACATGCAGCCGGCCCGCCGTGTCGACGATCAACACGTCGATAAATTGACGCTTGGCGGCATCCACGGCACGATTAACAATATCGACAGGATTTTCCGACGCCTCACTTTCAAAGAAGCGCAGACCAACATCGTCCGCCAATGTTTGCAATTGTTTGATAGCTGCGGGGCGATAGACGTCGACGCTGACCACGCCGACTTTTTTCTTTTTCTTTTCTTTTAAGTGGCGACCCAGCTTTGCCACCGTGGTTGTTTTACCGGCACCTTGAAGACCGGCCATCAACACAATCGCCGGAGGCTGGGTACGCAAATTCAATTCTTCATTTGCAGACCCCATGACTTTTACAAGCTCGGCCTGCACCACCTTAATCATCGCCTGCCCGGGCGACAGACTGGATTGCACTTCCTGCCCCAAGGCACGCTCGGTAACCTGTTGAATAAAGTCAGTCACCACCGGCAACGCCACATCGGCTTCCAGCAACGCCATGCGCACATCGCGCATCGCATCTTGAATGTTTGCCTCGGTCAGACGGCCTTGGCCTTTAAGTTTTTTGAGAGTACCGCTTAGGCGGTCGGTTAAATTATCAAACATATCTGCGTCTTTGATTTTCTATGATTGAGGCTGACACGCACTAACATGAAACAGGTTAGAACAATCCGGTCGCATAGTTTAACATAAGCCTTTCGCAACGCCTTTTTGATTATTTCCAATATTTCAGCCATGAATAGCTTTCTTGTCGGCATCATTTCGGTTTTAAGCTACACCGCAGCCTCGATACTGATTTTCAAAGAATTAATCGCTCGTAGCGAACGGCACCGTAATTCCATCGGACTGGCATGGCTGGGCGCAACCCTGCACGGAATCTATATCATATTGATTTTTCAGGAATTTAATAGCTTTAACTTCAGCTTTTTCAATGCCGCGACACTGGTGGCGCTGTTTATCGTCCTATTGCTATTGATTGCCGCACTGGATAAACCGGTTGAAAACCTAGGCATTGCCATTTTGCCATTGGCCGCAGCCCTGCTAGGCCTGGACATGATTTTTCCGGAAAAAAGCCATCCAATCTCTACGCAAAATTGGGAGATGACTATTCATATCCTGTCATCGATCACCGCGTTTAGCCTACTCAATATAGCCGCGTTGCAAGCCATACTTTTAGCTATCCAAGATCAACAACTCAGAAGCCATAACCCCAAACGCCTGATTGCAGCTCTACCCCCCTTACAAGCAATGGAAACGTTATTGTTTCAAATGATAGGCACGGGGCTGTTTTTTTTAACGGTTTCTTTATTCAGCGGCTTTCTCTTCATAGAAGACTTATTTGCTCAGCATCTTGTACATAAAACCGTGCTATCAATTATTGCCTGGATTATATTTTCCAGCCTCTTGCTTGGCAGAATGCGCTATGGATGGCGAGGAAACACGGCCATCCAATGGACATTAGTCGGATTTATATTGTTGTTGCTGGCTTATTTCGGCAGCAAACTGGTATTGGAACTTATTCTAAAACGGGTCTAACCCAATTAGGCATGAACATCGATTTTACCCGAGCCGGCTACATTACCGGCCGTTTCTATCAGCTTTAATGCCGCCTCGCCTTGCATTTTTTCCACATCCCGAGCCTTTGCCGCCAAAGTTACTTCCAGACTTTGTTTTGCCGAAACCTCTTTCAGCAACGCCGCCATTAATCCCGGCGCATTACCGCCGGATATCGAACCAACCACGACCCACCTCCCGATCCCAAAATAGTCATATCAATTCGGCACTTCTCGGACAAGCTTTAATTGATTGCTCTACCGGTCAACATTTGCCGCTTGATATCGATTGCTGCCTGATGATCCGGTTTTTGAGACAAAATGAAGTCCAACATCATTTCGGCCCCGTCATAACTTTTACATTCGATATACAACATTGCCAGCTTGATTTGCGCCAGCGTATCCGAAGGAAATTGACTCACGTAAGCGCTATAAGCGTCGATTGCATCCAGCATATCGCCTTGCAATCTTTGTATTTCGGCGTAAAAAGGCAAAAAAACCGGGTTCAATTTGGAAAGGCAATCCAAAGCCAAATACACATTATGGATATCATTGTGCTCGATGCCTATCCTGGCAATGCGTATCAAAGCATCCTCAAGCAAAATATCTCCATCCTCAATAATTTTTTGATAGCTATTTAAGGCAAGTTCCGTATCGCCCGCCAACTCAGCCAAATACCCTTTAATCAAATACCGATAAGGTTCCGCGGCTTGTTGCTGTTCATGCTTATCCAAGCTCAGCAGTAAATCCTGCAATTCTTCTAATTTGTTATGCTTGAACAGAAGGCCTGCCCGCTGCCTTACAATAGTTAATTTACTCCGCGCCTTTATCCTTGCAAAATGCCGGGTATCTTTTTGGTTAAGAACTTCCTCGAATTCACGCTCAAATTCGCTGAATAAGGCCGACGTATCAGCGGAAATCGCCACATTCGGGTGCTTAATCCTCCACGCCTTCGCCCGGCCAAAACTTTTATCTTTTCGCCATTGTTCGAACAATAAATCAAAATCGGGATCGGCTTCATTTTCTTGCTGCCGAACAAGCACCCTTTGTATGGCATCCGCGATCAGCCGAGATAACTTCTTAGTCCCTTCATAATAGGCGTCGTAGTATATATTACCGAGTTGCCTGGCTTCCTCAAAAGTCCAATCTTCATCGTTAAAAGGCCTAACCACCTGTATAAACTGCCTAATACCGAATCGTTTCACCAATTTGGCGAAATGACGGTGCTGACGTTTGAATTTCTTTTCTATCTGATCCAGCTTTCTTTTATCTTTATAGTTTTCGAGCAGCCCGGAAGCATTGTACATAGTGTCGTTAATATGCCGGGCTTTCTCGGCCAATCGCTTGATCGCTTGAACCTGAAACTCGGCTCTTTTCAATTCCACCAATACATCCGTTAAATAATCATCTCCCGAAGCGTAAGAAGATACTTTTGCATCAACTACCGACTTGGCATTAATGGAAGTTTCATCGAGTTTTATCTCCGAGAGCGGGATATATTCAACCCCCTCAATCCTGGCCGCCCCTAACGAGCCGTTAATAACCCGCCCTCCCGAACGGACTATTCTTCTGGCCTGCAAACTCAGCGTTTTGATCGCCTGGGCATAATCGTTACCGGTCGGCGCCAAAAATCCGCCATTGGTTTCCACTTGCAAGGAGGTAAGATTGAGTTTGGGGCCTGCCAACTGTTCATTACTGCCTTTGGCATGAGTAAAGCCGTCTCTAGTGAAACACAAGTCCACCCCTGCCAGAATTACGCGCTTGAAGCCTAAATCGTAGGCCACATTAAGCGCCGCATTGGTTACGGTAGGTCCGGCGCCACTCAAATTGGCCACATTCAACGGCGATTCCCAGGGTACGCGCGATCCAAGATACAGCATCAACCCTTGCCATTGATTCAGTAGTTTTGATGAGGCATGATAAGAACAAATAAAAACCGTCCGCGCCCCGAACCGAAACATTTCTTTACTGATGTCGAAACTAATCTCTTGCGGATCCACGGAAAAAACGAAATCCGGCTCAATACCCGCCGCCAATAATTGCCGAGATATTCTGGATACCGCAAAAACCACAAATTGTTCCCGGTGCAACCTAACCCAAGGCAACGCCTCATCTAATGACGGCCCCCCCGCCAAAATCACGACCGTTTGTCCGCCAAAGGCATGCTGGAGTAGCTTGGCCGGCAGCCTATTATCGGCAACATTTTTAATTTGCCGGTCAATAAATGCTTCCTGCCCAATCGCTGTATTATTTTCCCAATTCAATTGCGCCAAAGTTTCAACAATATTCCAGCTCAACTCCGCATATTCGTTTATGAAATCATCTTGAGCACAGAACGCATTAAAAGATCGCACGGCATTAATATAGAAGTAATCGGCTATTTTAAAGTTACGAATAGCCGAAGACCAATCTTGCCAGCTAATACACAATATGCGTTCATTTTGCTCTGCATGCGCAAGTAGGCCTTGTTCCCTTAGCACCGTCAAAACCGATTCCGGCTCGATAAATATATACCGAGAACCTTTTGGAATCGTTTTATTCCGCAAATATTTCGGCAACAACCCCGAGTCTGTCCCGACAATTACATATAAGGTATTTTCATTAAACAAAACCTCGTCAAACTTTGCTTCAAATAAAGTTTTCGCGCTAACCTTATCGAAACTATGGCGATTTAAGTTAAATAAAAACTTATCGCCAAATGAGTTAACTGCTAATGGCCCAAGAATATGAGAACTTACCAAATCATTATTATCGTTCATGTCCCGATTTTTAATACCAAATTATTGCAATAACCGCAAAACGCCTTGAGTAGATTGGTTTGCTTGCGCCAACATCGCAGTACCCGCTTGTTGGAGAATTTGCGCCCTACTTAACTGGGCCGTTTCCGTGGCAAAGTCGGCATCCATAATCCTTGAGCGCGCGGCGCTTTGATTTTCAATAGACGACTGCAAATTGGAAATTGTCGTGGTAAAACGGTTTTGAATAGCGCCCAGGGTAGCACGAAAATTATCAATTTTCTCAATAGCCTTATCAATATGCGTAATGGCTGACATTACATTAGAGAAGGTTGCATTACTACCTATGGAAGCCAAACTCCCGAACAATTGATTTACGCCAGACATATTTTCAAGATTGGAAATAGTGATGCTGATCTGATTATTGGCACTGGTATTCGGCCCCACCTGAAATATCGCATTTGATAACGAGCCATTCAGAATTTTCTTGCCGTTAAACTCAGTATTTTCAATAATTCGATGAATCTCGTTACCGAGCTGCCTAAATTCGGTCTGCAATTTTTCCCGGTCCGCCGAACTGACGGAACCAAAGTTTGCCGCCTGAATGGCCAGGTCCCGCATCCGTTGTAAAGTTTCGGTGATGTTACCCATCCCCGCCTCGGCTGTCTGAGCCATGGAAATTCCGTCGTTGGCATTTCTCATTGCCACGGTCATACCCCGAATTTGAGAAGTCATCCGGTCGGCAATGGCCAATCCAGCCGCATCATCCTTAGCGCTATTGACACGCAAACCCGAAGAAAGCCTCTCCATGGCGCTGCTCAGCGATTCATTTGTTCTGCTTAGCATTCGTTGGCTATTCAACGATGCAATATTGGTATTTATGACCATTGAAGATGGCATGACGGTTCTCCCGAAAAATGATAAATAAACTAGGCTTTATTGCCGCCGCCTATTACCAAACACTTTTCATGCCAAACAAAATTTTATTTTTAATTCAATTATTTATAAACAAAAATACGACCTCGCCAATATTTTGACAGCCCCCATCCGGATGCAAGCGCATAAACACCAGCCTAGTACCGGCAGAAATTTGCCGATGCAACCGCTTGCCGGAGTAATGTTTGTATTGCCGTGCGTAATTCGATTCTATTCGATGCCGCGACCAAGCAAGCCTGATCAATCTTAGAGTAGAGAGTCTGGATACATCCGCATTTGCGCGGAGAAAAAATGAGGGGGCGCTGGAGAACTTCGGCAAAAACGAAAAAACCATCCTCGATCCAGCGTTATTAAATTTTATTTACCGTAACGTTCAATACAGCCGGCAATGGCCTGCAAAGGCAGTTCCTGTTGCACCGCGCCAAGTTTAACAGCCTCTTTAGGCATGCCGTACACCACACAACTCTGCTCATCCTGGGCAACGGTTTGCGCGCCTGCGTTAAATAACTCCCTCAATCCCCGCGCACCGTCATCGCCCATGCCCGTCATGATAATGCCCAAGGCATTTTTGCCTGCCCATTTAGCAACCGACCGGAACAATACGTCCACGGACGGACGGTGCCGGTTTACCAATGGCCCATCCTGCACATCAACGACATACTGGGCGCCGCTACGTCTGATCGACATATGCTTACCGCCCGGGGCGATTAAAGCCCGGCCGGGAATCACCCGGTCGCCGCTAGCCGCTTCTTTAACCTCGATCTCGCTTAGACTGTTCAAGCGCGCGGAAAAGGCCGCGGTAAACTTTTCCGGCATGTGCTGTACGATGACGATACCCGGACAAACGCGCGAAAGCCGGGTTAAAACCATTTCCAACGCTTGCGTCCCTCCGGTGGATGTGCCTATGGCAACCAGCCTATCGGTAGTTGACGCCATAGCCAAGCTGCCGCTCGAAATATCCGCTTGAGGCTTGGAAATCGCTGACGGCCTCGAGTTTGCCATGGTCATGGCTTTCATGCGCCGCATATCGGTCATCGCGGCCGCTTTTACCGCATGAATAATATCTCCGGAATCGTCCTCCAAAAAGCTTCTCAAACCTGCTTTAGGTTTGGTCACAATGCCCACCGCGCCAGCGGACAATGCTTGCAATGTGGTTTCCGCCCCTTTTTCGGTGAGCGTGGAACAAATCACAACCGGCGTAGGCCTCACGGACATAATTTTTTTTAGAAAGGTAATACCATCCATCCGCGGCATTTCCACGTCGAGAACCACCACATCCGGCCAGTCCTGATTCATCTTCGCCATCGCAAAGATCGGATCGGATACGGCGCCGATCACCTCTATACTGTCGCACTTCTCGAGCATTTGTGTGAGCACCTGCCGGACCACCGCCGAGTCGTCGACAATTAAAGCTCTAATTTTATTGGATTGCATGCATTCAACTCCTAGCGTATAGCGACATGCCTCAGCCAAACGTGACCGCTCCACATATCGAAAATCACATTACGATGCCCCGTGCCCCCAAGGTGTTCCGCCTTTACGGCAAAGCCATGCTGGGTCAGCATATTGCGGCCAGCTCGAATGTTATTTTCCGGTATGCTGATCGTATTCGGCTTTTCCTGGCCGGGAAACTGATTGCCACCACCGAACAGTTTGACTTCGTAATCTATTGGCCAGGTTTTTGAGCGCTCCAACTCCAGCATAAATAGCCTAATGGCATCATGCGCATAACGGCCATCCAACTCGTGTTTATCGTTGTTCGCCGAGCGCGACGGTAACAAGTAATGACACATGCCGCCGATTTGTAGACGAGGGTGCCAAAGCGTGATGGCAACGCAAGACCCTAGCAAGGTTCGAACGCGCGTTTCTCTATCGCCAAAATAAAATTCGCCGGGTTGCAGAAAAATATCGATAAAAAAATCGGGTTTGCGAAAATGATTATTCAGATGGTCAAACATGGTCATTTTTGCGGTAAATCGACGGCGCGATCATTTTTAAATCGCATTGCATACCGTTCAACGATTCCGAATGGCTAACGAAGAAATAGCCTCCCGGACGTAAATAGCTTTGAATACGGCTTACCAGCTTTTGTTTGGTCGGCATGTCGAAATAGATCATTACATTGCGCAAAAAAATCAGATCGAAGCTACCTATCTCGGGCAACCTATCAATCAGGTTGGCGTGCAGAAATTTGACGCGACTGCGCAACGCCGCATCGATCAGCAAAAAGCCGTCGAATTCGCCGCTTCCTTTCAAGCAATATTTTTTCAGCATCGGCAAGGGGATTTTTTCCGCGGCATTCAGCGAATACAAACCTTTGCGCGCTTTTTCAAGAATACGCGTGGATATGTCGGTACCGATAATTTCCCACTGGCTGTTTTTGGCGTGCTCGGCCAATACCATGGCCAAGGTATAGGCTTCTTCGCCGCTCGAACTGGCCGCGCTCCAAGCCCTGATGGGCCGGACGGTATTTTGCCTAGGGAAAAATTCGCTTTTCAAAAATTCGAAATGCTTCGCTTCCCTAAAAAAATACGTTTCGTTGGTGGTCAGCAAATCAATAGCCATTGAGGTTTCCAGTTCGAAACCCGGCTTACCGAGTAAGCGGAAATACTCGCTGTAACTATTGAAACCATGATACCGCAAACGTTTGTCCAGCCGTCCGGACACCAATGCCTGCTTTCCGTCACTTAATACGATGCCGGCGTGCTTATACAGATAATCCTTGATCCAGAGAAATTCATTCTGGCGCAATACGACAACGCCATGGTTAAGCATCATGGTTTTTTGATTAACCGTCGCCATGTTCCTCACTGTTTAAGGGCGTCCGGCTCAGATTTGACATCTCCTCCACCGACAATACCCGGCCGACATTCAACAAAATGACAAAGCGGCCATCCCGTTTAGCCATGCCATTGATGAAATCGGGGCGGATGCCGGTGCCGAAACTGGGCGGCGGCTCGATTTCCTGTTGGCTAATATCAACCACTTCATTGACAGCATCGACAATGATGCCAATATCTTGTTGGTTACCTTCCTCGCTATCGGCAATGGTTTCCACTATCACGATACCGGTGCGCTTGGCGATTTTGGTACACCCCTTGCCGAAGCGCGCCGCCAAGTCCACAACGGGCACCACGCTGCCTCGCAGATTAATAACGCCGCGCACAAAAGCCGGCATCATAGGTACTTCCGTCAGATTGCCGTAATCGATGATTTCCTTGATATTTAAAATACCCAGCGCATACACCTCTCCTCCCAATACGAAGGTGAGATACTGGCCGGCAGCCGCCGTATGCTGTTTCGCCGGTAATTGATCGGTTGTCTTGGTCATCGCGGTCATGATGCCTCCCTAGAAGCGCTCGAATTTGCTCAAATCGAACTCCGCCTCGACATGGTTACGGCTGACATGCGCCGCGGGTTTTACCCTTTCGGCTTTTTTCGGCGTTTTGCCGGTGGGACGGCTCTGCATTATCTTTTCGCCTTCAATTTTGAAAAAACTCATCAACGTTTGCAATTGCTCGGTTTGACTGGTCATTTCCTCCGCCGTGGCCGCCAGCTGTTCGCTGGCCGAGGCATTTTGTTGAGTAATCTGATTCATCTGGTTCATGGCCGTATTAATTTGACTGACCCCTGTCGATTGCTCTTGCGAAGCGGCGGCAATTTCTTGTACCAAGTCTGATGTTTTGGCAATGCTGGGCACGATTTCATCCAATAATTTGCCGGCGCTTTCAGCGGTTTTAACGCTGTTCTCGGCCAGCTCGCCGATTTCCTGCGCGGCCACTTGGCTGCGTTCCGCCAATTTTCTGACTTCCGCGGCCACCACGGCAAAGCCCTTGCCATGATCGCCTGCCCTGGCAGCCTCAATCGCGGCATTTAGCGCCAACATATTGGTTTGGTAAGCAATATCATCGATGATGCCGATTTTGCCGGCAATGCTTTTCATGGCTTCCACCGTCTGCTTGACGGCGATGCCACCTTCGGTGGCCTCCTTAGACGCTTTACCCGCCATACCATCGGTGATTTTGGCGTTTTCGGCATTTTGATTGATGCTGGCGGCCATTTCTTCAATACTGGCGCTGGTTTCTTCCACGCTGGCAGCCTGTTCGCTGGATGCTTGCGACAACGATTGCGAGGTAGCACTGATTTGCTCCGATGCATTACCCAACTGGTCGGCGGCGCTAACCACCTCCGAAATTGTCTGCGAGAGTTTGCTAATGGTGTTATTCACCGTGTCCTTGAAATCGCCCAGTTGGCCTTTGTAATCGCCGTTGACGGTACGAGTCAGGTCGCCTTGTTCAACCAAGGTTAATACTTCAACCGCTTCGTTGACCGGCAGAATCACGCCATCCAGGGTTTTATTGACCCCGGCCACCAATTGGTTCCAGCCGCCGACAAACAAGGAGGCATCGGCACGGGTATCGAGCTGCCCGTCGGCGGCGGCCTTGATGATAATATCGGTTTGCGCCAGCAAGTCGTTCATCATCTTCACTGCAGCGTTGAGGTTGCTCTTGATGACGTTATATTGGCCTTTGTATTCGGTCGTAATCATTGGCGGCACAATACCCTTGGCAATCCGATCGACATAGTCGGCGGTGACATTCAGCGGATTGACGATGTTGGTGATGGTATCGTTGACGCCAAGCACCAGTTTGTTCCAACCACCTGCAAACAATGCGGCATCGGCACGTTTGTCCAGCTCGCCTTCGGCGGCGGCTTTGATGATGATGTCGGTTTGCGCCAGCAAATCGTTCATCATTTTTACCGCGGCGTTGAGGTTGCTCTTAATGACGTTGTATTGACCCTTGTATTCGGTAGTGATAGTGGGAGGGATGATGCCTTTGGCGATTTGGTCGACATAGTCGGCGGTGACGTTCAGTGGGTTGACGATGTTGGTGATAGTGTCGTTGACGCCAATCACTAGTTTGTTCCAACCGCCCGTAAACAACGAGGCGTCCGCGCGTTTGTCCAACTCACCGTCGGCGGCGGCCTTGATGATGATGTCGGTTTGCGCCAGCAAGTCGTTCATCATTTTGACAACATTGTTGAGGTTGTTTTTGATGATGTTGAAGTCACCGCTGTAGTTATCCGTAATTGTTGGCGGAATAATGCCTTTGGCAATTTGGTCGACGTAATCGGCAGTCACGTTTAACGGGCCGATTACCGCATCCAGGGTATTGTTGACGCCTTGGACGATCTTGCGGTAATCCCCCTGATACTGGCTGGCGTCGGCGCGGGTGGCCAAACGGCCTTCGATGGCGGCCTTTTCCAGATTGGCGGCTTCGTTCACCATGCTGCCGATGGCATCGATACAGTTATTGAGGTTGTTTTTGATGGTATTGAAATCGCCGTTGTAGTTATCGGTAATTTTCGATGGGATATTGCCCTTGGATATCTTGTCGACGTAATCGGCGGCCACGTTCAGAGGTCCGATCACGGCATCCAGGGTAGCGTTAACACCTTCGACCAGCTTGCGATAATCCCCCAGATGCTTGGTTGCATCGGCCCGTGTCGCCAAGCGCCCCTCCAGCGCGGCCTGAACAAGACCGTCCGCGTCAGCCATTACGGCTTTCAAATTGCCGCGCACCAGTTCGATGGTATCGTTAATGAACGCTTTCTTGCCGGGCAATTGCTCCATCGGCGCGTCGAAGTTGCCCTCGCCAAACGCCTTAACCACCCCCATGGCTTTTTTCTTCACCGCGATGTGCCCGGCCACCATGTCGTTGACGCCTTTCGCCATCACGCCAAAATCGCCCTGAAATTTGGCGGTATCCATGAAAACATCGATATCGCCGGCATCATGCTCGCGGCTCATACGATTCATGTCGCCAATAAATCCTTTCAAATTGCCTCTTACCAATTCAATGATTTCATTGATAAATACTTTTTTACCCGGCAATTGTTCCATCGGCGCATCGAAGTTGCCTTCGCCAAATGCCTTGAAGACGCCTATGGCTTTTTTCTTCGTCGCAATATGCTGGGCCACCATGTCGTTAACGCCTTTGGCCATCGCGCGGTAGCTACCCAAAAAACGGCTTTCATCGATCGCCACATCTATGTCGCCGAGGTCGTGTTGTACCGCCATGTCTTGCATTTGCTGAATCAAACCCTCCAAAGTATCGATACAGGTATTCAAATTGTTTTTGAGCGCGCCGAAATCGCCCCGATATTCGTCTTCAATCTTAGGGGGGATCGCTCCCTTGGCAATGCGATCGACATAATCGGCCGCCCTATTTAAAGGATTAATAATGGCATCCAGCATCCGGTTGACGCCCAACGACAAATGCGCCATGTCTCCGCCAAACCCCGCTGTGTCGATGCGTTTATTCAATTTGCCATCGGTAATATCCTGAGTAATTCGGTCAATTTCTTTAACCGCCCGCGCTTCCTCGGTTACATCGAACCATTCCACCGCGTATCCGGTAATTTTGCCCTTGCCGTCCTTCAGCGGGAATGCCGTCAAATCAAACGCCATGTCTAATATATGGATACGATTCTTGTAAGGCATTCGATTAGTATCGGCAAAAATCCGCTTTTGCAATTCCGGGTCTTTATGGAATTGATCGATATTTTGTCCGATTAAATTTTTGGGGTCGAATCCGGGAAAAATCTTTTCCAATGCCGGCTTGTGCCGAGCCAAAAGCTGGAACACTGCCGGGTTGAGCGAAGTAATGGTTCGATTTTCATCGCAGGTCATAACCGGCACGGTCATTTCCCGAACAATGGAAGACGAACGCGCGGACTCCTCTTCCATTTTTTGATATTCGGTCGCCCACCAAAACTCCAGCATGGCGCCTGAAAAAACGTCCTCGCTATCGGTGAAAGGTGTCAGGGTGAAATGAAACTTTTCGTTTCCCAAAACAAGCATGCGTGTCCAACTTTTTTTGTTACGCAGGCCTTCGAGCGCTTGATGCGAAATCAAAGTCATGCTGCTCAGACGTACGCCATCGATTTTGGCAATATTAAATTCGGGCACGGTTTCCACAAATGCCTGCTTATGATCGTTGAACAACCGCACCGCCATTTTGCTGGCGTGGGTTGCAATCAGGTTTTGATCGAAAAAAATGACTCCGTTGCTGCTGTTATCCAAAAAAGACTGAAATTTTTCCGCCGCGGCGACAAGCTCACGCTTGGCAAACAGATTTAGAACGCTCATAGGTGTCTCCGAAGACAAAAATTAAAATTATTGGGCTGAATGCTGACTTAAACTGGGTGGAACCAAGGCATTTTTGCTGCCTACATATTCCAACAGGCTGGGCACGTCCAGAATCAACGCCACTTTACCGCTGCCTAAAATAGTCGAGCCGGCAACCCCTTTGATATGGGCAAACAGCTTGCTGAGCGGCTTTATGACGGTTTGAAATTCGCCCAGCAGTTGGTCGACAATAAAACCGGCCTTGTTGCCGGCATATTCGACAACGACGATGTTTTCCCGGCGCGGAGGTTCGCAATCGATTTCGAATAACGGACGCAAACGAATCAGAGGCAACACCTCGCCGCGCAAATCGACGTATTCTCTATCGCCGGTATCTTCCGGCAAGGCCACGCATTCCAGTATTTGATCCAAAGGAATCACGAATGTCGACTTTCCGACACCTACCATGAAGCCGTCTATAATCGCCAGCGTCAGCGGCAAATGGATCCGCATGGTCGTCCCCATGCCGATTTGGCTTTCCACCTCGATTCTGCCGCGCAAGGCGGTGACGTTGCGCTTGACCACATCCATGCCGACGCCGCGCCCGGAGAGATTGGATACTTGCTGGGCCGTGGAGAATCCAGGCTCGAAAATTAGCGCATAGACATCCTGGTCGCTCATTACCGCATTATGTTGAACCAAGCCGCGTTCGACGGCCTTTTCCAGAATTCTGTCGCGATTGAGCCCACCGCCGTCGTCGCTGACTTCGATGACAATGCTGCCCGAGGCATGATAGGCATTCAACCGCAAACTGCCGCGCGCCGGCTTGCTTCGCTGCCGGCGCAGATCGGCGGTTTCGATACCGTGATCCATGGAGTTGCGTACCAAGTGCATCAAAGGGTCGCCGATTTTCTCCACTACGGATTTGTCGACTTCGGTATCGCCGCCGCTGATAATCAATTCGATGTCTTTACCCAGTTCCTTGCTGACATCCCGCACGACGCGTTGAAAACGGCTAAAGGTGGTGCCTATGGGGACCATCCGCAATTGCAAGGCACTGTCGCGCACCTCTTCCACCAAGCGCATCATTTCGCCGGTAGTTTCCAGCAGGCCGGTTTCCCGAGTTTCCAAGGCACGCAAATTAACGCCGGCACTGGAAATAACCAATTCGCCGATCAAATCAATCAATATGTCCAATCTTTCGGCATCAACCCGAATACTTTGATTTTCGCGGGCTTTGTTATCTTTAATTTGTTTTTGCTTATCCAGGGCGGCGCTGACGATAGGTTGTTGTACAACCTGCTGTTCCACCAGAATTTCTCCGATGGGCTGTTTCGATTTGGCCGCCTGACCGCCGTCCTCTGTATCGCCTTCGCCTTGCAGATTTAAAGCGTCTTCCAGTTCCCGCTTGGTCAAGGCGCCGCTTTTGACCAGCAACTGGCCGAGGAAACTTTCGTCCTCGGGCAACTCCTTGATCAGCGAAATGAATTCGTCAATTTCGCTGTCCATCGGCAGAATCCGAATTGTGCTGGTTTCCCTGACGAATTCGAACACGCCTTCGATTTCTTCCTTACCGGCACCGCTCTTAAAATTGATTTCAAACCCCAAATAGCAGGTTTCCGGATCCATTTGATCCGCTATGGGCATGTTTTCGGCAATGGTGGTCAATTGAGCAATGCTGCCTAGCGTACTCAGGTACCGAATGAAGGATAGCGGGTCCATGCCATCGCGCAGCGAATCGGGCCCAAACCGTAGCGACAGATGCCAATTGCCGCTATCCATGGTACCGCCGCCGCTAGCTTCTAAAATATCTTGTTTTTCGCTAACGGTTACGGCCTTTTCCGCAACCGAACCCGGTTGCAGAAATTGCTGTAATTCATCGATCAGCTCTCGTCCGGCCGCCGAAATTGCCGGGTCGGCATCCAGTTGACCATCGACCACATTTCGAATCAATAGTGCGATGTGGTCGCAACACGGCAGCAGAGCCGCTACTAATTCCGGCGAAATACCGAGTTTTCCATCGCGTAAGGCGTCCAATACGCTTTCCACTACATGCGTGAAAGACACAATATGGTCGAGTCCGAATAAGCCGGACGAACCTTTAATGGTATGGGCGGCCCTGAAGATGGCATTGACCCGTTCGGTTGGATCATCGCCGTCTTCAAGGCTGAGCAAACATTCCTCCATGTCTTGTAAGAGTTCCAGACTTTCGATGATGAATGTCTGCAGCGCTTCGCGCATTTCCTCGTCGAAACTCATGTTGCTACTCCTCGTTATGAGCCAATATCACCTGATCGCCGAAGACGGAGGTCAAATTCGCCAACTCCAGGATGTCCAATACCACTTTGCTATGCATCACAAACCTTAGTTTTTTGCCGGTCTGGGCGGCTTCGCGTTTCATCAAAATCAACAATTGCAACCCGGCCGTATCCATTTCATCAACTTTGGCAAGATTTATTTCCAAATCATCGGCAGAGTTCAAAAAGGCAAGTAAGCGCGGTTTCTGGTCGGCGGCAGTAAAAATCGTCAACTCGTCTTCAATCGTTAAAGTTTGCATGGCTGACTATTCCTGTAAGCTGGCTTACCGCAAATCTCATATGAGATTTTTCAGTGCGGGTAACATTAAAGTTCGCACTTGAAGAATCAAGGCAAAATCAACTTAGAAACTGCTGCCAGCATCTGTGCGGGTTGGAACGGTTTTACCACCCAAGCCTTTGCCCCGGCGGCCTGCCCTTCCTGTTTTTTGCCTTCCTGCGATTCGGTGGTGAGCATAATCACCGGCGTGAATTTGTAGGCGGCCAACTGTTTGACTTCCTTGACAAAGGTAATCCCATCCATATTAGGCATATTCACATCGGAAATAATCAAATGGACTTTTTGCCCCGTAAGCTTACTAAGAGCGTCTTTGCCGTCGACGCCTTCGATGACGTCGTAACCGGCACCAGTCAATGCGATTTTGACAACTTGGCGAACTGAAGCCGAGTCGTCAACAATTAGAATGGTTTTTGCCATGTTTGCGGTTCCTAGAAAAAAGTAATTTCGTCTGATTGTGAAGAAGATGGAGATTCGCCATGCGCGAGGTGTTCTGTTTCCATGGTGTAGGTACTTTTAAGCGCTTCAAGCATGGCAGCGTTATCCAACGGTTGCAGCGCCTCAACCCCCTCGGCATGGATCGAACTTATGTGATGGGGAAACTTATCGATGCTCTCGCCGACATGCATGAGCACTTGGCCGATGCGGTCTTGAAATTGAAAATGCACCAGGGATTCGTCGATTTGATGCTTAATGGCCTGAGCGGAACGGCTCAAGTCGCTGGAATAATGCTGCAGACCGTCGAAAACCGACTGCAAATTTTCCAATACGGTTTGAATATTGTGGTTCGATGAGGAAACGGCCAACGTTTCAGCTTCCGTACTTTTCTCGACGGCAACTAAAGTGGAATGCATGGCCAAGTTGATCTGTTCCACTTTTGAACCAATCAATTTTCCGGTTTCACCCGACAATTTGGATAATTTTCGAACCTCGTCGGCAACCACGGCAAACCCGCGCCCTGCATCGCCCGCCCGGGCAGCCTCAATAGCCGCGTTTAATGCAATTAGATTAGTTTGATCGGCAATGCGCGCCACTTCCCTGGCCATGGTTTTTAATTCGTCGACAAATCCCGTCAGCGAACGGATCCGTTCCAAAACGATTAAATTTTCTTGCAATGACGCTTCAAGCGAACCGACAACCTGTCGCAAGCGCTGATTACTGGTAAGGAAAATTTCGCCGTTAGCATTACCGAGCGGAGAACCGGAGGCGTTTAAGGTGGCATTTAAGCTGACGGTTATACCGGCAAAACGCTGGGCCAGCTCGCCAATCGCCCGCTCCATTTCCTGCCGGGAGTTCTCGATATGCGCGGCCCATGCCGGCGTAATTAAGCGCGAGAAATCATCGATACTTTTGACATACTGTTTAACGGCATTCGCATCAATCGTTGGTTCGCTATTGATTGGGGTTTGAACGGGAGCTGGACTGGCTTTTCCACCCAGCCAAAAGCCAAAACCACCGCAGATCAAACCGGTTAAAACTAAAACGAGGATGTCATAAAGAGTCATATATTAAATGCCTTTGCTTGTTTTAAGCTTTTATTCGGAGCCACAAAAGTAGTATAGACATTTATATTGGTGTGATTGCCGCTCAATGACCAGTGCGGGCATGCTATACCAAGATTCGCCGGAAAACCTTGCACTGCCTCGGCTTTTTGCGACCCTCATGCAACATTAGTGTGACGGCACTATCAACTTCACTCAAAAAACGCAACCTGTCCCTCCGGCAGACCTCGCCCAATTGGTGAAACGCCGGAAAATCCGGTGAACATCAGCTCTTAAAACATTTAGAGCGATCCATACCGTTAGGCGTGCGGCGCCGAATCCGCCAGATGTAGCGGTATGGAGTGTGCCACCGATAATGATCTATGCAAGGCCGTTTTCGCCGATTGATTGAAAATTGATATAAAGGCGTGATTGGCCCCGCCGCAATCGGCTTATCTCTTTGAATAGAATTAACCGAGCCACGATGGATCGTTTTGACTATACTATCGGCTGAACTGAAGTTACGTCATTTACCGCCCTTAATTTTCAGCCCCAACCAATTGCAGGGAAAACCGAGCTCTCGACAGCCGATACCGCAATAAAACAGCTAAAACATCCAGGCCCCCGGCATCCTTTTTATGGTTCAATTCGACAACAAATTCATAGGGCTTGCGCCTTTTTTACGGATGAGCATTAACGGGGACGACTTAAGGTCTACCTGCATGGACTTGCTCGCTAAAGCCGCCGATAACCCTGAAAACTCGAATTTGTGGATGAACCTTGCCACGGCCATGTTATGTATCGAACAGCGCGATATCGGCCTGTCAATTCAGTCTCAGGCGCTGGAAATGAGCAGGATATACCATCTTGCCACATCCTCTCAGCCGGCCAAGTTGAGCCTGTTGATGCTGATGGCGCCCGGCGATCTGGCCGCTAATACGCCGCTCGACTGCTTATTGGAAAACACCGATATAGATTTGACTTATTATTACCTCTCATCCGGCGATCCTTTGGCCGAACCGATTCCCGAGCATGATGTACTGATGGTTGCCTTTAGCGAACTGGAAGAAAACGATCTTCTGATCGAGACGTTAGCCCAAAAACTAAAAGACTGGCCGCAGCCTGTCATCAATGCACCGCTATGCATCCCAAGCACCAGACGCGATAACGCCAGCCGACTTCTGCAAAATATTCCCGGCCTTTTCATCCCCACGACATTTAGAATATCCCGCGCCGACCTCAAATCGGTTGCAAATGCTGAGCTACCTCTTTCCGAATTGATCGCAAACCATGATTTTCCCATAATCCTGCGGCCTCTCGATTCTCACGCCGGGCGCGATCTTGTCAAAATCGAAAATACAGCTGAAATTGCGGAATATCTTTCCCGAGTTGAAGATGCAACCTTCTTCTTGTCAAAATTTATCGACTACAGCGGCCAAGACGGCCAATTCAGGAAATTCAGAATCGCGATTATCGACGGAACCCCCTTTGCTTGCCATATGGCCATTTCGTCGCACTGGATGATTCACTACGTGAATGCGGGCATGTACGAAGATGCCGCCAAGCGCAACGAAGAACGGTTGTTTATGGAAAACTTCGATAACTTCGTTCGGCGCCACGCGACAGCCTTAAATGAAGTTCATCGGCGCACCGGGCTGGATTATCTCTGTATCGATTGCGCGGAAACAGCCGCCGGCGAGCTGCTGATTTTCGAAATCGACCACGCCATGATCGTGCATGCCATGGATAATGAAGAGCTTTTCCCCCATAAACGCTTTCATATGGAAAAGGTGTCGTCGGCATTTCGAGATTATTTACTCCGCCTCGCTGCCAGAGAAATCGCTTAATTTAAAGCCATAATGGAATCAAACCCTGCGCAATGAATTTACAAAATAGTCTGAATTTTTCCGGCGGGCCAGGCGCCCTGCCTGAAAATGTACTGTTACAGCTAAGCGAAGAAATCATGAAAGTGCCTGGCCTGGGCATTTCGATCCTGGGGATTAGCCATCGTTCCGAGTGGTTTGCGGAGGTCATATCCGAACTTGAAGGCAACATTCGAACACTGCTTGACTTGAGCGATAATTACCATGTCCTTTTCCTGCAAGGGGGAGCGACGCAACAATTTTCCATGGTACCGATGACGCTCTTGCGAGGGAAATCGGCGGCGGCCGAGTACATACAAACGGGATATTGGAGCAGCAAGGCCATTCCGGAAGCCAAACTTGAAGGTCCGGTCCGGATTATTTGGAGCGGCGTCGAAACGAATTTTAAACGCTTACCTACCGACGACGAACTCCGTTTTTCCCCGGACGCGCCGTACATGCATTACATTTCCAACGAAACTGTGGAAGGGCTGCAATTTCAGCGGGTGCTTGGGCGCGACGATGTCCCCAGGATATGCGACATGTCTTCTGACTTCCTTTCGAAACCCTACGATTTCGAGCGTTTTTCTCTTATTTATGCGCACGCTCAGAAAAATATCGGCCCATCGGGCATAACCGTCATCGTTGTGCGCGACGATCTGATCGAGCATACGCCGCCTGCAAACCTTCCAAGTTTTCTCGACTACAAGATTCAAGCTAAAGCCCACTCGAACTTTAACACACCGCCCGTTTTTGCAATCTATGCCGTATTGCTGGTTACACGCTGGCTAATGAACGACATTGGCGGCTTGAAACGCATGGAGCAAATCAACCGGCGAAAAGCGGAACTGCTTTACGGCCAGATAGACGAAAGCGGCGGCTTTTACCAAGGCCGCGCGAACACCGCCGACCGCTCTCTAATGAATGTTGTATTCAATCTTCCTACAACCGAACTTGAAAGGCGCTTTATAGATGCTGCGCAGTCGGCGGGATTTTCCGGACTGGCCGGCCATAGAGCCATTGGCGGCCTGCGCGCCTCGATCTACAACGCCGTCACTATAAAAGCCGTTGAAGAATTAGCCAACTTTATGGAGAGTTTTCAACGAAAGTTTCATGGCGCTGGCGGCTAGGCAAAAATCGAATATCTTCAGATTTTGATCGCCATTTTTGAATCGGACTTTACTAAATGCGCTTAATTATTTGACGCGTAGGTTCGCACCGCCCGACGCCCTCTATCAAGAGACAATTGCTGTTGGGCAATAATATTTTTCTGCTCTTCGACGCGCGCCTGAATATGCACATCCTGCTGCAAAATCGATTCGGCCAGTTGTTTAAGAAACGTCCTGTATTGTTCCGAAACTGCCGGAGAAAATAACCGGACCAGATAGGCATGCCTGGCCTCCATAACAACCGCCAGCATTTTCCAGGCGGAATGCTTTATACACGATTCTATTTTTTCAGCATAGGTCTCCACTATGGCATTCTGCAATCCAATCCAATCCGGATCGACCTCGCTTGAATGTTCAGGCGATAGCATCCCAGGCTTCCTTGATATCCCGCATGAGTGCCGCGACCTCATCCAGCTTGGCTTCGCTATTCTCATAACTGGCCTGCAGCAACTGGGCATTAATATAACCGTATAATTGATGTAGATTGACGGCCAAATCGCCGCCTTGCTCCAAATCCAAGGCCTCGTTCAATCCGCCAATAATACCAATGGCCCTGGAAATAAAAACGCTCTTGCCTTCCAGATCGCCATGCGCCATGGCGCCTTTTGCCGAATTGACTCTGGCAAGAAACCCTTCCATCAGCATTTGAATAAGCCGATGCGGCGAGTCCTCGCCCATCCCGCCAACATTATGCACCTCGGTGTAATGTTGAGCCCGGTTTTTATAAGCGGCAGAATACATAAGAGGTTCCTCTTAATTTACAAATTACTAATCCAGTTACTTAAAAAAGTGCTGGTGGTATTTAACGTTCCCACTGTCACATCCATTGCAGTGAATTGTTTCAGTAATATCGCCTGAAAATTCGCTTGCCGTTCTTCAACATCCAGCTTTCGGTCACTCAAAGCCGATATCTGTTTTTTCAACGAATTCTGGCGAGTATCCAGAGAACCGCCGGACTGTAAAAAGAAATCCAACCGGCTATCCATACGGGTTGAAATACCATCCTCGGACGAAAACACATCGCTGACCGATCGTATATCGGCATCCAGGGCTTCAGTCAGCGTGGCGCTGTCCAACGACATCACCCCATCCTTATCGATGCTGATGCCTATCATCGCCAAGGAGTTGTAACTACCCGACGCGGAAGAAACGGTAGCGGTTGCGGTTTGCCGAATCTGCCCGGTAATCAAACGCAAGGTAGAATCGCCAAGCAGCGCGCCATTGCCTGTTCCGCTGCCATCGGTCGATCCGCCGAATTTTCCAAGGTTTTTAGTGGTAGTCCTTAATTTATTGTACCCGTCCACAAATTCTTGCACGGTTGTTTTGACGGCTTCCTCGTCAAGACTGATTTGCACATCTACTGTCTCGCCGGCATTCGAACCTTGCAGATCGAGGGTTACGCCGGGTAAGACATCGGAAATGATATTGCTGCTACGCGTAGCAGTTTGTTGGTCGACTTTTATTATGGCGTCTAAAGGGTCGCTTAAGGATTGGAGGTTTCCAGAAAAGAAACCGGACATACCCGACAAATCGGCATCATTGCCATCGTCATCGCTGCCCGTGACGGTAAAGCCGTTATTAGTACCTACATCTTTGGCCGTGAATACCAACTTTGAAACGGTTTTGCCGTTATCGGGATCGCTCGGCCCCGTGGAAACATGGTCGACATTAACGATACTGGCCGTGACAAAACTATTTCCGGAAGCTTGATTAATAGCATCCCGCAAACCCTCAAGCGTGGTTGTATTGTCGGCCGTCACGCTAAAGGACGACCCGGACGGCGTGTCAAACGTCAATGTTCCGCTACCGACTAACGCGGAAGAGTTGCTAAATTCCGACACCGCAATCGACTTTTGCGCCTTGGCCAGTTGCACGACTTCAACCGCATATGACCCCGCAACGGCCCCACTGGCGGCCGTCGCTTTTAAAACCGTCTCATCGGAAGAGCTTGTTTTGAAGGTTTTAAAAAGATTGCCATCCTTAAGTTTAGCCACAATGTTACTAAAATCGGACAACGCACTCTTCAAGGTACCCAGACCGCTGAGCAAGGCGTTAGCGGCACTGGTTTTACGGCTGATGGAATTTAAAGCCGGCTGAGCTTCGGCACTCGCCAACTGAGTGGCAAGACTCTGAATATCTATACCGGAACCTATCCCAGTTGAAGATACTATCATTTTGCCCCCTTACCTTTTCGGAACGAAACGAAGTTAAGCACGGTCCTGGAGCATGGACCCTTGCTGCCCGTCCAGTTCCTGCATGCGCCGTATAAAGTCCAGCGTTTCTTCCGCGGGTATTTGCCGGACTACCTCACCGCTTTCGCTATCGACAATTTTAACCACCACTTCTTTCGTAGCATCATCCACTTCAAACTGTAGATTACGCTTCGCTTCCTGAAATAAACTATTACCTTTATCAACTGCCTGTTTTACAGCACCCAACGTAATATCCGCCTTACTCTTTTCGCTCTGCGCCTCGGCGGAAGACTGCGGATCGGCTGCAGCCGCCGCCGGCTCTTGCGGCTGAGGTTTTTGGGTTACTCCGGGCGAATTAGCGGGCTGCAACTCTTGCTTGCTGTTTGAATTCACAACAGTCACGGGAGATAGCTTCAACACATTTGAAATCTCGCTACTCATGACGCTCACCTTATACTGATCATATAAAAACGGAAGATCACGATACGCGTGACCTTCCTATCTTGACTATCTAAGCAAACTAAGCACGGATTGCGTCGATTGGTTTGCCTGCGCCAACATCGCCGTACCCGCTTGCTGCAATATTTGCGACCGGCTCAAATTGGAGGTTTCAACGGCAAAATCGGCATCCAATATTCTTGAACGAGCAGCGCTTTGGTTTTCGATAGAGGATTGTAAATTACCGATTGTGGTTGTAAACCGATTTTGCACGGCACCCAATGTAGCACGAAAATCGTCGATTTTAGAAATCGCCGTATCAATAGTATTGATAGCGGACAATACGCCATCCGAAGTAGCAGCGCTACCTATGGATACCCCGCCCCCCGCGACGGCGCTAATACCGGAAACGCCTTGTAAATCGGAAACGGTAATCGAAATTTGGTTATTGGTGGAAGTCCCCGCACCCACTTGAAATATCGCGCCGACCAAACTGCCGTTCAGGATCTTTTTACCGTTGAATTCGGTGTTCTCTATGATCCTGTTGATCTCATCGCCGAGCTGTTTAAATTCGGTTTGCAGCTTTTGCCGGTCGGAATCCGACACCGCGCCTCTGTTGGCCGCTTGCACGCCCAGATCGCGCATCCGTTGCAGGGTCTCGGTAATCGAACCCATCGCGCTTTCCGCGGTTTGCGCCATGGAAATACCGTCGTTTGCATTACGCATAGCCACTGTCATACCGCGGATTTGAGAAGTCATTCTGTCCGCAATCGCCAAACCCGCGGCATCGTCTTTTGCAGAGTTTACCCGCAAGCCCGAAGACAATCTCTCCATCGAGGTTTTTAACGACATATTCGTTCTATCTAGCATACGTTGGCTATTCAACGATGCAACATTTGTATTGATTACCATTGCCATGATGTCACCCTCCACGCTGTTTCAGACTTACAACATTCGAAACAGTGCATTTCTTGATTGATTAAAAGAAGTTTTTTAACTCAACCTATTTATCGTCTGCGGCAGGGAATACTTTAAAATTTTTTTAATCCCTCCTGGCCGCCTAAAACCCAGCCCAAACCGAAAACAAAAAAATCATTGAAAACAAGCGATTAAAAAATAACGACCCACGGCCTTTAGCGGGCATCGCGGCTTTCGGATTGCTTTACGGACAACATTATTCGAAAAGGTCCCATGTTAAAGGTGTGCCCTTCTTCACAGTTTTAGCCACCTTACGCCCCAAAAGCAATTCATAAAACTTTGGCGCCAGCCCATGTCCGGGACGGATACGCCGCAAATTTAAAGGCGTAAGCACATCTCCCGCAGCCAAGTCTTCGGCAATATAAAGCGATCGCCGACGTAATCTGGCCTTTTCTTCCGCCGCCGTAGGCCCGTATTTGATGCAGCCCAAAGCCTGCCAGGCGCGCTCGGTTTCTGCAACCAAACCGGCAAATTCATTCGGCTCCAGCGAAAAAGCCGCATCAACGCCTCCCTCGGCCCGGTCAAGCGTGAAATGTTTTTCGATCACGCTGGCGCCAAAAGCCACCGCCGCCACCGCCGCGCCGATTCCCAGGGTATGGTCGGACAGGCCGACTTCGCAGCCGAACAATTCCCGCATATGGGCAATGGTGCGCAAATTGGTATTTTCCGGGGAAGCCGGATACGTGCTGGTGCATTTGAACAAAACCAGATCTTTGCACCCCGCCGCGCGGGCTGTATCGACAGCATCGGCAATTTCGGCGATTGAGGCCATGCCGGTCGAGATTAACAGCGGCTTTCCGGTGCCGGCCGCCTTGCGAATTAACGGCAAATCGACGCATTCGAAAGAGGCAATCTTGTAGCAAGGTACATTTAACGTCTCCAGAAAATCCACCGCCGTTTCATCGAAAGGCGAACTAAAGCAGTGCAGACCGCGTTCCCTGGCCCGGGCCATGATGGGCGCGTGCCACTCCCAAGGGGTATAAGCTTGTTGATACAGCGCATGCAACGCTTGCCCCTTCCACAGAGAGTTTGCATCGCCGATCACGAATTCCCCCTCCGTTACATCCAGCGTCATGGTATCGGCCGTATAGGTCTGCAGCTTAATCGCATGCGCGCCGGCATTGGCCGCCGCATCGACGATGGCCAATGCCCGCTCGAGCGATTGGTTGTGATTGCCGGACATTTCGGCAATCATGAACGGCGGCTGATCTTTACCTATGCGTTGATTGGAAATTTGCATTCACGGTCCGGAAGAGTGTATTAAAAACGTGTTTTGACCCGCTTAAGCGTCAACAAAGCCAATGTTTATTTTCGACATGGCAAGACGGCTATTATTACGCGCCTCGTCCCTATCCTTGCCCTTGGCGATTATCGCGCCGAATCGGGCCGCGGAACTATGCAGGGAAGGCAGCATCCGCCCGGCCTCGGCATGGATGTCCACGGACAATATTCCGTTCGCGCTTTTTGCGTCATCTATGCCCTCGATCTCAACGACCGGCCTGTCCGTGACAGGATAATCCAGCTCGGTCATAAATCGCACCGATAAAGCAGGGACCGGCTCTATCGCGGCATGGTCGGCCAGCGAAAACGCGCAGCCCATGGCAAGCTGAATCGCCACATCTATCATATCGATGCCAGACCGATACAAGCCCACTTCCCGCATAAAACCGCCCGGAATTCTGGCGGCAATTTCGATGACTTGCGGGCCATCCTCGCCGACCACCACCTGGGGATAGGCAATGCCGTTTTCCAGGCCGATCGCCCGAATCGCCAAAACCGACGCGGCCTCGACCGCACCGGCTTGCTCGGCCGATATGTCGGGCGGGAACACATGCTCTACCGCGATACCGAAGTGCGGCGAAGCCGCCGTAATCCGGTTCGATAAAGACAAAATCGTGACCTGCCCCGTCACGACAGCGGCAGTGACATTGATTTCCGGCCCCGCATAAAACGTTTCGACGATGGCGTGACCGTCCGTTGAATATTTGATCGCCTCATCGAAGCACTGGCACAGCGACGGCCAATCGACTACTTTTTCAACGCCACGCTGGCCGGACGAATTGCTGGGCTTGATCACCAGCGGATAGCCGTATTGGTTGGCGAATTTTTCAGCCTCCGCCAAGGTGTTTACCGGCTCGCTGACCGGGCTGGGCACGGCAAACGCTTTAAATGCCGCGCGCATGGCGTTTTTATTGGTGGCTTTCAACGCCGTGTCTTCCGACATCCCCGGCAGCCCCAACATGCGAGCTATTTTGGCCACAATGGGCACGGCCACCTCGGAACCCAGCGTCATAATGCCGTCTATTTGGTATTGCTTGGCAACCTTTAAATTACCGTCGAAATCGGCCGTACTTACTACTTCGGCGTAATCGGCGTAGGCAAAACCCGGCGCATGCTTATTAATATCCGTAACCACCGTTTCATACCCCAATTTCCGGGCATTGATAATGGCAGGTACTTGCTCGCGGCCGGCGCCAATGATCATTAGTTTTCGTTTCATGGAAACATTTCAGCGCTATATTTGATTAGTCGCTTGCCGTCGAAAATCGGCACGGCATCGGACATATCGATTTTCGAACAAAAAACCACATCGTCCATATAGCCCAAGGACACCAGATTGAGGCCGCTATCGCTTTCCAGAAAGTCTTTTTCCAACTCGTCGCTATAGAAAGGCTCCAAAACGCCGCGCGGCGTCACATTGCCGATTTTTTTCATGATTTCGGTTACCGCCGCCCTGTCTTCAATCGCCGGCTGATTGTTTCTACCGGCGGCAAGCAATGTGATGCTTTTCCCTAATTTGGCCGCAATCTCAATCGCCGCCTGGGCTACCGCGCTACAGTTGGTCAGCGCCCCCACCAAAACCACGCTGTCTTTACCTGTGGCGCTCATAATGCACTCGGTGCCGTTGGTGGTGGATATGACCACCGACCGGCCCTTGACGGCATCCGCGCCGATTAACAACGGACTATTGCCGTAATCCGCATTGGGCAATTTGGAGCCGCCGCGCTCGCCTATGGTGACTTCGCCGACCAAATCGGTGGCACTGGTGACCGGAATGACCTCCTTGGCGCCCTTGGCGATGCACTGCTCGATGGTGGTACTGGCCCGCAAGGCGTCCACCACCACCACCACGTCGCCGCGTCTTTGCGCCCTGATCGCCCCGCCGACCCCCAATTCCAGAAACACCCGGCGGCTATCCTTGCAAAAGTCTCTGAAGGTATCCGCTCTCAGGCCCCGCCGCATGGACTCCAGGCTCAACACATCAAGCGGCGATACGTTGCCGATATTGACGTTGGAACCGATATTCTGCAATAGCCAGACTTGCTGTTCCTTGGCGGGTGCTTCCCACAAAACGCTATCCGGATCGACATTGCGGAACAACTCGTAGGCCAACTCGGAATTAATCCGCCCATCCGCATTGAATATTCCCACCGTACCGGACTCCCTGGCTTCCATGATCACCTTGCTGACACCGCTTTGAATATCCTGCTTAATTTCTTCGACCCTGTGCCGGTAAGTCATTTTTCGGTCTTCTTCGGGCAATTTTTTCCCGACTTCGGAGATCGTGTAAAAGCCTTTGGCAACCGCCTTTTTGATAATCGTCTGTTTGTCGCTTATCGTCATGGCGGGGTGTATGCCGTTAGACACCTCTATCGTATTGAAACCCAAATCTTTTAATAAATCGAACATGGCCTCGACATCGGCAAACTCGAATATCGATTCGATAAAGGTTCCGCCGGGGCAGACATTGATGCCCGCGTCCCGATAAATTTTAATTTTTTTGCTCAACACATCGCCGGGGTATAAGGCGCACGTCCCCCAACCCAATTTAATCGTATCTATATAGCCTGCCGCGGTCTCGACCAAATCGATGGCGCCGTGGATGCCCAACGATTTATCCAACACCATGGTCAACCCGGTGCTTCTCGGCTTGGCGGAGCCTTGAGGCAGCCCCATCTTCTTTAAGATTTCATTCATGGAATATGCCTGTTTATAAATCCGACTTTTTATGGAACAACCCGATCAAATTGCGGCCCAGCCCGAGATCGGCAAACGCCTCATACAATGTAACGGCCTTATCGATCGAGATATCGTGAATGAGGTTTTCAACCCGCATTCTGGCTTTATGAACCGGCTTGCCGGCTCCGGGATGCATAACGTAATTGGTGTTGTCATTAAAAAGCGCCAAATCGATGGGATAGTCGCAAATCAGCTTAAACCGCGCATAACCGGCCTCGTCGCATAACGCCGTTAACCCTTCGGCGTTAAAATAGGAAATATGATCCGGCTTGACCACCCAGAAAGGCCTATCGATGCAGCCGGCATGCATCAACTCCCGCTGCAACCTGGAAAAATCGTTGGGCACCTCGATAATCAACACGCCCTTGTCCGCCAATAGATGCCGGATTTTTTGCAAAACGGCCAGCGGATCCAGCACATGTTCTAAAATATTGTCCAGCAAGATTAAATCGAAACTCGCCGCTTCCGCGACCAGCCTATCGATAGAATCTCCAATATCGCCGATGAGCAAATTTTCCAACATCTCCGGATTATGCACGGTGCATCCGTAACTGCTGTAATCCAGGCCCGAGGCCTCCCAACCGGCTTCGGCAAAAAAGCGCATCGCAAACCCCTCGCCCGCGCCGACATCCAGAAATCTCTTCACCCCGTTGCCTGCCGGATTACCGCTATATTGCTCGGCGAGATAGGCTTTTTGCTCCAGTTTTTTCCGCTTCCAAAGCAAATCTTCCGCACTGTATTCGTGCTGGTGCATCTGGATCGATTGTTGATAATACTTATTCGCGTAATAATCCTTCAACTCGGTTTCGGACGGCTTGGAGACCAGTTCATGAAAACCGTATTTATTTTTTTCAATGCCGTATGCAGTTACGCTGAAACTTGTCATGATTAAAATTTGCCGAGTTAAATAAAATCGATTCGTCCAAAAGCATCAAGCAACACGCCGTTTTCTTGATCGCAACGGCCGCGCAAAAATTATTCCTTCCTAATCATACCGATAATTTTGCTTGCCAGGCGTTGCGCGCCTTTACCGTCAACCCAAGCGCCCGCCGCCTCGACCATTTCCCGCCTAAGCCTATCGGTGGCGGCCACATTCGATACCGCGCGCAACAAATCGCCGGCGCCGACCTCATGCAATGCCCCCAAAAAAACCGCCGCCCCGGCGTCGGCAAAAGCCCGCGCCGGCCGAATCTGGTTATCGGCAATGGCGATTAAAACCATCGGCAACCCGCAACTGGCCGCTTCGTAAATACTGGTGCCTCCCGCCATAACCGCCAGATCGCAACCCGCCATTATTGCCGCGACGTTTTCGGGATCGACCGACAACGATACCCGCCCCCGGCCATGTGTCTCCACCCAATCGCACAATTGCGGATTGCGCGGGTTATGGCCGCCTGAAATCACCACGAAGCGCCAATTAGCCGGCACATTTTCGATTAAGGATGTCAAAGCAAATTCGATGCCACCCCTATCATCACCGCCGCCAAACGCAACCAAAACCTGTTCGATCGATCGGCCGGCCGGCCGTAATGCAGCGACTGGGGGGAATTCGGCGCGCAAGACGGCGTACCTTGGCCCCAGCAACAGTTGAGCGCCGGGATTATGCAGCACATCGCGATAGTCATCGGCCCGCGCGGCCGGATTGGCGTTAACCACCAAATCGGCCCATAAGGGTTTTTGGGCGGTGCCGTCAAACTGCAACCAATGCAGTCCTTTCGCGCTCAAGAATTTCTGATAGCCCGCATCAATGCGGTAATCGTCCAAAACGGCGAAGCCGGCGGATTTATCCCTAACTATCTCGGTAAAACGCGCGGCATCCCATTCGGCGGAGACCCATTCCCCAGCCTCTATCCAGTCCTCGATAAATTCCGCATCTTCTTCAGTGGCATAAGATTTCGGCGGGCCGACCATCACGCAGGACTCGCCTTGCCGTTTCAGCGCGTAGGCCAGCGCCCGGCAACGGACCAGATGCCCCAAGCCCACCTCGGGGCTGGCGTTACAGCGAAAAATTATCATGCAATTAACCGCCCCGCTTCCCGGTTTCGGGCAAGTTTCCCCAGGCTCTGAACATCAACTCGGCCCGCAGCCAGTCGTCTTCGGTATCGATATCCTGTACCTGAAAATGCGGCAGAATCAATGGCGCGGCGTCCTCGGAAAACGTCGGAATGCCTTGCATGATCGCCTCGGCTTTCGCCCAATAGAACTGGCCGGCATCGTGGTAGGCGGGTTCAAGGTCCTGGGAGCGGGTCAT
Source organism: Methylomonas rivi (assembly GCF_024505165.1). Taxonomy (GTDB): domain Bacteria; phylum Pseudomonadota; class Gammaproteobacteria; order Methylococcales; family Methylomonadaceae; genus Methylomonas; species Methylomonas rivi. The sequence goes on from NZ_JANIBK010000001.1 coordinate 112,386, forward strand.
TCTGTGCTCGGGCTGGAACATGGCCACGCCATGGGTTTCCGTTATGCGTAGCGCGCGTTGAATCGGGTAAGAAAAACCGGTCACCGTGAAGGCCAGCGACTTGCCGCTTTCAACCATCAAAGCCAAGCCATCGCTCAAATCCGTGGCTTTAATAAACGGCGCCGTGGCATAAATCGTACAGACGTAAGCGATATTGCCGTACGCCGCCATTGCCCATTCCAAAGCGTGTTTGGTAACCGCGCGGGTGCCGACATAATCGTTGGACAATTCCAGCGGCCGCATGAAAGGCACTTCCGCGCCCCATGTTTTGGCCGCCTCGGCAATTTCGGCGTCGTCGGTGGAGACGATAATGTGATCGAATAAGCCGGAAGTCTGCGCGGCGCCTATCGACCAGGCGATCATGGGTTTCCCGCAAAAATCCTTGACGTTTTTACGCGGGATACGCTTACTGCCGCCGCGGGCGGGAATTACGGCAATTTTCACTGATTCTTCTTTTTGGCTCATGTTGCGCGGGACACGCCTTGCTACACACTAGCCCGCAATGTTGCGATGACATGCAATTGCTGCGCCTCGGACAAATCCGGATAGAGCGGCAGGGTAAGGGCTTCGGCGTAATAGCGTTCGGCTTGCGGGAAATCGCCCGGTTTAAAGCCGCGTTGTCGATAGTACGGCTGCAAATGCACCGGGATGTAATGCAGATTGACGCCTATCCCGGCGTCGCGCAGACGGCAAAACACCTCGCGATGCGGCATTTTACAATCCGAATTTTGCAAGCGAATCACGAATAGGTGAAATGCCGAATAACAATCGTCCGGCTGGCTCTGCGGCACCACCGGCAAACCGGCCAAGTATTGCCGGTAAAACCCGGCCAGCCGGTGGCGGCGGGCGACAAAGGCATCCAGGCGCTTGAGCTGGCTTAAGCCCAATGCCGCTTGCAGATCGGTCATGCGGTAATTGAAGCCCAGTTCGATTTGCTGGTAATACCAGGGGCCGTCCGCCTCATGGGTCATTTCCGCCGCTTCGCGGGTAATACCGTGGCTGCGCAGCAAGGTCATACGCTTGGCCAGCAGGGAATCATTAGTTAACGCCATTCCGCCTTCGCCGGTGGTGATGATCTTGACCGGATGAAAGCTGAAAACGCTAATGTCGGAGTAACGGCAGTTGCCTATCGGCTGATCTCGATATTTACCGCCTATGGCATGAGAAGCATCTTCCAGGATGCGAAAACCGTAGCGTTTACTCAAGCGATGAATCTCGGCCATGTCGCAGGGCAACCCGCACAGATGCACAGGAATCACCACCTTGGGCAGGCGGCCGGATTGCTCGGCACGATGTAATTTTTCCGCCAAGGCTTGCACACTGATATTGCAGGTCGAGGGATCGATATCGACAAAATCGACTTCCGCGCCGCAATACAAGGCGCAATTGGCGCTGGCCACGAAAGTGATGGGGCTGGTCCAGACGAAATCGCCGGCCCGCACGCCCAAGGCCAGACAAGCCAGATGCAGCGCGGACGTGGCGCTATTGACCGCCACGGCATGACCGGCGCCGCAATAGGCGGCCACGGCGTTTTCGAACGCGGGTACGGCAGGACCCTGCGTCAGATAATCGGATTTCAATACCTCGACGACGGCCTGAATATCGGCATCGGAAATCTGTTGCCGTCCGTAAGGGATCATAACAGCCTCCGCGGTTTAGGCATCGACCACGAAGTTATCGATCAAGGCTCGTAATTCGTCCACGCCGAGAAACCGTTCATTGCTGCCGCTGTCGTAGCGGAAACCCGGCTCGACTTTTTGCGCACTGGTGCGGGCGCAATAGTTTTTCATATTGTATTTGGCGCCCGCCGGTAAAATCGCGAAATAAGGCCCTAAATCCACGGTATTGAAACTGTCGCTTTCGGTGATCATTTCCTCGTGAATTTTTTCGCCGGGCCGCACGCCGACGATTTTATGTTCGCATTCCGGGCCTATGGCCATGGCCAGATCGGTAATCCGGTAGGAAGGAATTTTCGGCACCAGCACTTCGCCGCCCCAGGCATTCTCTATCGCCCACAGCACCATTTCCACCCCTTCCAGCAGGCTGATATTGAAGCGGGTCATCTCCGGATCGGTAATGGGCAACACACCGGTTTTACGCTGTTCCAGAAAAAACGGGATCACCGAACCCCGGCTACCCATGACATTGCCGTAGCGCACCACACTAAAACGGATATCCCGGGAACCGGCAATATTGTTGGCCGCCACGAACAGTTTATCCGAACATAACTTGGTGGCGCCATACAGATTGATCGGCGCCGCCGCTTTATCGGTGGACAGCGCCACCACCCGCTGCACACCGGTATCCAGGCAGCCTTCTATCAGGTTTTGCGCACCTAGCACATTGGTTTTGATGCATTCGAACGGATTGTATTCCGCCGCCGGCACCTGCTTCAGCGCGGCGGCATGGATGACGACATCGATATCTTCCAGAGCCCGCTTCAGCCGGCTCTGGTCGCGGACGTCACCGAGGAAATAACGCATGCACTTTTGATTGAACACTTGGCGCATTTCATATTGTTTAAGCTCGTCCCGGGAAAAAATCACCAGCCGTTTCGGGCTATAACGTTCCAGAATCAACTGAGTGCATTTCTTGCCGAACGATCCGGTGCCGCCGGTGATCAATATGTTTTTTCCGTTTAACATGCGCTGGATTGTACCTTTTCGATTCTAAACCATTTAAACAAGCGGCCGTTCCCACCCAACAAGACTTACAAACGTAAGGCCGGAATACGCGCACCAAGCTTCTTTTACAAATATGTTAACACCTGAATCCGGCAAAATAGCCTTGCCGGGTTTAACAAAAATTTAGGGAATCAAAACCCGAATCTCCGGAAAAAGCCCCGCCAAAGCCTGCCGCAGCACCTTTTTGGCGGCATCGTCGCCATGAATCAAACGAATCTCGGCGGGTTTTTTCCGCATACCCTTTACAAAGCGTAGCAAAGAATTCCTGTCTGCATGCGCCGAATAGCCGCTTAAGGCATAAACGCCGGCATTAATCGAATAACGCCGCCCGTCCAGCTCCACATAACCGTGTTTCGGCCCGAATTGCTGAATATCCCGGCCCGGCGTGCCTGCCGCCTGATATCCCACCAATAAAATATCGGTGCGCTTATCTTCTATCAAGGCCTTCAAATAATTGACGATACGCCCACCTGCACACATGCCGCCGGCGGCGATCACAATACAAGGCTTGGCGGTTTTTTGCAGATACGACACCGCCGCCAGATGATCTTGATGGCTATCGACGGTGGTAAGTTGCTCGAATGCCAACGGATGCCGGCCCGCGCGCAACCTGGCCTTGGCTTCCGCATCCCAGTAGGGTTTAAGCTGTTTATAGACTTCGGTAAAACGGCTGGCCAGCGGCGAATCGACGATGATTTCCATGTCCCGCCACAACAAACCCTTGGCCACCGCCTCGGTTTTATGGCGATGAATGATGTCTTCCAGTTCGTACAGCAATTCCTGGGTGCGGCCTATGCTGAAGGCCGGAATCAAAATCACCCCGCTGTTTTGCAGGCAGCGGCCGATCAACTGCTGTAACTGGGCCTGCCGCTGTTTGCGATTCTCGTGCAAACGATCGCCATAGGTGCTTTCCAACACCAACACATCGGCTTGATAGGGCGATTTCGGCGCCGGCAGCAGCGGCGTGTACGGCCCGCCCAAATCGCCGGAAAACACGATGCGTTGTTTTTGCTTGCCCGCCGTCACATCGCACTCGATATAGGCCGAACCCAAAATATGCCCGGCCGGATTGAATTTGACCCGCAACGCACTGCCGCAATCCGCCGCCAAAGCCACGGCCCGCCACTGGGCATAAGGCACGGCAACGATGCGGCTTTTGATCAATTCGATAAAGGGCTCGATCACCTGCCGGTCTTTACTGATGCCCACTGCCAGCGCATCTTCCAGCACCAGCGGCAACAACTGCGCGGTCGGCTCGGAACAGAAAATCGGCCCGCGAAACCCCGCCGCCAGCAGATACGGAATCCGCCCCACATGATCAATATGGCAATGCGTCACCAACAACGCCCGCACCTTATCCAGGGCAAAATCGATAGCCAATTGATTGGCCCCGGCACCCGCGCCGGACACTTCCGCCCCCTGAAACAAACCGCAATCGATCAACACCGAATTGCCCGCATCGACAAGCAACTCGTGGCAGGAACCGGTGACACCGTCGACGGCACCGTGGTGTTTTATAGCGGGATAAGCTGAATCGACCATGCCCGGCATTCAGGCTTGAGCTTGTTTGGCTTGCCAAAACGCCAACATATCGTCGTTGTCCACTTGGTAGTAAATATCTTCCACCGCCACGGCTACCCCTATCGATTGGAAGTGAATAGTATCGCCGGGATAAAAATATTCGGCCTGCCAACCGCTGTGCTGGGTGAACACCTCGATTTCGGCGCGTTCCTGGTCGACCAAAACGTATTCCCGCAAGCTCTCCAATGTTTGATAGGCTTGGCGCTTATGGGTTTTGTCGAAACGCCTGGTACTGGGAGACAGCACTTCCACAATCACCGCTGGTTGCGTCTTGTAATAATCGTTAACCTTGTCATTTGGGTTGCAGACCACCATTACATCGGGATAGTAGAAATTCTGCTTCACTTTGACTTTCATGTCGTTGATGTAAATGCTGCAAGGCGAATGGCTTCGCTTTAATGCGATTCTGAACTCCCCAAACAAATTACCACTCAGTTTATTGTGATAATCACTGGCCCCGGTCATGGTATAGGCCAGCCCATCGACCAACTCATGCCGAATCTCGCCATCCTGTTCGCCCGCCAGATAATCGGCTTCGCTTAAATAACTTTCAGCGGTATTCAAAGCCATTTTGCCTCCCCTTCCCATTCGATTTTTATCACGCCATTTGCTCGAACAAATGCCCAACATCGTTTGCCGCTTGCCGAATCAACATGTCCGGCAGGTTGCTGCCCAAACTAAAGGATACCACTTGCCCCACTTGGGCTGCCTGCTCCGGCGTCAACAGACCGCTCGGAACAATCTCGGTATACACCCAAACCGCCGCGTCCGTTATTGTCGGCGCTTGCGTTTGATTGTTCAAAGCCGCCAACTTCATCAGTAATGCCGAAGCCAGTAAATCCATCACGCCTGCCGTGCATTGCTGTTCCAGCAACACGTCCGCCGAACGCAGTTTTTGCCGGGCCAACTCATGCAAGGGATTTTGTTTACCTCATTCCCACGCGCCGCGTGGGAATGCAGTATATCCGCACTTTCGGTTAGCTAAAACCAATCCCGATAAACCGGCAACAATCCTTCCTGACCCGCATAATTCCGCGCGCTCGAATAGCGCTAATGCTCCGACAGTTCAACATAACCGCGTTTAACCGGATTTAGGTGGATGTAATTCAATTTCTGGCGCAAAACTTCGGGATTCTCGATCAACTGCGGATGACTACCTTCCTCCCATACCTGATAATCCCAGCCGGTTTTATGCGCCTTGCGGAACCAACTCAATTGCTGCAATAAGCGCTCGGCGTTAATGGCTTACAAATAATAGATCAACTGACATGCCGTATAAGACTTGAAATGGGCCAATTGATTGGGTAAATCGTCAGCTTGTATAGGCAGTTCAAGTGATTTTCCAGAATGACATAGCCGTAGATTCGCCAATTGTGCTGTTGTTGGCGGTAAAGCAACGCGCCCAACACGCTGCACGGCAGCCGGACGAGTGAATAAGGGCATCCAGTTGGGTACGGTTCAGATTAAGAAGAGAGATGCTGGAATTGGAGAATGCGGTAGCGACTGCGGCCCATCCGTTTGACCTCGTTTGAGAGTTTGATCGTTGTTACCGCTAGCGCGGATAGTCTGCATTCCCACGCGGCGCGTGGGAACGAGAAGACGAGAAGATCAGCCGGATTCTGTTCGACCAGGCCATCCTCAGCGAGGGCGGCCAGTTGGACGATCCTTCGGCGTTTGTGGCTAAGTTTATCTGGTTCCCACGCGCTGCGTGGGAACCAAGATACGCCGCGTTGCGGTGCGAATGTACCTCGGTGCGCCCCCTGCTGACGCTTAGGAACTGAGACTGTATGTAGGCTTTCGATAGTTTGCTAAACCAACGCTCTGTAAAAAGCATGGCATCGATTTCATGGATGCCCAAGCTTTATGGAATGATCTCCGGCTACTACAAATTCCAGCCAAAACGGAGGACGAGCCGCGATTCTTGGTGATCGGCGTCATTAAGCGAAAACATTGGTCCGCAGTGATCACGTATCGGCCGTATTCGTATAATCTCTGTTCGCCGCTCACGCACCGAAGAGGTAAAACTGTATGAAAGCTGAAGAATTCGACAAACAATTCGACGACGACATCGACATCAGCCACGCCCTGAATTTGTCGCAAGTTCAACGGGTTATGCAAACCCAAAAGCGCGTCAACGTTGATTTTTCAGCCTGGATGATAGAGTCGTTAGACCGCGAAGCCAAACGGCTGGGGGTTACCCGACAATCCATTATCAAAATGTGGCTGGCTGAACGGTTGGAAACATCATCGCTTTCAGCCCGGGTACGCAATGCGTACCCTACGCCCAATTTGATTTAGTGCCGGTCGATAACCCGCGGCAACCGGGGTGACGATGCGCCCAATGTTGTAAGCACGTGTCCGCCGACGCCGGATATTGTTTACTCCACCCGGCAACACGACGAAACCAACAAATCACATCTGCGACTGCAGATAATTTTGTATGCCGATCTGCTCGATCAGGCCGAGTTGAGTTTCCAGCCAATCGATGTGCTCTTCCTCGCTTTCCAGAATATGTTCGAACACTTCTCGAGAAATATAATCGCTAACGCTTTCGCAATAGGCAATGGCGTCTCGTAACACCGGTTCGGCCAATTTCTCCAATTTTAAATCGCATGCCAGCATTTCCTTGGGGTTTTCGCCTATCAATAATTTGCCCAGGTTTTGCAGATTGGGCAGCCCTTCCAAAAATAAAATCCGCTCGATCACTTTGTCGGCGTGTTTCATTTCGTCGATGGACTCGTGATAGACCTTTTCGTTGAGTTTTTGATAGCCCCAGTTTTTGTACATACGGGCATGCAAAAAATACTGGTTGATGGCCGTCAATTCGTTTTCCAACACTTTATTCAGATATTCGATTACTTTTTTATCGCCTTGCATAAAACTCTCCTAGTTTGAATGGGGTAAGTGGGTATGTCGTTGGCCAAATTAACACACTCCCGCCACGGTAACCAGCGCCGTATAAGGCCCACGGGCAATTATTTCCGGCCTTTTTACAAATCGCATTTTTGGCGGCGGCCCGAGACAATTTAACAATGTTCAATGCACCAATTTGAGCAAAAGCGCACCACTTTAATAGCCAGAAATTACAGGGTTTTAGCCCAGACGCCTTGAAAACACACCTTCTCCTTGGCTTGGCATGCCTTCTGCTTTTTCGATAACTGCTTTAGGATCATGAAATTGCCCAGTTCTTTTACTAGAATCCCCGCTCGGGCTGCATTTGTTAAAAGCCGGGCGGCCAATTTCGCAATAGCAAGATCGGGAAATAACAACACGGCCGACGATTACGCGTCCGAACATCACCTTGACTCTTTTTACCATACATTAACGGCAACTTATGAACGCTCTCTTAAAAGCACATACTCCCAAATTGCTGACCGCAATGCCGGACGTTAAAAGCTTTGAAAACCGCTTGGCCCAATTGAACGGCTGGTGGGGCAAAATCACCTTGATCGGCAAAATCAATAGCCATAACGTGGCGGCCACCATCTTGGACGATATGAACCGCACTCAAAACAAGTTCGGCGAACTGCAACAAAAGCTCACTCATAACTTGTTATACGAGAACGTGCAAAAGCTGGTGCTGGATAATTCCTCCAAAGCCCAGGTTGCCATTGATCTATTGATTCGAAATTTATTCGAACGCACCGCCGATGTGGGCTTTTTAGCCACGGATAAGGATATCCGGGTGTTTCTGGCGGACCGGCAAGCCAGCCAACAACAAATCGATTTCATCGAAACCCGTTTACAGGAATACGTCAAAAAATACAGTGTCTATGACGAAATCATGGTATTCGATACCCAGGGCCAGCTCAAGGCTCACCTGGATAAAAACAGCCCGGTAAAATTTTCCGACGACCCATTGCTGGCTCAAACGCTGAACAGTTCCGACGATTACGTGGAAACATTTCGTTATACCGACTTGCAGCCAAACCGCCGCCATTCGTTGATTTATTCCTGCAAGATCACCGAAACCGATCAGAAAACCTCGAAGCCTTTGGGCGTCTTGTGCCTTTGCTTTCGTTTCGACGACGAAATACAAGGTATCTTTGCCAATTTGTTGAATCGGGAAGACCGGGGCGTACTTGCCATTCTGTCGGCTAATGGGCAGGTTATCGCCAGCAGCGATGAGCAGCGCGTGCCGCTGCAAGCCCAATTTAACCCGAATACGCCGCTACGGATCAACACCTACCAAGGCAAGGATTACATTACCAATACCCGGCAGACCAGCGGATACCAGGGTTTTTTCGGCCTGGGCTGGCACGGGCAAATGATGACGCCGCTGGACCAGGCATTCAACAGCAAGCCATCGGCCGATCAACGCAGCGATTTTGCCGACATCATGGAACAGGCCAGCACCTTCCCCCAAGAACTGCGCAATATCCGCAAGGCATCGGCCGACATCAACGCCGACTTGGGCCTGTTGGTGTTGAACGGACAAATTGCCTCCGCCCGTAAAAATGCCGCCGAATTCATGCCGGTATTGGAAGCCATCAAACAAATCGGTTCGGACATCGCCAGCATCTTTACCGCTTCGGTCAATCGCTTGCAGGAAGTGACGGTCATGTCTTCGCACCTGAACAACGCCGGCTTTTTAGCGGCGCTGGCCGTGGACATCATGGACCGTAACCTCTACGAAAGAGCCAATGACTGCCGCTGGTGGGCGCTGACTTCGGCCTTTAGAGATAATCTGGCGCGGCCGGATTTGTCCCCCGCCGACAAACGTCAAATCAGCGAGATTTTGCAATACATCAACGCCTTGTATACGGTATACACCAACTTATACGTCTACAATGCGCACGGGGAAATTCTGGCCGTGTCCGACGGCAAACAAACCCAATGGGTCGGCACCACGGTTGACGCTTCAACCGGAGCACTCTCCGCACTACAAAATTCGGACAGCCAAAAATACAGCGTATCGCCGTTCGCCGGCAGCCATTTGTATCAAAACCGCCATACGTATATTTACAATGCCGCCATTACCGATCTGGCCGACCCCGGCAAAGTGCTGGGCGGTATTGGCATCGTGTTCGACAGCGAACCGCAATTCTCGGCCATGCTGCGGGAAACCTTGCCGCGCGATGAAAACGGCCAATTGTTAAAACACTGTTTCGCCGTCTATGCCGACCGAAACCAAAACATTATCGCCGTCGCCAACCGGCCCGACCTCAGGGTAGGCGACAAACTGGACCTGGACGATCGCTTTTTCGGCTTGCCGAACGGCCAGCACAGCTCCGACATCATTCAGTATGGCGACCGGAGCTACGTCCTGGGCATGGCCGCCTCTAAAGGTTACCGCGAATATAAAACCGCGGACGGCTATCAAAACGACGTCTTGGCCTTGGTATTTATTCCGTTTTAATCAGCCGAAGGTCGAGCCGTTCCAGCCCCAAAACTCGGCGGGACAATTGCTGAACTCGATATACACCCTATCCGTTGGCACGGCCAAGCGCTGATGCAACAAAGCGGCAATCCCGGCCGACAAGCTATTGGCCTGGGCTTTGGATAAACCTATGCTCTTGCATTCCGCATAGGCCAACGGATCGGCATTGCCGCCGAACAACATGGCTTTATCGCCCGCCAGTTCCACCATCACATAGCGTTCCGGCTTGCCGGTTTCCCGGGCCAATAAGCGGGAAAAGTCGGCCAGTAATTGCGCCGATTGCTCGGAGCCGACGTTGACATTGGTGCTCAATTTTAAATAAGGCATCGCTATTCCTCACATGTTCCACAAATAATTGGTACTCTTTAGCGGGTAGAAAAATAATAACCCACAGCGGAGATTGCCATGAAAAACCATTATGTACTCATTATCGCGGCTGCTTTAAGCCTGCCGGCCAATACCGTTTTCGCCTACGGCAGCAGTTCGAGTTCCAGCAGTTGCGATAAGCCTACTTTCTCCGAGTTTCAACCCGCGGCAAACAAATACCTGCAAAGTTTCAGCGAATTTTCCTTCGTCGCTTCGTCGAATACCAGCCCCAGCTCGATAAAAGTCAATATCAGCGCCGGCCCGCTCAAAGAGCAGTTCGACGCCAAACAATTGAAAATCAACCCGCAAGGCAACGGCCGCTTGGTTGTCAGCGGCAAACTCAACCGCCCTTTTCAACACGGTTTTGCCAGAATCAGCGTCACGGCTCACAGCAAGCCGGGTTGCGAAAAAACCGATGGACATTTAATTAGAGTGCAGTAAGCTAACATTCGAAATACGGCGCATTTGTACTGAAAACGCCTCTTTTTTTAGACGCCCGTCCGCTTCCGCCAACTCCCCGGCGCCTATCCATGGCAGCCGGGGAATATCCAAATCCGGCTCGGGTTAAACTCAACCAGCCGAAGCTTCTCCAGCGGTATCGTTCTTGATAGCACACTGCAATTTTTATATTAGGTTCGCTCTTTTCCTCGGCTGCGCGCTGGCGGCAGCGGCGCGGGCGGAGACCGGCGCCCCAATCGCCGATTTTATAGCCCTCAATTATCACGACGTGATTTCAGAGCGGGCTTACGCAGCCCCCGACGCGCGTTATGCGGTCACTGCAAAAAATCTGGAGGCCCAATTCGCTTGGCTGAAAAACAACCGCTATACGGTCATAGACATTCAAACCTTGCTTGACGCGAGAAACGGCAAACAAACCTTACCCGATAAAGCCGTACTGCTGAGTTTCGACGACGGTTATCTGAGTTTTTATACCGAGGTGCTGCCGTTATTGAAAACATACCGTTATCCGGCCACGCTTGCCGTTGTCGGTAGTTGGCTCGAAAGCCGACATGCGCCCAACCAACGCGCCTTAATGTCGGCCGGCCAACTGCGCGAAGTCGTGAAATCCGGCTTGGTTGAAATCGCCTCGCACGGTTACGACTTGCATCGCGGCGTCATCGTCAATGCGCATGGCGATTATCAAAGCGCCGCCACCGCGCGGGCATTCCTGGGCGACGGCTATGAAAGCGAAGAAAACTATCGCAAACGGATTTTTCAGGCGCTCGATAAAAGCGCCGAACAGTTATTTCAAACGGTAGGCATCCGCCCCAGAGTCATGGTTTGGCCTTACGGCGATTACAACGCGGTTACGCTGGAAGCCGCCAAACGCGCCGGCATGCCGTTAACCATGGGTTTGGGCGACGGCGGCAATACCTTGGCCGACCTCGGCGCCATCAAGCGCTTGATCGTCACCGACGATCCGGATATTCCGCAATTCGCCCGCCTGATGCGGGAGCAGCGTCTCGACCAGACGCTACGTGTCGCGCAAGTGGATATGGATTACCTCTACGATGATGACGAGGAACAAGCCGAGCGCAACATTAGCGCCTTGGCCGACAGAATCGAGGCCAGCGGCGTCAACACGGTGTTTCTGCAAGCCTATGCCGATCCCGATGGCGACGGCGGCGGCGACCAGTTGTATTTTCCGAACCGCCGCCTCCCCGTCAGGCGCGACTTGTTCAATCGCGTGGCATTGCGCTTACGCTCGCAGGCTAAGGTCAAGGTGTATGCCTGGCTGCCCATTATGGCTTACCGGGCATCCCTACCGGCGGAATGGTATGTCCATGAATGGAAAGACGATGAGGTCCGGCCCGCGCCGAAAAGCCGCCTGTCGCCTTTTAATCCGCAAGCCCGCCAATTTATCGGCGATATTTATGAAGATTTGGCGGTACATTGCGACTTTGACGGCATTTTGTTTCACGACGACGGGATTTTGTCGGACTTTGAAGACGCCTCCGCGCCGGCACTGACATTCGGTCATGACGTTTGGGGATTGCCGACGGATTTCGAAACCCTGCGCGCCGATGCGGGTCTGCGTATGACATGGGCCCGGCATAAAACCGAACTGCTCGCCCAATTTACAGACTATCTTACCGATAGGGTCAAATATTACCGACCCTATATCAAGACAGCCCGCAACCTGTTTGCACTACCGGTTATAAACCAAAGCAGCGAGGAATGGTATGCGCAATCCCTGGCCACTTTTCTGACACATTACGATTATGCCGCCGTGGAAGCCATGCCCTTTATGGAACAAGCGGAAAATCCCCAAGCCTGGTTGCAAAACTTGCTGAATAAAGTCGCCGCGCATCCCTTGGGATTGCAGAAAACGCTTTTCGAACTGCAAACCGTGGACTGGAACCAGCAACAACCTGTTCCCATGGCGGTTTTTATCGAGCAGGTCCGCTTGCTTGAAAAAAATGGCGCCCGGCATATCGGTTATTATCCCGACAACGTCCACGCCGACCATCCCAACCGCCAAGCCTTGGAAAATCTCTTCAAGCCGAATTAGCGCGGTTCATTCGCCGTTCCATTAAACATATTTTCTACGAATGGCCGGCGGCTCAACGTTATGCCAATACTGACAAGGCACCCGCCATTTCTGTCAGATCCGTCAAAAAATCAGCACGTCCAAATATCTAAACGTTTAGAATTGCCGCTTCCTACCAGTCCCACACGGGTAAATAAGCCCTGATTTTTATACTTTCTAGCAAGCCAGGTCAGCCCACCGCCACCCAATCATTCCCCTTCACGCCGCAGACACACCTTCCGGCACAAAAACTGCTATATACATCTCAAATTCACACCCTAATTACATAAGGAATAACAGACATGCTGATAAAGCTTTTTACCGCCTTATTCTTTGCCAGCGCCAGCCTGCCGTCGTTCGCCTCGCCGGTATTCAACGCCTCGAACGGCCATTATTACGAATTGCATACCTTTACGGACGACTGGCGACTCGATTGGTCGGAAGCGAAAGCTTTCGCCGAAAATTTGACATACGAAGGCGGCAGCGGCTATCTGGCAACGGTAACCAGCCAGGAAGAAGACGATTTTCTTTGGAATGTGCTGGGCGCTCAAGGCAGCTTCCTGGGCGGCTTCGATGTCAGCAGTTACGATAGCAATCTCGACCAATGGCAACACCAAGCCTGGCAATGGGTAACCGGAGAAGCATTCAGCTACGCAAACTGGCTGCCCGGAGAGCCCAATCACTGGCGGGACAATTCATCCTTAACCCCGGACAACGAAGATTATTTGATGTACTGGTGGCAAGCGGACAGCAACGGCGGCCGCTGGAACGATACCAACCTGAATGCGTCGGAATTGACCGATACCGGCATCCGCTATATCACGCGCGGTTTAGTGGTCGAATTCACTCCCGCCGTTACCAGCCATGTGCCTGTCCCCCAATCCGTTTGGCTATTCGCCACGGGATTGATACTGCTAATACGGCGCGCGGGAAACAGCACCCATTAAGAGTCATCTCGCCAGTCTGAATTTCAACAGCCGCACAACCGCTTTCAGGGAAGAAGGCGGAATTATCCGGGCCGCCGGCACATTCATAGCCGAATTCTTATAGCCCCGCCCGGCTTTTTTAAATATCGCTTCCCCAACAGCCCGGAAAATCAAACCGTGGTTTTCCGTTTTTCAAATCCGCCACTATACTAACCAGCCCGATCCATTCACTTAAAATTCATGATCCGCAAAACGCTTGCGGCTTTGCTATGGCTGCCCGGCTATACCTTAGTTGCCCAAACAACCGATGAAGCAGCCTATCAACAAGCGATTGAACAAGCGCGCTCCGGCCGGACGGCCGTTGCCTTGCAACAGCTGCGTGCATTGGCAACCGGACATCCGGATCGCAAAAAGTATCTTTACGATTACATGCAGGTGTTGCTATGGGCCGATCGCAATGACGAAGTATTAATGGAAGCCGAAAACCTGGATTTACACGAGGAACCTGCTTATGCGCTGGAAACCGTCGCCAAGGCCGCCCGTAACAAGGGCCAATGGGAGAAAGCCCTCTTCCTTTATAGACAAGCGGCCGTCTTGACACCCGACCGTCTCACCCCCCAGCTGGGCATAGGTCTGGTTTTACTGGATCAACGGCAGCATGCCGCGGCACTGAGTCACTTGCAAGCACTACGGGACAGCTACCCCGAGTCTATCGAGCTGATTTTGGCGCTGGCCGATGCCGAAAACGCCAGCGGCCAGCCGGCCAAAGCCGTGGAACTTTACCGGCAGGCGCTTGCTTTGCGGCCATCCCATCCCGACGCGTTGCGCGGCTTGGTATTCACCCTCGCCAATAACGACGATACCGAGCAGGCCCTGCAAATTGCCGCCGGCCAACGCGCATTATTCAGCGGCGAGGAATGGGCCGGTTTGAAGTGGAAACAAGCGGCTTGGCTGATCCGCCACGGCGAACGGGCCTTTCGGGACAGCCGCGATTACCGCGCCATCGACCAAGCCATTGCCGAACTGCATGACAACATTGCCTCGGTAGAACAGCTCGATTTGCAAAACCCGGCGCTGTGGCGGCAACGGGCCCAATTCGATTTATTGGTGGCCCTGCGCGACCGCCGCCGCATGAGCGACGCCATCGCCTTATACGAACAACTGCGGCAGCAAAATATAGCCTTACCGGTATATGCCCGCATGGCGGCTGCCGACGCCTATCTGAACCAGCGCCGGCCCGAACAGGCCCGCGATCTGTATCTTGGCGTCATTGCGGAAGCGCCGGATTATGCCAATGCCAAGGCTTCGTTGGCTTATGCCTATCTCGAAGCCGAACAGCCGGATTTGGCGCAGACGACGGCGGAACAATTGGCGCGCGAGCAGCCGGCCACCATTAGCAGCCGGCAAACCGACGGCGGCGAAACCGGCATCCCTAATCCGCAAAAACCGGCGGCGGAGCTGACGGCCGCGATCTTCCATGCCTATGTCGACGATCTGAAAGGCGCGCAATCCCGTCTGGAAAAGTTGCATCTGGACTATCCCGATAATATCGACATTCACAACAAACTGGCCGAGGTCTATTACTTCCGCGGTTGGCCGCGCAGAGCGCAGCGGGAAATCACCGCCGCCCGCCAGCAAGCCCCTGAACATTTCGGCTTACAACTCAATCAAGCCCGCGTGGCCCACGAATTACGCGATTATCAGCAAGAAGCGGCGCTGACCGATCAGCTCTACACCGATTACCCCGAGGACTCCGGCGCAAAAAAGCAGATGCAAGCCTGGAGGCGGCACAATAAGCCGGAGCTAAAAGTATTCGCCAGCGGCGGCGTCAGCAGCAACCAAGCCAACGGCGACGATACCAACCCACTGCTCGGCAACAATAACACCGCTATCGACGGCTATTTATATTCAAGCCCCATCCACAAGAATTTTCGCGTATTCACTCACGAGGGCTGGCGAACCGGATTATTCAAGGACTCCGAGGGCGGCCGCGGCTATTTAAGAACCTATGGCGCCGGCCTCGAATACGCCAAGGACGCGGCCTTGGCCACGGCGGAAGTTCATTACGACAATTTCCGTTCCGAAGCCGTCGGCGTCGATCTGGGCCTGGATTATCAACTCAACGACCAATGGCAGTTATTCACCCGCCTCAGCAGCCTGGATAATAATATTTCCCTGCGCGCGCTCAGCGCCAAGGACGAAA
Source organism: Methylomonas rivi (assembly GCF_024505165.1). Taxonomy (GTDB): domain Bacteria; phylum Pseudomonadota; class Gammaproteobacteria; order Methylococcales; family Methylomonadaceae; genus Methylomonas; species Methylomonas rivi. The sequence continues at coordinate 128,095 of NZ_JANIBK010000001.1, forward strand.
TCGTCAAAGCCAAATCGGCGAAACTGGGCGCCAGCTTTCGCGTCAACGAGTCTCGATCCTTCCGGGCATCCGCCGGTTATACCCGCTTCAGCAACGACAACGACCGCCTTGTGCTGGACACAACTTATTTCGAGCGCTGGTACAGCGGGCCCATTTATAAGTTCGGCACCTATTTAAACATGGCCTACTCGACCAACTCCCACCCCAATCAAGGCTTTTATTTTAATCCCAAGCAAGACGCCATAGCCTCCATCACTCTGGCCAACGACTGGCTGACCTACCGGCATTACGAAACCGATTTTCACCAACGTCTGGCTTTGACGATAGGCGAATATTGGCAGCAAGACTTCGACATCAACACGGTCGGCAACATCGAATACGAACACCGCTGGCGGCTGGGTCCGGACATTGAATTAAGTTACGGCGGAGGCAGAAGCTACCGTTATTACGACAACGCCCTGACCGAAAGCTGGCAGGGGTATTTAACCGCCGATATCCGCTTCTAACCATCCCACTTATCAGACTACGCACCATGCCTGAATTTTTCAATCAGTTAATGGACGAACTGTACCTAATCCTTACTTTCATCAGTCAAGGTACCGCCGTTGCCTGGCAAGCCGTGGTGGATTTTGCCCGCGAATGGATGTCCGTGCTGCTGGAATTTGCGTTTTATTACCCCTTGTTCATGGCCTATTTGTGGATGATAGGCGCCTGCATCTATTATTTTCACTGGGAAAGAAACAACCGGTTCAACCACGAAAACCCGCCCCAACTGCGCGATTATCCGCCGGTATCCATTTTGGTACCCTGCCATAACGAAGGCCGGGATGTCGAGGAAACCATCGAATATCTGCTACGCCAGCACTATCCGAATTTCGAGATCATTGCCATAGACGACGGCAGCCGCGACGACACCTTGGAAATTTTACAGGCGCAGGCCAGACAACACAGTCGGCTGCGGGTCATCCATTTGGAGCAAAACCAAGGCAAGGCCGTGGCGCTGAACACTGGCGCCCTGTATTCCGGCAACGAGTTCCTGATCTGCATAGACGGCGACGCCCTGCTGGCCCCGCATGCCACCACCTGGATCATGCAACATTTGCTGTCCGGCCCGCGCGTCGCCGCGGTGACCGGCAACCCTCGCATCCGCACCCGCTCCACGCTGCTCGGCAAAATCCAGGTCGGCGAGTTTTCCGCCATCATCGGGCTGATCAAGCGGGCGCAACGGGTATACGGCCGAGTGTTCACGGTGTCCGGCGTGGTGGCCGGCTTTCGCAAATCGGCGCTGCACCGGGTCGGATTCTGGAGTAACGACATGGTCACCGACGATATCGACATCAGCTGGAAACTGCAGTTGGATCATTGGGACATCCGCTTCGAACCCAACGCGCTATGCTGGATCCTGATGCCGGAAACCTTGCGCGGCCTGTGGCGGCAACGCCTGCGCTGGGCCCAGGGCGGCGCGGAAGTGCTGCTCCGTTACAGCAAACGCCTCGGCTTATGGCGCTCGCGGCGCATGTGGGGGATTTACGTCGAATATCTCAGCAGCGTATTTTGGTCTTACACCATGATCATGATTCTGCTTTTATGGACGCTGGGCTGGTTTTTCGATCTCCCCAAGGAACTGAACATTCCGACCCTGATACCCAGCTGGGGCGGCGTCTTGCTGGGCGCCACCTGTTTGCTGCAGTTTGCCGTCAGCCTGATCATCGACTCCCGTTACGAGAAAAACATCGGCAAAACCTATTACTGGATGATCTGGTACCCGTTGATCTACTGGCTGATCAACGTGCTCACCACTGCGGTCGGCCTGATCAAGGCCGTATTCAAAAAACGCCACACCCGCGCCATTTGGGTCAGTCCGGACCGGGGTGTACGATGAAAGCCAGGCCGCTGATCATAGACAGCCCCTCGCTGCAAAGCTTGCGGCAACGCTACTTGTCCGCCACCTTTACCTTGATATTCTGGACTATCTGGATTTTTTTATGGACGCCGTTGCTGACCTTGCTCGGCTGGCTGCTAGGCCTGGATCTGGTGTTCATCGAAATGATAGAACTGAAAGGTTATCGGGCGATCATCGCCGACTTCGGCTTGTTTTTAATCTGCGTCGGCATCATCGGCGGTATTTTGGGTATTTGGGCCGCCTATAATTTTTTTCGCTTCAAGGATCTCGAGCGCCGCGCCGCCATAAGACCGGTTAATAACCCGCAATTGGCGGCATTTTTCAAAGTGGACCCGCAAACGCTGGCTCGACAACAAAACACCCAGTGCCTATCGGTCAGCTTCGACAGCCTCGGCAATATTGTCGCCAGCAAGCCGATTGAGCCGGCCGCCCATCAAACCGGTAATCCTTAACGCCAGCGTGCGGTTTTATTCTCAACCTCCATAACCGCCCGGTTCAGCAAGCTTAGCTGCTTCTCTTCGGCAAACTGCAAACCCAATGCATAAAAAATCGGCATCCACAGCGGATTGATCATCATCGCCCCCAAAATGCTCTTGGCGGTGCGCTGCCAGTTTTTTAACGGGTTAAAGCCCTCACTGAGCGTGGCCCTGGGGTGCTCGACAAATATTTCGCTGATAGGCCGCAACAGCGACAGGTCGTGCCGGCCGTTCAATGCCGCCATGGCGGCGGCCAGTTTGTCCCGAATACCCAGAAAATTCCGCCGTGCCACGCAAACCGACACCACAAAAACCAGAGCCATCAGCGGCAGCAACACCCTGGGCGGAGCAATCGGGGCAAAGATAGGCGCCATCATCACCAGACTGTAACCCAGCATCAAAATATCCTCGCCGCGCTCGACATCCCTATCGACGCCGGCCACGATAGCCACCACGGGGTGGGCGACCGAATCCAAGTAAGCTGTAGATTGAAACATGACGAACCTCCGTAGCGGGACAAAAGCAACGGCTTATCTATGCCTTAAAAATAAAAAAAGTCAATTCTTTATTCAAGAAGCCGCTATTGTCAGGGAGCGCTACGCGCACCCTAACCTACCCTAGAAATTCACGTAGGTCACGTTGCCGCAGCGCGGTTACGTGACATCCGACATCCGCCGAGGTTGCCCAAACAATCCCGGGTTGATTAAAGCTTGCCTCTAACGCCTTCTTCCTGGCCGGCCGCATAAGTCAGCAGCGCCACGTTTTCGCGGGTGAAAAAGCCCTGGAAGTCGCCGAAGCGTTGCACGTATTCGATAATCAGCGAGGAGAAATCCGAAGCCGAGGAGAAAATCTGCTTCAAGCCCTCCTCGCGCGAACCGACCGTGTCCAGCAAAAAGCCCTTGCCCTGGGCGGCGATGGCTTCGACGATGTAATCGATGTTTTCGCGGCCGTTGATTTGGCCGTCCTTGACTTCCACCGCGATGTGGTGCAAACGCGGGCCGTAGTTACGCACAAAGGTTTCGGTCGGGCTGGGCAGTTTGTCCAGATGACCCACGCAATAAGGTAAATTATTGGCGGTAAACACCTTCGCCGGGCTGACCGACTCCGGCTGTTGGCGCACGTTTTTGGTGACGTTGGTGGAAGAGTTTTGATCCTTGATATCGTAACTGCCCCAGTAGTAGTAACTGGACAGCGCCAAATATTCCAGCAGCGCCGCTTCCCGGTTCTGGCTGTAAACCCGGGTGGCCAGATGGTCGATGGGCATGATCATATCGGCGATGCCCAGACGTTCCTGCATTTCCTTGCCTCTGTCGTTGGCTGCCTGGGCGGCGGACAGAATCACGCATTCGCCGTGGTGGTACACCCGGATGCCGTCGACCGGACGTTCCATGTAACCCAGCAGATTTTGGGTATAGGGCGAGGGTTTGGACATGCTGACATTCAGCGGCAAATCCAGCTCGGCCAACTCGCCGACCGAGAAAAACCGGAACTCGCGCTGCTGCTGTTGCGCCACGACGCTATGCCTATCGCCGGCCAGCAGAATCTCGCCCAGATAACGGCTGTGCGGGCGTTTGGCGCCGACCGGATACAAGTCGTTCAAGCTACGAAATATGTCGCTCTGCTCCGGATGCTTTACTTCCCGCAGCAAAATGTCCGGCGATTTCATGTCGATGCGCAGCACATGGGTCATGTGCTTGTCGCTATCCAACGTCACCAGATATTGGTAGGGCGTCATCAAGGCCAGCTCGGCAATGTATTCCACCGAGTTGCCCGGTTCGACGCTGATCATCAGCGCTTCGATACCGCCTATCATCTCGGTCAGACCGCTACGGTCGCGTTCTTCCAGCAAGCGCTGCAGATATTCCTCGAAAAAATCCGAATTTTGTTTATCGCCGAAGCGCGGCAAGTTGGTTGAGCACAGCATTATTTGATCCTCGTTAACAATGCGAAAAATGGGCTGAGTAGGGTTTAGGCCAATGTCGTTAAGTAAAATCGTTCGCCGAGCGGTTTGTCCCGTCAAAAGGCATTTCGCTTAATGGCATTGGCGTTCGGGCCACGGCCGACATGTCAGCGCGGTTGCCAGCGCAAATCCAGAGTCATCGGAAAACGCGGATTGACCGCTTCTTCCTGGACCTGCATAGGCCCGGCGCTATGGCCGTGCTCCCAAAACCGGGCCCGGCGGCGGGCCTCGGCTTCGTTGGCGTTGACCGGAAAGGTGTCGTAATTGCGCCCGCCCGGATGGCTGACATGATAGGTGCAACCGCCGATCGAGCGGCCGTTCCAGCTGTCCAGCAAGTCGAATACCAGCGGTGCATGCACGCCGATACTGGGGTGCAGGGCCGACGGCGGC
>NZ_JANIBK010000002.1 GCF_024505165.1 Methylomonas rivi
CGGCGTACCCGCCCTGGACGGCCCGCGCGGCATCCTGGCGTTCTTTCTGCTGACCGCCCCCCTGGCCAGCCTGATTGCCGCAACCTTGGGCGTGGCCTGCTTATGGTGGTTTGCCATGACCCCTACCGAGTTATTGGCGGCCGTCTGGCTGAATTGGTGGGTGGGCGACAGTCTGGGCGTAATCATCATCGGTCCGCTGATGTTTTGCCTGTTTGCGCAACCCAAAAAACTTTGGGCCAGTAGACGGCAAAGGGTCGCCTTGCCCTTAACCATCACCTTGTTGGCGCTGACCGTCACCTTCATGCTGGTTCAGCGGGCGGAACACGACCGGATTCAAATGGATTTCGACGCTCAGGCACAAATGATTAGTCGGAAACTGATCGAATACGGCGAAAATGCCATCGATAATAGCCTGGCCTTACGCGACCTTTATGTCGCCGCCGGCTCGGTGGATCGGCGGCAATTTGCCCGTTTTTCGCGGTCGCTGCTGGCCCGGCATCCGGAACTGCAAGCGTTGGAATGGCTGCCTAAGGTCACTCCGGCCGAACTGGCCGATTTCGAACGGCAAGTACAAACCGAAGGCTTTCCCGGCTTTAGAGTGGTCGAACGCAATGCCGACGGCTCGTTAACGCCCGTTAAAAGCCGCGCGGAATATTTCCCCGTCACCTATGTCGAGCCGATGCGGGGTAACGAGCCCGCCTTCGGCCTGGACTCGGCGGCCAATTCGCCGAGCCGGGAATCCAAACGGCGGGCGCTTGCCAGCGGCCAACCCAGCGTCAGCCAAGCCTCGACCTTGATCCAGGGCAACGGCACCGAGCAAAGCGTCTTGCTGTCCATTCCGGTTTTCGCGGATCCGGCCCGGCGCACCGCGCAAGATTTGACCGGTTTCGTTTCAGCCGTGATTTTACCGAAGCGCCTGGTTGAAACGGCTTTAAAAGAGCTGGACCTGCAAGCGTTCGCCATCACGATAACGGATACCGGCGCGCCTGCCGGGCCCGCCGTACTGTATCGAAAAGACGTCGCCCAGCCGATTCGGGCGGGCGGCGGACTGCAACCCTGGCAACGGGATTTTCCGTTCGCCGACCGTATCTGGCGGCTCGCCATCATTCCCGATACCCGCTTTCTTGGCGAGCGCAGTTCCCTGCTGCCCTGGTTTACCCTATTGAGCGGCTTGGGCTTTACCGGCCTGCTCGGCATTTTATTGCTGACCATCAGCGGACGCACGGCGCAAATAGAGACCTTAATCGATAGCCGCACCCGGGACCTGCAAAAAGCCAACACCGAATTGCAAGCCGCCGAACGGCATTTGCGCGAGTCGGAAGCCTATCTGCGCACCATTCTCAAGTCGGTGCCCGAGTGCATCATGTTGACGTCCTCCGAGGGCGAATTGCTGGACATAAACCCGGCCGGATTGGCTATCCTTGGCGCCGACGACCTGGAGCAGGTAAAAGCGCTTAAACCTTTAAATTTACTGTTACCCTCTTACCGGCAGACGTTTCTCGCGGCCGTCGAACAGGTATTTGCCGGCAAAAACCGTTCCTTGCTATTAGAGATCGGCAACTTTAAGGGGGACACCTGCTGGCTGGAAAGCACGCTGGCTCCGCTTCGCAACGATGACGGCCATATTACCGCCCTGCTGTGCATGGCCAGGGATGTCACGGAACGAAAAACGGCCGATGAACGGCTGAAATTGGCAGCACGGGTATTCGGCGAAGCCCACGAGGGTATTTTGATTACCGACGTCGCCGGTAACATTATCGACGTCAACCCCACTTTTTGCGACATTACCGGATACAGCCGGGACGAAGTGATCGGTAAAAAGCCCAGCTTACTCAAGTCCGGCCGGCAGGAACCTGCTTTTTACCGGGATATGTGGCAAGCCATTATGTCCGATCTGCATTGGCAGGGTGAAGTATGGAACCGCAAGAAAAACGGCGAACTGTATGCCGAGTTATTGAGCATATCGGCGCTGTGCGACGACCGGGGCCGGATTATTTATTTCGTCGGTTTGTTCTCCGACATCACTCAGATCAAACACCAGCAACAACTGCTGGAGCTGATGGCGCATTACGATCCGCTCACCCGCCTGCCGAATCGCACCCTGTTCAGCGACCGCCTGTCGCAGGCCATTGCCCGCAGCAAGCGCGACAAATTGCTGCTGGCGGTCTGTTTTCTGGACTTGGACGGCTTTAAGCCCATCAACGACCAACTCGGCCATGGCGCCGGCGACCAAGTGTTGATCGAGGTGGCCAACCGGATCAAACAAAACCTGCGCGAGGAAGATACCGTCTCCCGGCACGGCGGCGACGAGTTTGCCCTACTGCTGACCGGCCTGCATAGCGTGGATGAAATCAGTCAAACTTTGTCGCGTATTCACCAGGCCATTGCCGAAGCTTTTTTAATAAACGGCCAAACCGTAAACGTCGGCGCCAGTACCGGGGTCAGCGTGTTCCCGCTGGATGACGCCGATGCGGATACCTTGGTCCGCCATGCCGACCAAGCCATGTATCAAGCGAAATTGACCGGCAAAAACCGCTTTCGGCTGTTCGACGCTGGCCGGGACCAACTCTTGCTCGACCACCACAATCAACTGCACGAGCTGGAAGCCGCCTTCGCCAAACAACAATTCTGTTTATATTACCAACCTAAAATCAGCCTCAAAACCGGCCGGGTCACCGGCGTCGAAGCGCTGATACGCTGGCTGCACCCCGAGAAAGGCATGGTATCGCCGCTAAGCTTCCTGCCCGCCATGGCGGCCACCGAGCTGGAAATCGAATTGGGAAATTGGGTGATGGAGCAGGCATGGCAGCAATTGTATCTTTGGCACCGGCAGGGTTTGAAAATCGAAGTCAGCGTCAATATTTCCGCTTATCATTTGCTATGGCCGGGCTTTGTTTCGCATTTGGAGACCATACTGGCCAAGCATCCGCGGATTGCCTCGCATTATCTACAGCTGGAAATTCTGGAAAGCACCGCATTGGACGATTTGGCGGCGGTCAACCGCATCGTCAAAACCTGCCATGAAGCTCTGGGCATCGGCGCCGCGCTGGACGATTTCGGTACCGGCTACTCGTCGTTGACCCATCTGCGGCACTTGCCTGTGGACACGGTGAAAATCGATAGAAGCTTTGTGCGGGACATGCTTGACGATCCGGACGATTTCGCCATCGTGGAAAGCGTGATCGGCCTGAGCCAGGCCTTCGGCAACCAAGTCGTCGCCGAAGGCGTGGAAACCCAGGAGCAAGGCTTGGCCTTGTTATTATTGAGCTGCTATATTGCGCAAGGTTTTGCTATCGCCAAGCCCATGCCGGCGGACGAAATGGCCGATTGGATCAATCAATACCGGCCTTTTCCGCTCTGGCAGGCTTACGCCAATAGGGAGCTTTCGGCCGATCAAACCCAAATTGCCTTGCGCCGGCTCGATCTCCGGCAATGGCTGCAGCGGGTCAACCAATGCCTGACCGGCAACCAGAACAGCATGACCCACTGGCCGATCATGCATCCCCGTAAAAGCCAGTTCGGCCGCTGGCTCAGGCAAGTCCAACAGCAGGAACAGTATAATAAGGCTTGGCTGCGCCAATTGAGCGCTTTACATGAACAACTACTGCATAAAGGGGATGTGCTGATGCACCAGTTTTGGCAGGGCGAAGCGCAAGCAGCCCGGGCCGGTTTCATGGAGCTGGAAAAACTCCAACAACAACTGGATAGCTGCCTTAAGGAGCACGCCTGATTAAGCCATGGAACCTTTACCGTTAAAAGACATCCATTTACCCGAAACCATAGGCTGGTGGCCGCCGGCGCCCGGCTGGTGGCTGGCGGCCGTTCTGCTGGTTTTATCGATGCTGGCGGTTCGATACGCCTACCGCCGCCTGACCCGAAAAACCGCTATCAACCGCGCGCAAACCTTGTTAAAACAGCTACGCCAACACCCGGGCGACCCGTTGCAAACCCTAACCGCTGTATCGGCCTTGCTCCGCCGCGCCGCCATCAGTACGGATACGCGCGGCGGCGTGGCCGGCTTGCGCGGCCAGGCCTGGCTGGATTATCTGGACAGCAAACTCCCCGACACCCCTTTTAGCCGGGGCGCCGGCCGTTGTCTGGCCGATGCGCATTATCGTCCCACGGCGCCGGAACATATCGACCTCGAAGCCTTGTTCGCCTTGTGCGAACGCTGGTTAAAGCAACAGGGCAAGCCGTCATGATGGTGTTTCATTGGCCCTGGCTAGGCCTATTGCTGCCGTTGCCGCTTTTATTGCGCTGGCTGCTGCCGGCCAAGCCGCAAACCCGGCAAGCCGCGCTGATCGTGCCCTTTCTGGACGATCTGCCCGCCAACCCGCCCAGCGGTTTTAGCCGTCAACAGCGCTGGCCGCTACGCATGGCCGCGTTTGCCTGGATTTTTCTGGTTATTGCCTGCACCCGCCCGCAATGGCTGGGCGAGCCTTTGGAACTGGCCGTGAACGGCCGCGACCTGATGCTGGCCGTGGACGTGTCAGGCAGCATGGAGGAAAAGGACTTCGTCATTAACGATAAACGCTACGACCGGCTTACCGCTACCAAATACGTGGTGAGCGATTTTGTCAAACGCCGGGTGGGCGACAGGCTGGGTCTGATATTATTCGGTACCCAAGCTTATTTGCATGTGCCATTGACTTTCGACCGCCAAACCGTGGAAACGCTGCTTAACGAAGCCTTTATCGGTATAACCGAGGACGAACCGCAAACCTCCATCGGCGACGCAATCGGTTTGGCCGTCAAACGCCTGCAACATGAAAAAAGCGACAGCCGGGTAGTGATTTTGCTAACCGACGGCGCCAATACCGCCGGCGAACTGACGCCGCTGAAAGCCGCCGAGATCGCCGCCGAACATCACTTGAAAATCTACACCATAGGCATCGGCGCCGACGAAATACTGGTACGCAGCCTGTTCGGCACCCGCCGCGTCAATCCCTCCGCCGATCTGGACGAAAAAACCCTGCAAGCCATCGCCGACACCACAGGCGGCCGGTATTTCCGAGCCCGCAATACCGAGGAGCTGGAGCAAATCTATCAAATTCTGGATCAACTGGAACCGGTGGAAAAGGATAAACAGTTTTTCCGCCCGCGCGCCGAGCTGTACGTTTGGCCTCTGGCCCTGTCCATGGCGTTGGCCGCGTTGTTGGCCGTCAGCCGTTTGAGGTGGCGCTGATGTGGACCGCGTTTCATTTCCTGCGGCCCTGGTGGCTGCTGGCCATCGTCCCGGCCGCGGCGTTGCTGTACTTGCTGGCCCGGCACAAATACCAGCGCGGCGATTGGACGAGCGTCTGCGATGCGGAACTATTACCGTTCATCCTGCAAGACAAACCGGACCAAATCCGTCCCGGCGGCTGGTTCGCGGCCGCGCTGGCCTGCTTGCTGTGCATTCTGGCCTTGGCCGGCCCCACTTGGGAACGCTTGCCGAGCCCGGCCTTTCGCAACGATTCGGCGTTGGTGATTGCGCTGGATTTATCCCAATCCATGAACGCTAACGATATCAAGCCCAGCCGTATCAGCCGGGCCCGCTACAAAATCAGCGATATTTTGCAACAGCGCAAGGACGGCCAAACCGCATTGCTGGTGTATAGCGGCGACGCTTTTACCGTCACCCCGCTGACTACCGATACGGCCACCATCAATAGCCAAATAGAGGCGCTGACTACCGACATCATGCCGAGTCCGGGCAGCAACACCGGCGTTGCCATCGAAAAGGCCGCGGATTTATTGCACCAGGCCGGTCTGGCGCAAGGCGATATTCTGCTGGTGACTGACGGCGCCGATGCCGACGGCGCCCGCCAAACCGGCCGGCTGTTGGGCGACTACCGCCTATCGGTATTGGCATTGGGCAGCCCGGAGGGCGCGCCCATCCCGCTTCCCGGCGGCGGCTTTTTGAAAGACGCCCGGGGCAATATTGTGCTGGCCCGGCTGGATAGCGCGGCATTATCGCAACTGGCCGTCGACGGGCACGGTATTTTTCAGCAGGTTACCGCAGACGATGCCGACATCGAGCGGCTGGGCGGCTTATTTAATCAAGTAAAACGCAACGACCCCAACCAAAAAACCGATTTAATGCTGGAGCAATGGCACGAAGTCGGACCATGGCTGTTATTGTTGGTCTTGCCATGGGCGGCGCTGCACTTTAGAAAAGGTTTGCTGGCCCTTGCCTTGCTGTGCCTGTTGCCGCTGCCCAGACCGGCCTCGGCATTGGATTGGCACGGCCTGTGGCAAACCCCGGACCAGCGCGGCCAACAGGCGTTTCGGCAGCAACAATTCCAACAAGCGGCGGAACAATTCGACAACCCCGACTGGCGGGCCGCCGCCCAATATAAAGCCGGCCGCTTTCAGGAAGCGGCGGAAACCCTAAAAGACACCCGGAGCGCGGACGGCCATTACAACCGAGGCAACGCCCTGGCCAAAACGGGGCAATTGCAGGAGGCCTTACAAGCTTATCGGGAAGCGCTAAAGCTAGACCCCAATCACGCCGACGCCAAATACAACAAGGAGCTGCTGGAAAAACAACAGCAGGAACAACAGAAGCAGCAGAATCGGGATCGGCAGTCTTCAGATCCGTCATCCGAACAAAATAAACCGCAAGATCGGCAAAACGAGCAAGCGGAGCAGCCAAAGCCGGAGCGAAATCAGGATCAATCCCGGCGGCCGAACCAAGACCAACAGCCGCAAAAGCCGGACCAAAGCCAATCCCAGACGGCGGACAAGCCCGAACAAACCGAGGACAAACAACCGCAACCGGAGCAACAGACCGACAAACCGGACGACGCCCGCCGCGAACCTAAAAAACCCCAACCGAATCAGTCATCCAACCAGGAACAAGCGGCTCGGCCGGCTACCGAACTAGACGAAACCAAACGCGCCAACCAACAATTATTAAAACGCATTCCCGACGAACCCACCGGGTTGTTGAAACGCAAGTTCAAATATCAATACGGCCAGCGCGCCCCACCTCCCCATAGCGGCCCGGACTGGTAACCGCTAACTCGCCAGCCACGGGATAAGCAGGGCTCTCGGCTTGTAAGCGCGGGCCGTAAAGTTCCGTTCCGATGCCGTCCGCCGGCGGTTGCCGCTTGGTAAAAAGGGTATTTTCCCTCCACTGCGGCAACATGATGCAGGCGGGTTATTCTGAAAAAGTTATTGAAATAAGAAACTCAAAAACTTATGATAGAAATGGGATACGCAAATAATATTTTTCTTGAAAAATCAAGCGATAGCCGGCATTTTTCGAATTTTCCGCTCCGTCCGGGAAATATTCGGCGAATGTTATTTGGCCGAGCAAGTTTGTATTTATTCGATATTATTTTGCGTGCAATTTTCCGAATAACTTTTTCTCCGAATCCGCGTTGTCTTGGCCGGGCATGGACGCAAGCAAATGTTAAGCAAATACCCCGCGCCACGGCTCGGGACCGAATTCTTAATCCCCTTATTGAAACCTTACTACACGCAACGGCTGCTAAGCCGCGCGCAATTAGGCCGGTTTTACGGGAAGTAACTCATCACCCATCCTTTCAAAATGAAAACTAGTCGAATACTATTAATTGCCTCATGTTTAATCGCCTCGGCATGCTCATCGGAAAAAGAAACCGAAAAACAGCCCGAGAGCTATCAAGTCGTCAACCCCATCGTAAAAAATACCCCTTACACCAGCGAATATGTGGCTGAAATTCAATCGGTAAGATACGTCGAAGTCAGGAGTAAAATTAAAGGTTTCATCGAAAAAAACTATGTCGACGAGGGCCAAACAGTCGGCAAGGGCCAACTGTTGTTTAGCCTGAGTTTTATGGAACACGAAAAGGAACTGCAAAAAGCCAACGCCGATTATAAGGCGGCCATCGCCGATTTAAAGGCTTCCGAAGTCGAATTGGCCAACGTCAGGCGCTTGGTGGAAAAAAATATAGTTTCGAACACGGAGCTTGAAGTATTGGACGCCAAGATTAACGCCTTAAAGGCCAAGGTAGAGGAAGCCCAGGCCAATAAGGAGCAGGTGGCTTTACACTTGGCTTTTTCGCAGATTAAGGCCCCATACGACGGCGTCATCAACCGTATCCCGCACAAAGTCGGCAGCTTGATCGAGGAAGGCGACATGTTGACCTCCATTTCCGACAACAGCGCGATATTCGCTTATTTCAACCTCTCGGAAGTCGATTATCTGAATTATATTTCCAATAACGAAGAAGAAATGAAAATCGTCAGCTTGCGGCTGGCCAATAATGAGCTATACCCCCACAAAGGTAAAATCGAAATGATCGAAAGCGAATTCGACCGGCAAACGGGCAATATCGCTTTCCGGGCCAGATTTCCGAATTCGGAAGGCATGTTAAAACACGGCGCCAATGGGGAAATTATTATCAATAAAGAATTGAAGAATGCACTGATCATTCCGCAAAAGTCGACCTTCGAAATTCAGGAAAAACTGTATGTATTCGTAGTCGATAAAGATAATACGTTAAAACAGCGCAATATTACGCCGAAAATGCGCTTTCCCGATTATTACGCGGTCGAATCCGGCTTAACCAAAGAAGACAAAATAATATTCGAAGGGGTGGAAAACTTAAAGGACGGCGAAAAAATACAACCTGTCATTATCGATTTGGCGCAAGCCATGTCGCAAAATAAACACGATTAACCGGGCCGGACAAACTATTATGACGTCTAAATTTATTCACCGCCCGGTATTGTCCATTGTGATATCGGTGCTGATTACCTTGCTGGGTTTATTGTCCCTGACTCAATTGCCCGTTACCCAATTTCCGGATATTGCCCCGCCCGAGGTCAATGTCAATACCAAATTTACCGGCGCCAACGCGGAAGTGGTGGTTAAAGCGGTTATCACGCCGCTGGAGCGGGCCATCAACGGCGTACCCGGCATGGCCTATATGACATCCGTCTCCGGCAATGACGGCAGCGCGGCCATTCAGATTATTTTTAAAGGCGGCACCGATCCGGAAGTCGCCGCGGTCAACGTGCAGAACAGGGTGTCCACGGTTCTGGACGAACTGCCAGTAGAAGCGATCAAGGCCGGGGTTATCGTCGAAAAAGTGCAGAACAGTATGCTGTTGTACATCAACATCCTCAGCGACGACCCCACGCTGGACGAAAAATTTCTGTTCAACTTTACCGACATCAATGTCCTGAAAGAACTGAAACGTATCGAAGGGGTGGGTTTTGCCGAGATTTTGGGCGCGCGCGAGTACGCCATGCGGGTGTGGCTAAAGCCGGACAAATTGTTGATGTATAACATCTCGGCGACGGAAGTCATCGACAAACTCAGAGCGCAAAACGTTGAGGCCGCGCCGGGTAAAATCGGCGAAAGCTCCGGCAAGGAGGCGCAAGCGCTGCAATACGTTTTAAAGTACACCGGCAAGCACAACACACGGGAGGCCTACGAAAACATCGTCCTGAGCAGTACGGAAGAAGGCGAGATCCTGCGCCTGAAGGATGTGGCCGACGTCGAATTCGATTCCAAGGATTACAACGTGCTGTCCAAGGAAAACGGCCAGCCTTCCGCCGCCATCCTGTTAAAGCAACGGCCGGGTAGTAACGCCAAGCAGGTTATCGACAATCTCAAAGCCACCATGGCGGAAATCAAGGCCAACTCTTTCCCGCCGGGCATGGACTACACCCTAAGCTACGATGTGTCCGAGTTTTTGGACGCCTCCATCCACGAGGTGCTGAAAACCCTGCTGGAAGCCTTCGTGCTGGTGGCCTTGGTGGTGTTCATTTTCCTGCAGGATTTTCGTTCCACGCTCATCCCGATTATCGCCGTGCCGGTATCGCTGGTCGGCACCTTTTTCTTCATGCAATTATTGGGGTTTTCGCTCAACCTGATAACGCTGTTCGCCTTGGTACTGGCCATCGGCATCGTGGTGGACAATGCGATTGTGGTGATCGAAGCGGTACACGCCAAAATGGAACATACCAGCATGGGACCGCGCCGGGCCACGGAACACGCCATGCGCGAAATCAGCGGGGCTATTATTGCCATAACGCTGGTGATGTCGGCGGTGTTTTTACCGGTCTCCTTCATGGGCGGTCCCGAAGGGGTGTTTTACCGGCAATTTTCCCTGACCATGGCGATTTCGATTGTGCTGTCGGGGATTACCGCCTTGACGTTAACGCCGGCACTCTGCGCGGTATTCCTGAAGAAACACCACCACGAGCCGGGCCAAAAAAAATCGGTCTTGCAAAAATTCTTCGACGGTTTTAACCGGCGCTACAACGGGCTGTCCGAGCGTTATCAAAATCTGATCCGCCTGATCGCCAACCGGCGCATCGTCACCTTCCTCATCTTACTGGGCTTTTCCGTCGGCGCCGGTTTAATCGGACGCGTCGTACCGACCGGTTTTATTCCGGAAGAAGACCAGGGCACCATCTACGCCAACATCACCGCGCCTTCCGGCGCCACGCTGGAGCGTACCGAAAAAGTGTCGAATGAAGTACAACAGGTCGCTTCCAGCCTGGATAGCGTCAAATCGGTTTCCGGCCTGGCCGGATTCAGCCTGCTTTCCGAAGGCACCGGCGCGGTTTACGGCATGAACCTGATCAGCTTGAAAAACTGGGAGGAACGGGAGGCGTCCGATAAGGACATCATTCGCGAATTGGAAGAGAAAACCCGCCACATCAAGGACGCCAGTATCGAGTTCTTCACGCCGCCGCCGGTACCGGGCTACGGCAATTCCAGCGGCTTTGAAATGCGGCTGCTGGACAAAACCGGTTCGGACGATCTTCGGCAATTGCAGAAAGTGGCGGACGCTTTTGTGGAAACGCTCAATCGACGTCCGGAAATTAACAACGCCTTTACCACTTTCAATGTCAGTTTCCCGCAGTTTTTACTGCATATCGACACCGATAAGGCGGCGCAAAAGGGGATAACCGCGGACAATGCCATGAGCACCCTGCAAACCCTGATCGGCAGCGAATACGCCACCAACTTCATCCGCTTCGGACAGATGTATAAAGTGATGGTGCAGGCCTTGCCGGAATACCGCGCCCAACCCGACGACTTGTTAAAACTTTACATCAAAAACGACGCCGGTCACATGGTGCCGTTTTCGTCATTTTTAAGCGTGGAAAAGGTTTACGGCCCCGAGCAGATTACCCGTTACAACATGTATACCGCCGCCATGGTCAACGGCCAGCCGGCGCCCGGTTATAGCAGCGGGCAGGCAATTGCGGCCATTAAAGAAGCGGCCGCGCAAACTCTGCCGAAGGGCTTCGGCTACGATTGGGCCGGCTCGTCGCGCGATCAGGCCAATGCCGGCAACCAAGCCATTTATATTTTCCTGATTTGCCTGGTTTTCGTTTACCTGCTGCTGGCCGCGCAATACGAAAGCTTCCTGCTGCCTTTCGCCGTGATTTTTTCGCTGCCGATAGGCGTGTTCGGCGCCCTGTTTTTACTGATGGCGATGGGGCTGGAAAACAATATCTACGCGCAAATCGCCATGATCATGCTGATCGGTATTCTCGGTAAAAACGCCATCTTGATCATAGAATTCGCCGTATTGAAACATAAGGAAGGCAAATCGTCCTTCGAAGCGGCCATCGAAGGCGGCGTGTTGCGTTTGCGGCCTATTTTGATGACCTCGTTCGCATTTATCGCCGGCTTGATTCCGTTGATGTTTGCCTCGGGCGCCGGCGAGATCGGCAACAACACTATCGGCTCCGCGGCGGCCGGCGGCATGATTTTCGGTACCATTTTCGGCGTCATTATTATTCCGGGCTTATATGTGGCTTTTGCCGGCATTCAAGATAAGCACCATCACAACGGCAAGAAAGAAGAAGCCCCTTTTACCGAAACTTTTTAATTGTTCAATGAAGCGTACATACTCCCCCTCTTTAGCTATTTCCCTGTTGGCATTATCGATACAGGGCTGCGGCCTGAATACCGACCTATCCATCCGGGAACAACCCATCCCCGCCGATTTTCCCGCCCCGCAGGAAAACCGGCAGGCCGCCAAGGTAACCGACATCAACTGGCGCGAGTACTTTGCGGATCCGCATTTGCTGAGTTTGATCGATACGGCGATCGGCAATAACCTCGATATGCAGATTGCCCTGCAGCGCATAGAAACGGCCCGCTCCAGCGTGAAGCTGGCCAACGGCGCCATGCTGCCGAAAGTCGAGTTGCTGGTCGGCGGCAGCATGCGGAAATTCGGCCTGTACACCATGGACGGGGCCGGTAACGACTCGACCCAAATTACCCCCGGTAACACCGTGCCGGAGCATTTGCCGGACATGTTTGTCGGTTTACAGTCGTCCTGGGAAATCGATGTCTGGGGCAAATTGGAAAATCAGCGCAAGGCAGCCGCTTCGGAATATTTGGCGAGTATCGAAGGCACCAACTTCGTCATATCCAATTTGGTATCCGATGTCGCCATTCACTATAACGACTTATTGGCACTGGATAATGAACTGGAATTTATCCGGCAAACCATAGGCAAGCAGCAAGAAGCGCTGGATGTCATCAGATTGCAAAAAGAGGCCGGCAGAGCCAATGAATTGGCGGTGCAGCAATTCCTGGCGGAGTTGCTCAGCATGCAGGTACTGGAAACCAACGTTCTGCAGCAAATCACCGAAACCGAAAATAAAATCAATTACTTACTCGGCCGTTTCCCGCAAGCGGTTGAAAGAACCAAACACGACTTTTTTAAAGAAAACTCGCATGAAATTTCGGTGGGCATCCCTTCGCAACTACTGGAAAACCGCCCCGACATACGGGCGGCGGAATTTCAGATTGAAGCGACTAAGTTCGATTTAAAAGCCGCAAAGGCGGCTTTTTACCCAAATTTCAATATTACGGCCACCTTCGGTTTTCAAGCCTTCGACCCGCAGTTTTTATTTACCTCGCCGGCTTCAATCGCCTATTCGGTTATGGGCACATTGATCGCGCCGCTGATTAACATGAAAGCCCTGGAAGCGCGTTTCAATACGGCCCAAGCCAATCAATTGAGCGCAATGTATAATTATCAAAAAACCATTCTGAATGCCTATGTCGAGGTGGCCAACCAACTGGCCAATATTAAAAACTTGCAGCAAATCAATGCACTCAAAAAGCAGCAAAGCGAGGTCTTGAAACAGTCGGTCGACGTTTCCAAGGAACTATACCGGTCGGCCAAGGCCAGCTATTTGGAAGTGCTGATAGCGCAACAGAGTGCGTTGCAATCCAATATCGAATTGATCAACGTGACCAAGCAGCAGCGTATTGCCCGAATCAATCTGTACAAGGCCTTGGGCGGAGGATGGCAATAATGGCATGGCGGCTTTCGGTTAGCTTGGTTGAGGCGATAGCCGATTTAATGCGTTCCGGGAAATCATACTTTTATGCCGATGCCGAATAGTTGCAATACCGTAAAGTGGCTTTTGGCGGTGTCCGGCTGGCTGCTGGCCTGCGCGGCGCTGGCCGCCGACATCCGGGTCAGCATCGATCGCAACCCCGTCGGCCTGAACGAGTCTTTTCAAATTACCTTTACCGCCGCGGAAACGCCGGACGGCAATCCGGACTTCACCCCGCTGCGGGCCAATTTCGAGATTTTGAACCAAGAACGCAGCACCAATATGTCTTGGGTAAACGGTAAAAGCAGCCGTACCGAACAATGGGTTGTCAGCGTGATGGCCAAGCAGCCCGGCGAATTATTGATCCCGCCGATCGCTTTCGGCGCCGATAGCAGCCAACCCAGTAAAGTGTCGGTGAGCGACGCTTCGCAAGCGCAACCCGGCGGTAACGACGAGGTATTTCTAACAGTAGAAGCCACTCCCGACAAGCCTTACGTGCAGTCCCAGGTGTTGTACACCTTGAAATTGTATAGAAGAGTGCAGATTACCCAAGCCAGCCTGAACGACCCGGAAATCAAGGACGCCTTGGTGGAAAAATTGGGCGACGACAGCACTTACAGCACGCAGATTAACGGCATGGACTATTGGGTAACGGAACGCAAATACGCGATCTTCCCCCAACAAAGCGGCTTGTTTACCATAGCCCCGCTGACATTGACCGCCGAAGTCGTTAGCAACGCCAACAATCGCCGCCCGCGCTTCAACGGTTTTTTCAACCGCCAGATTACCGAAACCCGCCGGGTATCCTCCGATGCCATTACCCTAAATGTATTACCGGTACCGCCGAGCTTTACCGATCCGGCTTGGTTAAGCGCGGAGTCATTGGAACTCAAGGAAACCTGGTCCGCCCAGTCGCTACAGTCCAAGGTTGGCGAGCCGCTGACCCGCACCATTACCCTGACCGCAAAAGGCGCAACAGTAGGCCAGTTGCCGGAGTTGTCCAAACCCCCGGCCATTCAAGGCATTAAGACCTACCCGGATCAACCTTTGTTGAAAGAAGATAAGCAAAGCGACGGTTTAATCGCCGTACGGGAAGAAAAAATCGCTTATATTGCCGGCCAACCCGGTCGATATACCTTGCCGGCCCTGGCTATCAGCTGGTTCAACACCAAAACGCAACAAACCGAGGTGGCCCGCCTGCCCGCGTTTGAATTGACTGCCTTGGGCGCCAGCGGCAACAGCCAAGCCGCTATGCCGGACACTCAACCGCAACAGCAACCGGCCGCCGAAAAGCCCGGCCCGGATGTATCCGGCAACGCTTTGTTTTGGCAAGCTTTATCGGGATTTTTAGGGCTCGGCTGGCTAACGCACCTGTTATGGCTTTATCGCCGCGCCAAGATCCCCCGGGTTTCGGAGCCTCTCCAGTCCGAAAAACAAGCCAAGTCCGACCGGCAAAAACCACTGAAAACCGCCTGCCTGCATAACAATCCGCAAGCAGCCAAGCAGGCCTTGTTGGAATGGGGGAGACAGCATTTTGCCGCGGATAATCTAACCGCGCTTGCCGACCGCTGTGCGGAGCCGTTGCGGGCGGAAATACAGTTATTAAATCAATATCTGTATTCCGCCGCCCAAACCGACTGGGACGGGCGGCCGCTCTGGGATGCGTTTAGCAAAACCGGCATAGCCGCAAAGACCCATGCCGAACCGGACGAGGTTTTAGCGCCGCTGTATAAAATTTAGGCGCCCAAAACCGGTAACGCCGGCCGGTTACCGGCAAACCCCGCTCATTTTACCACTGGGATTCGCCGGTCTCCGGGTCGTACATTTCATGCGATATTTTATGCCGATTGGCTATTAATTCCTCAATGCTGGGCGAATTGCTCATGGCCCGCTGTATGGCCAATTTCATGGCCTCATAATTAGTCCGATACAGATCTTTCCGGTCCAGATTCGGATTGGATGCGCAGGCGGGATCTATCCAGAGCATGGCAATGATGCATAACTCGTTAGCTTGCAAGCGAGGTATCACGCCGTCGGCGACACAGTCTATCACCGCGTCGGCCACGGCCGATTGCACGGGGCCACCCAACAGGTTAACGTAAGCCGAGGATTTGATCGTGACCTTCGGCACGATAATAGTGGCCGGCCGCACTTGCTGATTACAGGCTCGAATAGCGAACATGCGCGTGTGTCCCTCGGTTTGCCCCATCAAATTGGCAAACGCATGCCCGGCCGGCCCCTTAACGTCGCCGATCAAGATTTCCGGCATGGCATCGGTCCCTTGTCCTTCGCTGGAAAATACGGTGGCTTCGCCGGTTCTGAACCAATATGAATCTGACATGGAATTATCCTTATGCTGGTTGAGTAAAGCGCTCATTCTATGCCCTCGATCTCGTAATCGGCAACAGCCGGTCATTATTAGAGTTATGGGCATTAACGAAAAGCTGAGTTTATGAGCGCTTTATACTGGTAAGGCCATGTCCAAAGCGTAAGCTCCTCGCTAATAACGAGGAAAAGCCAAAGTAGTGAAGCGGGAGATTGAAAAATGCGGAATCGCGGAAAAAGACAAACGCCAGTTTAAAGTGGAAGGGGATAACAAATAGGCCGCTCCGCAAGTACCTGGACTTGCGGAGCGGCGGTTAACCCTTATTTCAGATTAGGGCAATCGATGTATTCTGGATGAGAGGTAATGACGATGGCAACACGATGTTCTTGATTCGGTGTGTTATCGGGACCTGACGCCTCGCCAATCGCTTTGACATCCAACTGACTAGGTCTTGCCCCTTTGCCAATTAAACGGTCGGCCACCGCCTTGGCCCGTCTCTCGGATAAAGCCTGATTGGCGGCCGGCTTGCCCACGGTGTCGGCTGACGCGGTAACGGTTGCGGTCGCATCGGGATGATGGTGCAGCCAATGGCCGATGTGCTGAATGGCGTTATCCTTCACTTTAAAAGGCACCGCACTGCCGGATTTGAAGTAGGCCACGGTTTCATGAAGCGCTTCTTCCATGTGGTGGTTTTGCGAGTGCACTTCCGTCAACCACAGGCACATCTCCTTTTCGGATGCTATACGGTGCTCGGCGGCCGATTTTGCCGCATCCAGGCCCTTTTGTTTTTCGTTGATGTTCCAGTACCAGTCTTTCTCGATATGGCTCAGTACCTTGTTGGCATCTTCCAGGGCTTCTTCGGACATTTCCTCGTGCAGCATCGCTTGCCCATAGTGGCCCGCTCTTGCCGTATCGATTTCGGCTTTCAGATCGGATGAATCCATTTTGGGTGTTGAACAAGCAGTCAACGCGAGAGCCAAAGCCGCAAGCGGCAGGTATAAATGTTGTTTTTTCATGATGTTATCCTCGTGATTCAATTAGTCGTAATCGTTTACTCGCCATCGTCCAATGGACCGTAAGTGGTCCAATAGCCTGGATAATGCAAACCGAAATAACGACTGTCCTCACTGAACCGATCCCAGACATAAGCAGGCGCGGCAAATTCCTTGGTTGGAATCGGGGAGGTCACCAGCTCGGCAGTCCCGACCAAGGTACGTCCGACAGTATGTCCAACCCCGCGCAAAAGTCCCCAGCTCATACCGACAAAAATATTTTGTTCGCTCGAGATGTTGATAATGTTTTTGGGGATTTCGACAAACCCAAAAGCAATATTTGCCAAGCCTTGGCTAACTTTGTTGGAAAAGCCCTGAATATAACTTTCCGCATGAGCAGCTGGTGCCGCCATTAATGCGCCGGATAAAACGCAGGCGGCCAATATTTTATTTTTATTCATGAGTAGCTCCTTGTTTTACAGATTTATACCGCCCGATACCGCGCGGGCCGGCACGAAAAAAAACTTGCAACGGTTGTTTCGACCTTTCAACCCTAAGCATAGACGCTAACCGCAAGATTGGAAAGGCTGTAACGCAACAATGCTCCCTAATACGGGAATTTGTCAAATTTGATTTACCCGAAATTGCACTACATTTGGGGCTTGAAACTATACCGGGATTTTATGCGCCCGCCGATATGTTCAAGGCTATTTTTGCAACCGATTTAACATCTTGATTAACTATGCACTCAGGCCAATACCGGTTTTTGCGCACACCGGCAGTCGATACTGATTCGTTGCGGGTTAACGGCATCCAGTTTTAACGCCGTCAACTGCCCGCCCCACAAACAACCCGTGTCTATCGAATAGACGTTGTATCCTTCGTAAAAGCCCAGTGTCGACCAATGGCCGAAAATAATCCGCATATCCAGACTTTTGCGTCCCGGCACGGCGTACCAAGGCACCAAATCCGGTCCCTGGCTGCCCGGCGGGCCTTTTTGATGAAAATCCAGCTCGCCGGTAAGCGTGCAATAGCGCAAGCGGGTGAAACAATTCACCGCAAAGCGCAGTTTTTCGGTTTTGGGAAAATCATCCTGCCAAGCCGCCGGTTTGTTGCCGTACATGGAGCGGAAAAAACGCCGGTAATCGTCGCCTCCGATGGCCTGCTCGACTTCCGCCGCCATCGCTTTGGTTTGCTGAAAATCCCATTGCGGCGGCAGACCCGCATGCAACATGCAAAACCGATCGTTAAAATAAAATAGACGTTGCCGGCGCAGCCAATCGATTAATTCATCGCAGTCCGCGGCGCGCAATATGGGGCCCAGGGTATCTTTTTTGCCGGCGTTGCTTAACGACACCACGGTGGCGATCAAATGCAGATCGTGGTTACCTAAAACGCTGACGGCCGAATCGCCCAAGCCTTTGATAAAACGCAAGGTTTCCAAGGAGTTCGGCCCGCGGTTCACCAAGTCGCCCGCCAGCCATAATTGATCCTGGCTAGGATCGAATTTTACGACATCCAGCAGACGGCGTAATTCGTCATAGCACCCCTGAATGTCGCCAATCGCATAAATCGCCATCAGTGCAGGGTTCTGGGAATCGACAAGGTAAATTTAGGAATAGCGGCACTGAAATTTTCGCCGGTATCGGACACCATCTTATATTTACCCTGCATAACGCCCACCGGGGTTTCGATCATGGCCGCGCTGGTATAACGGAATGAATCTCCGGGATTTAAGTGCGGGTTTTCGCCCACAACGCCGTCGCCGTTCACTTCCTGCACCTTACCGTTGGCGTCGGTAATCAGCCAATGCCGGGTCAGCAGACGCGCGGGTACGGCGCCGACATTCGTGATGGTGATGGTATAGGCAAACACAAAACGATTTTGCTCGGGCGACGATTGACTCTCGATGTATTGCGGCTTCGCCTCAACTAATACTTTGTTTTTTTCGCTCATTGATAGATTATGTCATTCCGTATCCGCCGTATTTCAACCCAACTGATTTGCAAACGCAAGCCGACACATGAAGATAAACCGCCTCTTGTTTGCCTTAATGCTGGCACTATCGCCGGCTTTATCGACGGCCGAAGACGGCAAGGACTTGTTCGCGGCGGCGGCCGACGGAAAACTGGAGCGGGTGCAGGCCTTGTTGGCTCAAGGCATAGACGTCAACAGCAAAATCGAGCAGGACAGAACCCCCCTGATGGCCGCCAGCTTTAACGGCAATCAACGCATCATCAAACTACTATTGGGCTACGGCGCGGATGTCAATCTGGCCGATAAGCTCGGCTCGACCGCCTTATCCGACGCCGTGCTTTTCGGTAATGCGGAAGCCGTCAAACTTCTGATTGTCGCCGGCGCCAACGTCAATGCCGCCGACGGCCAAAAAGCCACGATTCTGGATAAAGCCAAAAAAATCGGCCGGCCCGACATCGTAAAATTACTGGAAGATGCCGGCGCCAAAGCGGCTGAAGCGCCGGCGGAAAACCCTCCGGCGGCCGATGCCGAAACCAAACCGGACAGTCAACCCGCTACAGAAGAGAAACCTGCGGACCCCAAACCATGACAGCACAACAACCTTTGCACATTCACATCCTAGGCATTTGCGGCACCTTTATGGGCGGCTTGGCCTTGATCGCCCGCGAATTGGGTTATACCGTTAGCGGTTCCGATCAAAACGTCTATCCGCCCATGAGCACCCAGCTCGAAGAGCAAGGCATCCGCCTGATGAACGGTTATCAAGCCGCCAACCTGGATTGCAAACCCGATCTGGTGGTGATAGGCAATGCCATGTCGCGAGGCAATCCCGAAGTGGAGGCAGTGTTAAACCGCAATCTGCCCTATATCTCCGGCCCGCAGTGGTTGGCTGAGCATGTCCTGCAAAAACGTTGGGTGCTGGCCGTGGCCGGCACCCACGGCAAAACCACGACTACCGGCATGTTGAGCTGGATATTGGAATTCAACGGTTTCAAGCCCGGCTTTTTAATCGGCGGCATACCCTTGAATTTCGGCATCTCCGCCCGTTTGGGCGAGTCGGATTTTTTTGTGATTGAAGCCGACGAATACGATTGCGCTTTTTTCGATAAACGTTCTAAATTCGTGCATTACCGCCCCCGCACCGCAATTTTGAATAATTTGGAATACGACCACGCCGATATTTTCGAAAACCTGGACGCGATTAAAAAACAATTTCATCATCTGGTTCGCACTGTTCCCGGCGAAGGCCTGATCATCGCCCCGTCCCACGAACAGCACATCGACGAAGTGCTGAAAATGGGGTGCTGGACACCGGTGATGAAAACCGCCATCGGCGCCGAGGCCGACTGGCAAGCCGAATTAATTAAAGCGGACGGCAGCTGCTTTAATGTCCATTTTGCCGGAGCATCTCAGGGCACGCTGACATGGAACCTGACCGGCCGACACAACGTATACAACGCGCTTTCCGCCCTGGCGGCCGCCCGCCATATCGGTATCGCGCCCAAAGATGCCATATCGGCACTGCAACAATTCCAAAACGTCAAGCGCCGCATGGAGGTCATCGTCAAAACCAAGGGGCTCACCGTGTACGACGATTTTGCCCACCATCCGACCGCGATTAAAACCACACTGGACGGCTTGCGCAAACAAGTGGGCCAAGAAAAAATACTCGCCATCGTCGAACCCCGCTCCAACACCATGCGCCTGGGGGTTCACACTCAATCGTTGGCCGAATCCTTATCGGAAGCCGACGAGGCCATTGTGTATCAGCCGGATAACCTGGGTTGGGATTTGAGCCAATTATTGCAATACGCCAACAACATTCGAATTTGTACCGACTTGGACACCATCATTCGAACCATCAAGGCGGAAGCGGGAAATATCTGCCATATATTGCTGATGAGTAACGGCAGTTTCGGCGGCATTTATCAACGCCTGAGAACGGAATTATAGTTTTTGGGTGTCATCGTAAATGACGGGCAAAAAAAAGCGGCCTGAAGGGGCCGCTTAGGAAAGAAGGGTAAAGCAACTCAGTCGCGCATAACAATACTTGAGTTGGGCAAATTATAGACCACGCATAGTTAATCCGAAATGTGACCGATTGTCACGTGCGGCAAACTGTCGCATACGGGTAATAAACCATGGCATTGTCTATATTTAACGGCCGAATATGAGGATTTAAGAGCCGCCCGCGAAGGCAGTAGCCAAACAAAATAACCTAACTAAAAAAATGGGCGGATTCGCCGAGCGACAGCCCGCCCAACAGGCCTACGGGAGGGACTTGAATCGGCTTAGTTACCGCCCTTAAAGCTGATCTGGAGTGCGTGCAGGGCATTTTCGCAATCTTCCGTGGCCTTCAGGCTGGGATCGTCGAAACATTGTTGGTTTTTGGCGCGTGCTTCTTTGACATTAGCCACATACCAAGCTATGGATTTGGCCTGCTCTGCCGGCTTAGCCTCTTCCGCGCTGATCACTTTAAATGCGCTTAACATTAATGCCAACGAGGCAACAAGCAGAATGATACTGTTTTTTTTCATGGTTTATCTCCCTATAAAATTGCTGGTTTATGCTCGCAAATCCGGGATCCCCGAGCGGCCCAAAGTCTAACCAATAACCGAATTTCGGAAAATGTGGCGGATTGCCGCGCGACAAATTGTCACGAGTTTGGTTGCTAGGAAACTGCGCGTTCAAGACTCGATAAAATCGGCGTTTATACTGCCTGAGCCAATTACTATAATGGCTGACTTCGTTCACGGGAGATAATCATGAAGTTTCTATTGCGCTTGGTTTTATTTTAGCTGGCGATCAATTTGACCGCCTGTTCCAGTATTTATTTAAACAGCCTGGAAAAAATCCGTCGGATGTATTTCCGCGACCGGTATCCATCAATGAGATTGCCAATCAAGTTGTGTGCCTTGCGACAAAAGCATCTACTTGGCTGATCGCTATCTTTCGGGCGCTCGCTTAGCCAAAGCGGATTACAAATAAATCCAATCGCTGAAGCAGGCCGCCTGTCCTCGATACAGGCCATGCCGGTCATGGACATTCCAGATCGCTGCATTGTTGATTCGAAAGCGTCGGCCGGTTTTGGAGACGCGGATACCCGTATAATTTTCCACAAAACCATTATTCGTGACCGCCGCCATCAGACGTTCGCGGGCTTGTTGATTTTCGGGCTCTACCGACAGCCGGGACGGCATGCCGATCAGTTCGTCCCAGTTCAATTCGAACAAATCCAAGGCCTTTTCATTGGCATAATTAAACACAGGGTCGGGGTCGGTATTGTGCGACAGCAGCGCAAATTCAGCCGTAAACACCCGCCGCCCCAAGGTGTCTTCACCGATGTTTTCCAAAAAAGACCGGTGCAACAGGTTTTGATAACTATCGATCAGCAAAGCCACATGGTCCCGGTAAAAATGATTGCCCGCGCAGGGCGCTAGCATTTTTTGCATTTGGCAGCCTCGATTTGATGATCGCCATGACCGTTTTTGACATGTATCGTTGTCGGAATATTACCATTAGATTAAAAAAATCCATTTATCCCTTATAAGGACTAAACTTTGCAGAGTAGCAACTGTCGATTGATGCGGTTGACTCTCAGCCATAACTAACCGAGGTGATTCATGTCCATACAAAACGAGTTCGAAAATTTGCTCTCCAAACTGAACACCGAGCGCGAAGAGCTGCAACTAAAACTGCATCTTGCCGGCCTGGAAGCCAAGGATGAATTCGAGCAGGCCGAGCAGCATTGGCGACAAATCAAGCAAAAGGCGGCGGAAATCGCCGACGACTCCATTGAGACATCGGAAGACTTCATCGCCAAAGCGAAAATCGTCGGCGAGGAACTCAAGGAAACTTATCAGCGTATCGCCAAGCGTTTATCCGAATAAAGCCGCTTAGTTGAGCGGCTGGATACCGCCGGAGATTCTCGCTCTCAAGCCCGCCGGCCAAATGCCGCTATCGCCCGGCAGGTAATTACTACCCCCCTTTAGCTTTAATTGGCCCCGGTTCTCTACAAGGTGTAGCACGATGATCCTAATTTTAAAAAGAATCAGTCATTCCACTTTGGTTCCCGATATCGAAGTATTCATCCTACCCGCGCTTAAAGGCGGATTGTTTGCAAAATCCGGCCACCTGGAAAAAATCAGTATTCAGATGCTGCGGGCGGCCAATTGCGAGGCAGCGGAATTCAATGCGCTGGTCCGCATAGAACCCGACGCGGCGGCCAAACGCGTCATCAAACAGTTAAACAGAAAACCGCTGAACGGCAAGCCCATCAACATAGCCGAATATTATTTGCGGTTGCGCGACAATGACCGCCGCGGCAGCGGTCAAAAACCGCTCACCGACAGGCGCCGGAAAGACCGCAGGCGTTCGGATTTGCAGTTGACCGATATTACCGCGGAAAGGAAAACCTTGGCCAACAGCCAAACCATCAAAGGCTGGGAAACCGACATTACCCTTTAGGCCGCGTTCGGCATGCCGCCGTCCGCTTCATTCCAACTTCACGAGAATTTTGCCGATCCTGGCCTGCCAGTATTTCGGGGCCGTGTTATGAATCGATTCGCCGCGGCTATCCACTGCCACCGTGACCGGCATGTCCTCAACCACAAACTCGTGTATGGCTTCCATGCCCAGGTCCGGAAAGGCCACGATACGGGCCTTGCGAATGGCCTTGGACACCAAGTACGCCGCGCCGCCGACCGCAATCAGATAAACGGCCCGATGTTGCTTGATCGCCTCCACCGCCGCCGGTCCGCGCTCGGCCTTGCCTATCATGCCCAGCAGACCGGTTTTTTCCAACACTGTGTCGGTAAAGCCATCCATCCGGGTCGCCGTGGTGGGGCCGGCGGGACCGACCACTTCGTCGCCCACCGGATCGACCGGGCCGACATAGTAGATAAATTTGCCGGTAAAATCGACACCGCTGGGCAAGGACTCACCTTTTGCCAACAGATCGACGATGCGCTTATGGGCGGCATCCCTCCCGGTCAACAAGGTACCGCTGAGCAACAGGGTTTCACCGGGTTTCCAGTCTGCGACGTCCTGTTTGCTGAGCGTGTCTATATTGACCCGGCGGGCATTGCCGGCCGCTTGGGTGATGACCGGCCAATCCGCCAGTTTTGGCGGCGTCAACAGCGCCGGGCCGGAACCGTCCATGACAAAATGCGCGTGGCGGGTGGCGGCGCAGTTGGGGATCATCGCCACCGGCTTGTTGGCGGCATGGGTCGGATAATCGAGGATTTTCACATCCAATACCGTGGTTAAGCCGCCCAGACCTTGCGCGCCTATGCCCAGCGCGTTGACTTTTTCGTACAACTCCAGCCGCAACTCTTCCAACCCATTGCCGGGGCCACGGACGATCAAATCCTGAATATCAATGGAACCCATGCAGGCCTGCTTGGCTAGTATCATGGCTTTTTCGGCGGTGCCGCCTATGCCGATGCCGAGTATGCCGGGCGGACACCAGCCGGCACCCATGGTCGGTACGGTTTTCATCACCCAGTCGGCGATACTGTCGGAAGGGTTGAGCATCGCGAATTTGGCTTTGGCTTCCGAACCGCCGCCCTTGGCGGCCAGTTCCACCTCGACTTTGTCGCCGGCTACCAGCTCCATGTGGATTACCGCAGGGGTATTGTCCTTGGTGTTGATGCGCTTGCCGGCCGGATCCGATAAAATCGAAGCCCGCAACACGTTATCCGGCTGCAAGTAAGCGCGGCGCACGCCTTCGTTGACCATCTCGCTTACATCCAGATTGGCATCCCAACGCACCTCCATGCCGATCTTCAAAAACACCGTCACTATGCCGGTATCCTGGCAAATCGGCCGCCGGCCTTCCGCGCACATGCGGGAGTTGATCAGAATTTGCGCCATCGCATCCCTGGCGGCCGGGCTTTGTTCTTTTTGATAGGCCGAATACAAGGCCTTGATGAAATCCTGGGGATGGTAATAAGAAATGTATTGCAAGGCATCGGCAATGCTTTGGATGAAATCGTCTTGGCGGATAGTGGTCATGGCTGGTTCCGATAGGATTAACATAATCCGGGAAATTTATCACGGCAGCCCTCGCCAAGACCAATCCCATGCCGAAACTTCGAAACCGGACGATGCTCGAAACCGAGCCGACAAAAGTTCGATCCCGCGGATTGAACTTGGCAACACCGATTATCGGCATTGCGGCGATACGATAACCGATTACTCAATAGTCAAACTCCGTTTTAGTAACGCGGCAAACTGCTCGGCCGGTAGCGGCTGGCTGAATAAATAGCCCTGCATTTCATCGCAGCCTTGCTGATTCAAGAAAGTCTGTTGTTCTATGGTTTCGACTCCTTCGGCGATAGTTTGCAACCCCAGGCTCCTGGCTAGACTGATCACGGCACTGACGATGGCTTTGTCCTCGGCGTCGGTGCCGATATCGCGCACAAAGGATTGGTCGATCTTGAGCTTGTAGACCTTGAATTTTTTCAGATAACTCAGCGAGGAATAACCGGTGCCGAAATCGTCGATAGCCATGCGTACTCCGCGTTCATGCAGATTGTCGATCAAATCGATGGCGCTTTCCGGATTCAGCATTGCCACGCCTTCGGTCAATTCCAATTCCAGATAGTCTGGCGCCAAGCCTTCTTGCTCCAACACGCGCGTGACCAAGTCCGGCAGTTCTCGGTTGCGGAACTGTACCGCGGATAAATTGACGGCCATCACCAATGAGCCCAGTCCCTCGGCTTGCCAGGCCTTAGCCTGCCTCACGGCACTACGCAACACCCATTCTCCGATCGGCAGAATCAATCCGCTATCTTCCGCAACCGGTATGAACTCCGCCGGCGAGACCATACCTAAAGCCGGATGCCGCCAACGCAACAAGGCTTCCGCGCCGATGATACGGCCGTCGAACATCGAAACTTGCGGCTGGTAATAGACCTGCAATTGCTCGAGTGTCAGCGCGTGGCGCAAGGCATTTAACAATAGCAGATTACGCGTTGCTCTCGCCTGCATCTCCGGCGTGAAAAACCGATAGCCTTGGCGGCCTTCCTGTTTAGCGCTGTACATCGCGGCATCCGCGCTTCTGAATAATGTTTCCGGATCCTCGCCATCGCCGGGATAAAGCGCAATACCGATCGATGCGGTCAGCGTCAAGTTATAGTGCCCGATCGAATACGGCTCCGCGATGGCATCCAACAGTTTTTGCGCCACCAAGGCGGCTCCGCTGGCATCGATGCCCGGCAACAGCAAAATGAATTCATCCCCACCCAGGCGCGTGACGGTATCCTCCTCCCTCAGCAATCGGCGCAAACGATCGGCGAGCTTAACCAACAGAGCGTCGCCGACGCTATGGCCCAGCGTGTCGTTAATATCCTTGAAGCGGTCGAGATCGAGAAACATCAAAGCCAAATATCCATGACCGCGTTTGACCAGGCTAACGGCATACCTGACGCGGTCGTCCAACTGAGCCCGATTGGGCAAACCGGTCAATGGATCGAAGTTAGCCAGCAGTTCGATGCGCGCCTGTGCCAGCTTGCGTTCGGTGATGTCTTGCACCGTGCCGACACCCGCTAAACAGTTACCGGCCGCATCGAACTCCAATTCTGCCCGCTCTTCCACCCAGCGAATGTCGCCCTTTACGACAATGCGGTGCTCGATGCGGTAAGGCGCGCCTTTCAGCGCGGCTTGCCAGGCATTATTGAGATGGTCCAAATCATCCGGATGCACATGGGATAGGAATAATGGGTAGTCCACCGGAATATCCGAGGATAATCCGAAAATGCGATAGGTTTCCGCCGACCACTCCAAACTGCCTTGCCCCAAATCCAGACGCCAACTGCCGATTTTGGCCACGGCCTGCGCCCGATTCAGGTTGGCTTCGCTACGCAGCAGTGCCAGCTCGGTCTGCTTTATCGCCGTTATATCCTGATAGACGCCCAGTACGCCCATGGTTTGCCGCTCGGAGCTCAGCAAAGGCACTTTGGAAGTTCTCAACCAGATAGCCTCGCCACCCGGCTTGGTCAAGGGCTCTTCATAAAAAAGCTTGGGCACGCCGGAACTCATCACTTGGCGATCATCGTTTCGATATAACTCGGCCAGCTCCCGCCACGCCAATTGAGTGTCGTTCTTGCCGATGATGTCCCGGGGACTGTCGGCGCCCGCATCGCGGGCAAAGGCCGGATTACAGCCCAAATACGTCAATTCCGAATCTTTCCAAAAAATACGCAGCGGTACCGTGTCGATGATGGTCCGCAGCAAATTACGGGAGTCCGCCAATTCCGCCAGCGCTTGCCTACGCTGACTTTCTCGTTCAAGGTTATCGAGGGCATAATCGATGTCCATCGCCATTTCCACCAACAGGTTACGCGCATCTGCGTCAAAGGCGTTGACGGTGGCGGCATAAAGCGTCAGCGCCCCAACCACTCCGCCATTTCCATGCAAAGGCAGCGCGGCCGACGCTTTCCAGTCGAACTTGGCACCGCGCTCGCGCCAGGGGGCGGTAGCGGGGTTTTGTTGAAAATCCTGGCACCAGAAAGGACGGTTGTCGCGCATGGCCGTGCCGGTTGGCCCGCTACCGAACGGATTATCGGGATCGATCGAGATCTCGATGTCTTGTAGATAATCGGCGTCATTGCCATACCAAGCCACGGGCTTGATTTTCCCGCTCTCACTATCCAGCCAACCAATCCAGGCCAGCTTCATGCCGCCGAAGGTCACCGCGGCGCGACAGATTTCCGAAAACAGCTGCTGCTGGTTACCGCAACGCACGATAGCCTGATTGCACTGGCTCAAGGCGGCATAGAGTTGCGTCAAGCGCTGATTTTTGGCTTCGGCCTGCCGGTGTTCGGCATCGAGTTGGGCCAGCTGGACTTGCGTTTCGGACACCCACGCCATGATGTTGTTTTTCCTGCCGCGGCCGGCCGGAATCACCGATGAAAAATCGCCGCTGCCCAGGCGGACAAGAGCGTCATGCAGTTGATCAAGCGAGCCGCCCAAAATGTTGAATAAACTCCGATAAGCCCGCCATAACATCAGCACCAACAATAGGCCGAACGCGATGAACACCCCTCTCAATAGTCCGGCTTTAAACAATGCATTTTGAACCGCCGCCGAGGTACGGCTATCCACACTCCGATAGAACTCATCAATCAACCGCATAATCTCGGCCTTGGCTTGATAATACGCCGTATCTTGCAGCATCAGGTTCGCTCGGTTCCGATCGGCCTCGGTTGGCGAAGAAACGGACTCGAGCTGCTGCATCACGGCATATTCGGTGCGAGCAAGCGCGTCCGATTTGTCTTTGGCTTCAGCCAACTTCGCAAATTCGGCTTCGGTGAATCCGGCCTGTCGCATCAGGTCCAACAAGGGAATATTCCTTGAGCTGTCCGGCCTGGGCCGGCGATCGTCCTGTAACACCAAATCCCAATAGATCAAATGATAATCAACCGGTCTTGCCTGCTTGCCGTCACGGATATCGAGGATTTCTTGAAAGTGGCGTTTATGGATGGGGTCGCCGGTTGCTACATAACTGCGAACCGTCCGTGTCAAATCGTCGGACGATTGGCGCAATTCGTCCGCCAACAAAAAAGATTGGAACCGTTGTTCGTTGGCTACATCGATTTGTTTTTCGGAGCGGACATAGATCGCAAACACAACCGCGAATACGATGAACATCGCCATGGTCAGCCAAAGACCGGCGGAGAATCGGAACAAATACTGCTTGAGAGACGTCATGGTGTCTTTTAGATTATTAGGCGTTGGATATTGCCTGCAAAAAACATCAAATTCGATATTGTTTTAATGCTTATTCTATGTGAATTAGAAAGGCGGATACGAATATTAATGGCCTCGGGCCAGGGATGAACGGATCGAGCGGGCAAAACAGCCGCTCAAGTTCGCTCAGCGACAAGCCCGTATATTCGGCTTCTAAACTTCCCTTGTGTAGGTAACGACTTACAATCGGCTTCGGATATACTGTTGCTCATTGCATCCCCGCGTGTTTGACCGTTAAAGGATTGTTTTTTAATTCTATGCCTTCGCTTTCCCGAATCCGAACCATTGCCAGCGCCTTATTCTCTCACCCGGCGCATGCGGCCTACCTTGCACCCATCCTGGTCGGCATCGGCTATTATCTTGGCGCGGTGCTCGGCGTTAAGGCTTCGATCATGTCGGAAGGCATCGCCATTCTGTGGCCGCCGAATGCGTTTTTACTGACGGCATTGCTGCTGTCGCCGCCACGGTACTGGCCCGCCTTCGCATGCGCCATCGTTCCCGCCGAAATTTTGGCGGACTGGCCGACTTTCAGCATAAAACAAGCACTGATGTTTGCAGCGGTCAATATTCTGGAAGCCGTCCTGACCGCTGTTTTTCTGAAACATAGCATCGGCCTGCCGGTCAAGCTGGATCGCCTAAGGCATGTCGCATTATTCGGTTTTTTTGCCCTGGTCTTGGCCAGCGGCTTGGCGGCCCTGCTGGGAGCCGCCGTTTATACGGCAACGGCCGACGGCGAGGTTTCTTACTGGGCGAATTGGCGCATCTGGTGGTTTGGCGACGGCTTGGGACTGTTGATTATCACGCCGGTATTGCTGAGCTGGTTTCAGCCTCAAATCCAAGACAAACCCTCACCTACGGCCAAACGCCTGCCCGAAGCCGCGCTGTTGCTGGTTACAACCATTGCCGTGGGTATATGGATATTTTCTCAATCCGAGTATTTGACCAACCAATTTCCGATCAGCCCCATGCTGTTGCTGCCGATGACGATTTGGGCCGCCGGGCGTTTCGGCATGCGCGGGGCGGCTTCGATCAATCTGCTGATTGCCGCCATCAGCATTTATTGCACCATCAATCAGATGGGCCCATTCGTCTCGATGCAGGCGGCCGACAATGTACTCCGATTGCAGGAATATATTGCCGCCTTGGCTTTATCGTCGCTGACACTGGCCGCGCTACTGCAGGAACTGAATTTACAAAACGAGCAGCTCAAAATTCTGGAACGCGCCATAGACGCCGTCAACGACGGCATTCTGATCGCCGACGCCAGAGCAAAGGATAACCCGATTATTTACGTCAACAGCGGTTTCGAAGCTATTACCGGTTACCGGGGCGACGAAGTCAAGGGCAGGAATCCGCGTTTTTTGCAGGCAGGATTCGATCCGGCCGTGCTCGACAGAGTCAGGCAGGCCATTGCCGGCCGGCGGCAGGTACGCGCCTTATTAAGAAACCGCCGGAAGGACGGCTCGATTTTCTGGAACAATATCATCATCGATCCCGTGTGCGACGACAGAGGCCAGGTCAGCCATTTCATCGGCATTCAGCATGACATTACCGACATCATGGAAACCGAAACCGCCTTGCGTAGTGCCAGGGATGAACTTGCAGAGATTAATCGCGATCTGGAACAACGCATAGAACAACGCACCCGAGAACTTCAACAAGCCAATCGGAAACTTGAAGGCTTGGCCGCAACCGATCCGTTGACCGGGGCCTATAACCGCCGCTATTTCTTAACGCATGCCGGCGAGGAACTCGAGCGCGCTATTAGGCATCGGCGCCCGCTGTCGGTTATTGCCATCGATATCGATCATTTCAAATTAATTAACGATCAACACGGACATGTTACCGGCGACAAAATATTGGTCGCGTTGACCGAAACCGCTAAAAACGCGCTGCGTCCCGCCGATATTTTCGCCCGCTTTGGCGGCGAGGAATTTTTTATTCTGTTGCCGGAAACCCTACTGGACGAAGCCGTCAACGTTGCCGAACGCCTGAAAGCCAGGATATTGGAGCTCCGGGTTGCGGATGTAGGCTTTACCGTCAGTATCGGCATCGCCCCATGGGCGGACGACACCGACATTGAGCCGTTGCTGGAGCGCGCCGATCAAGCCTTGTATGCCGCCAAAAACCAGGGCCGCAACTGCATTCGTATCGCGGCCTAAGTTCTAAAGCCTGGACAATCGCCTCGTCCCATGCAAGAACGCTTGCTTGCCGTACAGGACGCCGTGAATACTTCCCTGCAGGCGTTCCCCACTTTCACGGCAAACTAGCGCGATATTTCGCTCCCGAATTCAATCCCGGTTTGCACCAAGAAATCCCGAATCCCTTCCTCGTCGAACGGCCATCCCAGTTCCGAGCCGCTCGGCGGATGCAGCAATACCGGTATGCGAATCGCATAGCGTTGCTGCCATTGTTCGCCGGCCATGATGTCTTGCTTCTCAAAACTCAAACCGGTCCGCAATAGCAAACCCTCGGCGTCCTCGCACAAATGGCAGCCCTCGGTACCGAATAAAACCAAGTCGGCCATCAGTGTTTGGAAATTTTGTCCAGGTAACCCATGATGAAAGCCGAAACCACCAAGGTAAGGTGAATGATTACATACCAGAGCATCTTCTCGTTGTTGATATTTTCCACTTCCATGAACACTTTCAACAAGCGGATCGACGAAATGGCCACGATGGAAGTCGCCACTTTCAGCTTTAACGAGCCGTAATCGTGCGTGCCCAGCCATTCCAGCTTTTCGGCCTCGCTGCCGATATCCAGCCGGGAGACGAAGTTTTCGTAGCCGCTGAACATCACGATCAGTGTCAAACTGCCGACCAGGGTCAAATCGATAAAGGTCAGCAATTTGAGGATGATCTGGCCTTCGTCGATGTCCAGAACATGGGGGATGAAATGGTACAGCTCTTGAAAGAACTTAACCGCCAGCACCAACAGGATCAGGCTCATGCCCAGAAAAACCGGCGCCATGATCCAGCGGCTGGCATACATCAGGCGTTCCATAAAATGTTCGAGGCGTAATTGCATGCGGTTTACCGTGGTTAATGGTGTAAATGCGCGGCCAACCAGCGCTCGGCGACTTCAATATTGATTCCTTTACGTCTGGCGTAATCCTGCAACTGGTCTTGGTCTATCTTGCCGACATTGAAATATTGCGACTCGGGATGCGAGAAATACCAACCGCTGACCGCCGCGGTAGGGTACATGGCGAAATTTTCGGTCAATTCGATGGTCGTCGACTCGGTCACGTTCAACAGCTCGAACAACTTGGCTTTCTCGGTATGATCGGGGCAGGCCGGGTAACCGGGAGCAGGGCGAATGCCCTGATAAGCCTCCTCGATCAAGGCATGGTTTTCGTGCGTTTCGTCCGCGGCATAGCCCCAATAATCCTTGCGGACCGCTTGATGCATGTATTCGGCAAACGCTTCCGCCAAGCGGTCGGCCAAGGCTTTCAGCATGATGCTGCTGTAATCGTCGTGATCCTGTTCGAATTCGGCCAGCTTGGTTTCGATGCCGATACCGGCCGTCACGGCAAAGCCGCCCATATAATCGGCGATACCGCAGCCGACCGGCGCGATAAAGTCGGACAGACAGTAGTTGGGCCGTCCCGGCGCCTTGACGTTTTGCTGACGCAAATGATGCAGCACTTCCCGTTGCTGGCTACGGCTGTCGTCGGTGTACAGCACGATATCGTCATCGACGCTGTTGGCCGGAAAGAAACCGATCACGGCTTTGGCGGTCAGCCATTGTTCATCGACGATGCGTTTCAGCATGGCCCGGGCGTCTTCGAACAGCTTGCTTGCTTCCTGGCCGACCACCTGATCGCTCAGTATGGCGGGATAACGCCCGGACAATTCCCAGGTCTGGAAAAACGGCGTCCAGTCGATATACGAAACCAAGCTATCGAGGGGAAAATGATCGATAACCCGGATTCCGAGGAATTTGGGTTTTACCGGTTGATACCCTGCAAAATCGAATTTATTATGCCGGGCTTTTTGCAGATCGAGCTGCGGGTTTTTGGCATGGCGGCCTTTGTGCCGTTCGCGCACCTGCTCATATTCTTCGCGGGTTTTTGCCACGAAATCCGCTTTCAAGTCCTCGCTGAGCAGGGCGCTGACCACCCCCACGCTACGGGAGGCGTCGGTAACGTAAATAGTCGGATGCCGGTAATTCGGTTCGATTTTGACGGCGGTATGCGCGCGCGAGGTGGTGGCGCCGCCTATCATCAGCGGAATGCTGAAACCCTGGCGCTGCATTTCCTTGGCCACATGCACCATTTCATCCAGCGATGGGGTAATCAGGCCGCTCAGACCGATCACATCGACTTTTTCTTCGCGGGCGGTTTTTAAAATGGTGTCGGCCGGCACCATTACCCCCAAGTCAATGACTTCGTAGTTGTTGCATTGCAACACCACGGAGACGATGTTCTTGCCGATGTCGTGCACATCGCCTTTTACGGTGGCCATCAATACCTTGCCGTTGGTTTGACGCACGGAACCGTCCACTTCGGCATCCATGAACGGCATTAAATAAGC
Source organism: Methylomonas rivi (assembly GCF_024505165.1). Lineage (GTDB taxonomy): Bacteria > Pseudomonadota > Gammaproteobacteria > Methylococcales > Methylomonadaceae > Methylomonas > Methylomonas rivi. The sequence goes on from NZ_JANIBK010000002.1 coordinate 32,880, forward strand.
CACGGCTTTTTTCATGACCCGGGCCGATTTCACCACCTGCGGCAGGAACATCTTGCCTTCGCCGAACAAGTCGCCGACCACATTCATGCCGTCCATTAGCGGCCCTTCGATAACATGCAGGGGTTTTTCCGCTTCCTGCCGAGCCTGTTCGGTGTCTTCATCGATGTAATCGGCAATGCCTTTCACCAAGGCATGCTCCAAGCGTTTTGTGACCGGCCATTCGCGCCATTCCAGGGTTTCCTGCTTGGCGGCCTGGCCGCTGCCGCGATATTTTTCGGCGATTTCCAGCAGCTTTTCGGTGCCTTCCGGGGTGCGGTTCAGGATCACGTCTTCGACGGCGTTACGCAATTCTTCCGGAATGTCGGCGTAAATCGCCAATTGGCCGGCGTTGACGATGCCCATATCCATGCCGGCTTGCACCGCGTGATACAAAAATACCGCGTGGATGGCTTCGCGCACCGGATTGTTACCGCGAAACGAGAACGACACGTTGGAAACGCCGCCGGAAATCAAGGCATGCGGCAAGGTCTGCTTGATGATACGGGTGGCTTCGATGAAATCGACGCCGTAGTTGTTGTGTTCCTCGATGCCGGTGGCGACCGCGAAAATATTGGGGTCGAAGATGATGTCTTCCGGCGGGAAGCCGATTTGTTCGGTCAGAATTTTATAAGCGCGGCCGCAAATCTCCACCTTGCGCGCCATGGTGTCCGCCTGGCCTTGTTCGTCGAAGGCCATCACGATCACCGCCGCGCCATAGCGGCGCACCAGTTTGGCCTGTTCGATGAATTTGTCCTCGCCTTCCTTGATCGAGATGGAGTTGACGACCCCCTTGCCCTGAATGCATTTCAGGCCGGCTTCCAGAATTTCCCATTTCGAGGAATCCAGCATGATCGGCACCTTGGCGATATCCGGCTCGGCGGCGATCAAATTCAAAAACCGCACCATGGCGGCTTTCGAATCCAGCATGCCTTCGTCCATGTTGATGTCGATGATCTGCGCGCCGTTTTCGACTTGTTGCTTGGCGACTTCCAGAGCATCTTCGTAACGCTCTTCGACGATCATTTTCTTGAAGACCGCGGAACCTGTGACGTTGGTGCGTTCGCCGACGTTGACGAACAAGGTCTCGGGACCGATGCTCATGGCTTCCAGTCCGGCCAGATGGCAGCGCTTTTCCTGCTCGGGAATTTGCCGCGGCGGGTATTTGCTAACGGCCTTGACGATGGCGCGGATGGTGTCCGGGGAAGTGCCGCAACAACCGCCGATGATATTCAAATAGCCACTGGCCGCCCAGTCGGCCAGTTCGGCGGCCATTTGTTCAGGCGTTTCGTCGTATTCGCCGAATTCGTTGGGCAAGCCGGCGTTGGGGTGGGCGGAGACGTAAGTATCGGCAATGCCGGATAATTCCTCGATGTATTGGCGCAATTCCCGAGCGCCCAACGCGCAGTTGAAGCCGATTGAAATCGGTTGCACATGTTTCAACGAATACCAAAACGCGGCGGCGGTCTGCCCGGACAACGTGCGGCCGGAGGCGTCGGTGATGGTGCCGGAAATCATCACCGGCAATTTATAACCGAGTTTGTCGAAAGTTTGTTCGACCGCGAATATCGCCGCCTTGGCATTCAGGGTATCGAAGACGGTCTCGATCAGAATGATGTCCGCCCCGCCGTCTATCAGGCCTTGAGTGGCTTCGCTGTAAGCATCGACCAAGTCGTCGAAGCTGATATTGCGGAAGCCGGGATCGTTGACATCCGGCGACATGGAGGATGTGCGATTGGTAGGCCCCAATACGCCCGCGACAAATCGCGGTTTGTCCGGCGTCGATGCGGACATTTCGTCCGCGGCCTGCTTGGCCAAGCGCGCGGAAGCGATATTGATTTCATAGGCCAAGTCTTCCATGCGATAGTCGGCCATGGCTATCTTGGTGGCGTTGAAGGTATTGGTTTCGATAATGTCGGAACCGGCCTCGAGATAGGCCTTATGAATGGCCTTGATGATGTCCGGTTGAGTCAGCGACAACAGATCGTTATTGCCTTTAAGATCGCTATCCCAATCGGCAAAACGCGCCCCTCGATAGTCCTTTTCTCCCAGCTTATAGCTCTGTATCATGGTGCCCATGGCCCCATCCAGATATAAAATCCGTTGTTTTAATTGCTGGTTTAATCGTTGTATGCTGTTCATTGGCGGGAATAAATCGATGTTAATTCTGAATGGGCCGTAACAGCCGCATTGTTTTTTGAACCTTGGAAATTGAGGAAATCATGTCCAAACCCAATCTACTACATGTTGTAAAAAGCGTTCTTGCCGCCGCAATTGGCGTACAAAGCGACAAAAATCGGGAAGTGGATTTCAAGCACGGCTCGCTGCCCGCCTATATCATTGTTGGCTTGATTGGGACAGTGTTATTTATTTTGGCTATTGTAACGATAGTATCGCTGGTTACCGGTTGATCTTGGGGGCTTTTAACGAAAAAAGCCCAAGAAAACTTGGGCTTTTTTCAGGCCGCCAACAAGTTAATTGCCGGAAGTTTTAAAGCTGTTTTTAATGCTTTCGAACATTTCCTTAACGCCGCCGAACAGATTGGCGGGCGTCGGAGCTTCTTTAAATATAAACAAAGAGCGGATCACCGAAACCGCCAAAAAGCCGGCGATAGGCGGTAATAATTCGAAAATTACCGGCATAATCCATCCCCCCGCGCCTTCCTGAGTTTTACGGTCGCCAACGCTGGTTAATTCGCGGTCATACTCGCCGCCAACGTCTCTGCCGTCCAAACCGTCGATAATCATGATGTTGATGTTGTAGAACAGCACCTGAACCACCAAATAGACGATGGCGCAAATGCCCACCCACATCAACACATTATCTTTTTTCGCTTTCATCAGTGATTGATAAACCCAGATCACTGTCAAAACCATAATAATACCGCCAATCATATCTTTCCCCTTAATTAACTGTTTTTATTTTTGTAAAGTCAGTCTGAAACTTCATACTACCATAAACCAACGCATTGGCAATTTGTGGCGGCATCTTTACTTAAATAGCTATCAATCGCTTGACATTAAAGTCAGCTAAAGTAACATATCAGCCTCGAAGGCCGGTTGGCTGGCAATTTTTATAACAACTAAACAAAAGGTAGGAGGCACCCATGGGAGCGATCTTAGACTTAACAGAAATGTTAAAAGAACCATCAGGTATGATTGGAGCGGTAGTAATTATCGCTGCAGGATACTTCTTCGTAAAATGGGTGTTCCAAGAGCCTAAAGACGAGGAATAAGCTAGATAGCTTCTCGGAGCCTAGTTTTTCTGATTAAAGGCGGCACGGTTTCCCGGGGCCGCCTTTTTTGTGTCCGAGCGATTTCACCAGCCAAAATACCTTATACTTTGTATATTTTTTGTCTGGCCGATTAGATGTCTAACTTGTTCGCATCCAAAATTCACACCCTTTATCAACAACAAGCACCCGCCACCGGCATCGGCCTCTTCAGACTGCTGTTCGGCCTGATCACCTTACAGGAAATACTTTTCCTGATTTATTTTAACCACCTGATTTTCGACCCCATACCCTATATGGACGTCGAGTTTCCGATGATCGTTTTTTTTCTGTGGCTATGGGCCGCCATTGCCTTTTGCCTGACGATTGGCTACCGCTGCCAGGCCAGCAGCATCGCCAATTACATTTTTTGGCTGGTTTTCGTCAATTTCACCCCCATGCAACGGGATTTCGACGGCGGTTTCGATTTATTCATGATCGGCGCCAATTTTTTTCTGATCTTTATGCCCACCGATAAGGCGTTTGCAATTGACGGACTCAGAAAAAAACTGGCCACGCCTTTTGTTCACTATGCCCAATATGCCGCCGCGCACGTATCCAAACTAGCCTATTATCTGCCCGTGATCGCCTGCCTAGGCTTTCTGTATTTCGATTCGGCCATCCATAAAATGTTCGCCGAGCACTGGCGCAACGGTCTTGGCGCTTGGCTGCCGTCGTCCATGCCTTATTACATTTCCGCGCTGGACATGTCCCGGCTATTAAACGTCGAGCCGCTGCAAAAACTCATTGGCTACACCATCATTGCGTTCCAATTCAGCTTTTTGCCTTTGTTTTATTTCAAATTATTACGGCCGCTGTATTTTTTAATAGGCACTGGCTTACATCTGGGTATAACTCTGTCCTTCAACATCTACCCCTTCGGCATGGGCATGTTGATTTTCTACACGCTGATGATGCCCTTTTCCTGGTATAAACAACTAGGCGAATGGCTCAGAAAACCGCGGCCCATCCTGACGGTTTTTTTCGACCAACAATGCCCGCTGTGCAATCGCACCGTGCTGATTTTGAATCATTTCGATATTCTGCACGCCGTCGACTTCAAGCCGGCCCAAACCTATGCCCGCCAATATTCGGCACTGGATCAACTGGACGACGCCACTTTATTAACCGATCTCTACGCATTGGACGCCCAAGACAAGCTGTACGCAGGTATCGACACCTACGCGCAAATTTTTATTGCCATGGGCTACACGGCGGTAATCGGCTGGATCATCAAACTGCCTTTGGTCCATTCCCTGGCCGGCGCCAGCTACCGCCGCATCGCCGACAATCGCGCCCGCCTGAACTGCGACGTCAGTTGCATAAATGAGCCGCGAAGCATTTTCCAGCCCACGCTCTACGAGCGGATTTTCGAAGCGGAAACAGCCCAACAACAAAAACGCAACGCTCATAAAATCAGCAAGGTGCTGTTAGCCATCATTTTGCTGCAACTGAACAGCAGCTTGCACTATGGCTTACTGTACCGTCTAAAAGTGGACACCCGGCAATCGCCCATCGCCAGCGTCATGGCCGATATGAGCAATGCCATACTGATGTTCTCGCATACTTTCCTGGGTATTACTCCACATGCCTTGTATCTGCATGACCATTTCGAAGGCTACAACCATTTGCTGGCGATTACCTACCTGGATGCAAACGGCATCGAACACTGGCTACCCTTTGTCGACGAACAAGGCCGGCTGCTGGCACCCAATTGGGGTAGAGTCCATTCGATGTGGGCCAACATAGCCGTCACCCCCAATATCGATGAATTGCGCTTAAAAAAATTCATCATGAAACTAACCGCATTCTGGGGCAAAAAACTCGATCTTGATTTTGAAAACACCCGCTTCATCATCAAAATGAAAAAAACCGACGCGCCGTCCGTTTGGGAAAAAGATCTAAGGAATAAGAACCTATCGGGAGCGTGGCAGGCCATAGGCTCGGCGCAATGGAGCGGCAAAGAGTTCAAGATCAATCTGCCCAGGGATATCGACATGCTTTGAAAATCACATTTAAATTGGGTCTTGCATGCTGCTTTTGGTCATGCTATAAATTTTATGTGCTTAACTTAAGTGCACAAAATTATAAAAACCTTATTTTACTCGGAGGATGTTATGAAAAAAGTATTTTCTGTCTTAGCTATGGCGCTTATGATTGTCAGCTTGAGCGGTTGTATGGACGACCCTGATCAAGGCAATCCAAAACCAAAAAACTACGGCACACCTAACCAAGTAGGCTCTGGCGTCAACTAAGCAATAGCGTTGACAGGATTTCTCTTAAATCCTTTGTAAGGCCCACTTCCGTGGGCCTTATGCCTTCCTCCAAGCCTATATTTATTTTGCAGCCAAGGCTTTCCGTGTTATAAGCCTTACCGTGCTTAATATATCTAGTACAAACAAAACTATAAAAATACCTATTTGGAGGATGTTATGAAAAAAATATTATCTCTTTTAGCGATGAGTCTGATGCTTGTTAGTTTGAGCGGCTGCATGGACGACCCTGATCAAGGCAATCCAAAACCAAAAAATTACGGCACGCCCAACCAAGTAGGCTCTGGAGTCAACTAAGTAGTAGCGCGCGTTGACAGGATTTGGTTTAAATCCATTGTAAGGCCCACATCCGTGGGCCTTATGCGTTTAGGGCCTTTACCTTCAAAATTGCTTTTTTTTGGTACACGCGCGGTATTCCGTGTTATAAATAACAGTGCTTAATATATTTAGTACAACCAAAAATAAAAAACTTAATTTGGAGGATGTTATGAAAAAAGTATTATCTCTTTTAGCGATGACCCTGATGATTGTTGGCTTGAGCGGTTGCATGGATGATCCTGATGCGTCAAAACAAAAAGTTTCCAGCTCTACTTCAGTACAGCTGTAACTTTTAGACGTAAGGCTCATGCTCACCTAGGTGGGCCTTCTTATTTTTCATAATCCTCCTTTCAATACCCCCACTCGCGAAAACCGATTATTTACCGGATTCCGCTGAAATATTCAGCATGGCTTGAGAAATCCAAGCCTCCGCCTCCGCATTAATATCCTTGGTACTTTTATTTAGCGTTGAAATCATGGGACCGATTTTGACTTTGATTACCCCGGGGTATTTCACGAAACTGTTACGCGGCCAAAACTCACCGGCATTATGCGCCAAAGGAATCACCGGAAAACCCGTTTTATTGGCCAGCATGGCACCGCCGGCATTAAACTTTTTATACGCGCCCGGCGCTACCCGCGTCCCTTCGGGAAAAATCAGCACGAACAAACCTTCCCGCAAACGCTCGACACCTTGTTCGAGCAGCATCTTCAAAGCTTCTTTCTGGTTGCTGCGATCGATTGCAATCGGTTTTAGGGTGGCCAACGCCCAGCCGCCGAATGGAATTTGCAATAACGACTTTTTCAGAACCGCCGTTTGCGGAGAGATAATTTGCCGTAAGGCGATGGTTTCCCAAGCCGACTGATGCTTGCTTAGAATGACGGCCGCCTGGTTTTTAGGGATATTTTCCGTTCCTTCCACTTCGTAGCTCAAGCCGCAACATAATTTCAGCATGTACAACAGACAATCGATCCAGATGTCCGCAAATCTATACCTCATCGAAAAAGGCAGAAAAAAACCGCCTAAAATCGCTACACCGACAATCGGCGTGGAAAATAAAACGTAGATAAAAAATAAAGTCGAGCCTAAATAGACTTTGAAATCAGCTTGTCGAGACGATGTAGTGTGCTGCGTCATAAAGGTTATCAAATATGGGTAAATTGAGCCGAGGATGGTTCTGCAGGGTTTTCAGACCTTTGCCGGTTTTAACCAGCACGGGACAAGCGCCCGCGGCCTGAGCGGCCTCTATGTCGCGATATGAGTCACCGACAGCATAAACCGTCTGTAAATCAACCTGCTTGTCTCTGGCAAAAGCCTCGAACAGTCCCGCCTTGGGTTTTCGGCAACCGCATCGATCTTTCGGTCCGTGGGGGCAAAAATAAATGGCTTCAATTCGTCCGCCCAGCGCCGCCGCCATGCGCTGCATTTTGTCGTGCATCGCCGACAGCGTAGACAGGTCGAACAAGCCTCTCGCCACCCCGGATTGATTGGTGATGACAACCACTTTGAAGCCATGCCGATTCAGCTCGGCGATGGCTTCCAGGCTACCGGGTAGCGGCAGCCATTCTTCGGGCGATTTAACGAACTCATCGGAATCGACATTGATCGTGCCGTCCCGATCCAGTATGACCCAACGCTCCGTCACGGTTGCAGTTTTGATATGTCGGCAATTTGTAAAAATTGATTGGACAGCATGGATAACAGAGCCAGACGGCTGTTGCGCAAGGCGACATCATCGGTATTTACCATAACGTGGTCGAAAAATGCGTCCACGTTGTCGCGCAGTTGCGCCAAGCGGTTCAATGCCAGCTGGTAATTTTGCTCGGCCAATAAAGGCACGATATCCGACTCCGACGCTTCGGCCGCGGCCAACAGGTTCTTTTCCTCGGCTGCAACCAGCACGCCGATAGCAGCGGAAACCGCTTGTTCGGATTTTTTCAAAAGATTGATGATGCGTTTGTTGGCTGCCGCCAGACTTTCCGCTTCCGGCAACTGCCTAAATGTCTGTACCGCCCGAATTCTCTGCCAAAAATCGAAAGGCCGGGTCGGATTGACCGCCAATACCGCTTCGAATTCATCGCCGCTATAGCCCTGATCCAGACAATAACCTCTCAAACGGTCGAAGATAAAACCGCTCACCTTTTGCCGCGTTTCGGCTTTGTTAAAAGCATGGCTGAATTGTTCCAGCGCCGCATCCAACAGTTCGACTACATCCAACCGCAAGCCGTTTTCAATGATGATCCGCAAAATGCCTAAGGTGGCTCGGCGCAGGGCATAAGGATCCTTATCGCCGGTCGGGATCAAACCCGCGCTGAATATGCCGGCCAAGGTATCGATTTTTTCCGCCAACGCCAGCGCCACGCTGATCGGCGCGCGCGGGATTTCGCCGCCGGATTGCTTGGGAAAATACTGTTCTTCCAGCGCCCGCGCTACGGATATATCCTCGCCATCCGCCCTAGCATAATAAAAACCCATGGTGCCTTGCAGATTGGCGAATTCGCCGACCATGCTGGTCATCAGATCGGTCTTGGCCAGCAATGCCGCGCGTTTGGCTAACGCAACATCGGCATCCAATTTTTCGGCTATCAGTGCCGTCAGACCGGTTACCCGCTCGGTCTTGTCGAACAAAGTACCCAAGTCTTTCTGGAATACGATGCTTTTTAAGCTCTCGACCCGATCGGCCAAGGTCTGCTTTCTATCCTGTTTCCAGAAAAATTCCGCATCCGACAAACGCGGCAACACCACCCGCTCGTTACCTTGCTGAATCGAAACCGGATTAGAACTTTCGATATTGGCGAAAGTAATGAAATGCGGCAGCAAACCGCCTTGCGCATTCTTGACCGGAAAATACTTTTGATTGGATTGCATGGTGGTGATCAGCACTTCCTTCGGCAATTCCAGGAAACGGGCATCGAAATTTCCCACTACCGGTACCGGCCATTCGTTCAGCGCCGCGATTTCTTCCAGTAAGTCCGCTTCGATATGCGCTTCGCCGCCGAGCTCAATTGCGGCCTGTTGCGCGCCGGTCTCGATTTGCCCCATGCGCTGTTCAAAGTCGACCGTTACTTTAGCCGCCAACAATTTTTCGACATAATCGTTTGGATGGTTCAGTTCGATAGCGCCGGGCGCATGCATGCGATGGCCGAAACTGATGCGACCGGTTTTCAAGCCCAAAATCTCGGCATCTATCACGTCGTTACCGAACAGCAATACCGCACTGTGCACCGGCCTTACGAATTCGTGCTCGTAGGCACCCCAGCGCATGCGCTTGGCGATCGGCAATTGCGCCAGACTTTTGCGGATGATGTCCGGGATCAGTTCGGCAGTGGCTTGGCCTTTCACCGCTTGCTTGAAAATCAACCACGCCCCTTTGTCGGTCTCCAGTTTTTCCAGCTGATCGAAGCCGGCACCGCAACTCGACGCAAAACCCAATGCCGCCTTACTCGGCGCGCCATCGGCGCCATAAGCGGCTAGTAGCGCCGGACCGCGCTTTTCGACCACCCTATCGGCCTGCCGACTGTCCAGATCGCGGATCAACACCGTCAGACGACGTGGAGTGGCGTAGGCTTTGGCTTCGCCGAAGTTCAAACCGGCATCCTGCAAACCGGCGATCATGCCGTCCAGTAACGCCTGACTGAGTTTTTTCAAGGATTTGGGAGGCAGTTCTTCGCCGCCCAGTTCGAATAATAAATCGTTGTTGCTCATGATTACGCTCCCTGTCTGGCAAGAATCGGGAAACCCAAGGCTTCGCGGCGGGCATAGTAGGCTTCGGCCACAGACTTGGCGAGGTTGCGTACCCGTAAAATGTAACGTTGACGTTCGGTAACCGAGATGGCGTGACGCGCATCCAGTAAATTAAAAGAATGCGAAGCTTTCAAGACCATTTCGTAGGCAGGCAAAGGCAGGTTTTGTTCCAGTAATTTCAGGCATTCCGCTTCGTAGGTGTCGAAGCATTGGAACAGGAATTCGACATTGGCGTATTCGAAATTGAACGCCGACATTTCCACCTCGTTTTGATGGAAAACGTCCCCATAAGTCACCACGCCTTGCGGGCCGCGAGTCCAGACCAAGTCGAACACCGATTCCACGCCTTGCAGATACATGGCGATACGTTCCAGTCCGTAGGTAATTTCGCCGGTAACCGGCTTGCATTCCAAACCGCCGACTTGCTGAAAATAGGTAAACTGAGTGACTTCCATGCCGTTCAGCCACACTTCCCAACCCAAGCCCCAGGCGCCCAGCGTCGGCGACTCCCAGTTATCCTCGACGAAACGGATGTCATGTTCCAGCAAGTCCAAGCCCAGATGACGCAGCGACCCCAAGTACAGCTCCTGAATATCGGCCGGCGACGGCTTCATCACCACCTGAAATTGATAGTAATGCTGCAAGCGGTTGGGATTTTCGCCGTAACGGCCGTCGGTAGGGCGACGCGAAGGTTGTACGTAAGCGGAATTCCAGGGCTCAGGGCCGATAGCGCGCAGAAAAGTGGCGGGGTGAAAGGTACCGGCGCCCACTTCCTGATCCAAAGGTTGCAGCAACACACACCCCTGATTCGACCAGTATTCCTGCAAGGTCAAAATCAGGCCCTGAAAAGTTGAGACATCGTTTTTGCTAGTCGACACGCTGAGAGCCACTTGAATGATAAAAATCGCTGAATTATACCTGAAAAAGCTTGTATAAGCAGGCTGGACAAGGTTTATGCCAGCTTGCTCACCGAGCCTAAACCCTCAGAAAATCCGCTAATTCGGCAGATATTTCCTTAAAAATAACGGAATCCGCCGCTCCAGCCAATAGTCGGCTCCGCAACGGTTTCGCCCGCTGACAAAGCCGACATGGCCGCCACCGCTGCACACGTCCAGCTGCACCAGCGGCGCCAGTTCACCCGCATCCGGCAAGACCGCCGGCGTCATAAATGGATCGTCTTCCGCTTGCACCAGCAAGGTCGGCACGCGGATCGCCGAGAGAAATTGCCGAGAACTGGAACGACGGTAGTAATCATGCACATCCTTAAATCCGTGTAATTTGGCCACCACCTGGTCATCGTATTGCCAAAACGAATGAATGTCCGCCAAACTGCCTAAACTGGCCAACTTATCAGCCTCTTTTTCAAGACCGTTGGCCAGCAAAAAACCTTGTTTGGTATGCATGTAATGCTTTAATTCATCCAGCAAATGCTTGCGGTAAACTCTGGAAAAACCGTGATCCAATTTAGTGGCGCATTCGTTTAACAGTAATGGCACCGACACCGCTACGGCCGCGGCTAAACCGGCTTTGTCGCCTTGTTCGCCCAACCATTTCAACAAAACATTGCCGCCCAGGGAAAACCCGACCGCCGCAAAAACCGCTTTCGGATAGCGTTGCCCGAGGGTCCGGTAGACAAAATCGATATCCTCGGTTTCTCCCGAATGATAACAACGGGCCAGGCGATTCGGCTCACCGCTGCAACCGCGAAAGTTCATGGCTACACTAGCAAAACCATTTTGTTGCAAGGTACGTTGTAAGCCGATTATGTACCCCGACCGGGAGCTGCCGGACAAGCCGTGCAGCAATATCACGATAACGCCGTGGTTTTCCCCATGCCAATCCAGATCGATAAAATCGCCGTCCGGGGTCGACAAGCGTTCCCGCGTTCGCTGCAACGACGGCACTTTACGTAATAAGGCCGGATACAAGGTTTGTAAATGGGGGTTATTCAACCACCATGCGGATTGAAAGTAATGTCGAGTAATGGGCATGGCTTATTTTCCAGACAACAATTTAACAGTTGATGTTGTATGCTATTTTTTATTCGGACGGATTTACCCACTCAGAGTACCTGGCGTGACAGCAATCACAAGGGGGATCATTGCAATACAAGGATTATTATCAAATCTTGGGCGTGAAGAAAGATGCCGCGCTGGCCGATATTAAAAAGGCCTTTCGCAAACTCGCCCGCAAATATCATCCCGACGTGTCCAAGGAGCCGAATGCCGAAGCGAAAATGAAGGAAATCAACGAGGCTTATACCGTGCTGTCCGACGTCGAAAAACGCGCCGCTTACGACCAGCTGGGCCGCGGCTATCAACCCGGGCAGGAGTTTAAACCGCCGCCTAACTGGGATGCCGGATTCGAATTCTCCGGCCGTGGCTTTAATGCCGGAGAAGCGGCAGAATTTAGCGATTTTTTTGCGGAACTGTTCGGCAAAATGCGCGGCGGCGCGGGCAAACAAAGCGGATTTTACAGCCATGGAAACTTTAGCGCCCGCGGAGAAGACCACCACGCCAAGGTCATGCTGGACCTGGAAGACAGCTTCAGAGGCACGTCCAGACAAATCGGCCTGCGCGTGCCGCGCATGGACCAACAAGGCCATGTGTTACTGGAAAACAGGTTGCTCAATATTAAAATCCCCCAAGGCGTTTACGAAGGCCAAATCATTCGCTTGGCCGGCCAGGGCGCGCCCGGCGTTGGCGATGGCAAGGCCGGGGATTTATTATTGGAAGTCTGTTTCAACCCGCACCCCAGATTCCGTATCGACGGCCGCAACCTGCATCTCAATTTACCGGTGGCGCCTTGGGAAGCCGCATTGGGCGCAACGGTGAATGTCAATCTGATCGATAGCCAATTGAAAGTACGCGTACCGGAAGGCACGCAAAGCGGCCGGCAGTTGCGTCTGAGCGGCAAGGGCATTCCTAGCCGGCCTCCGGGCGACCTGTTACTGGATATTCAAGTGGTATTACCGCCCGCCGACACCGAAACAGCCCGGCAACTTTACCGGAATATGGCACAGGAACTGGCCTTCGATCCGCGCGCGGCAAGGAGTTAAATCATGTCACATACCGAAATGACGTTAACCGCTGTAATTGAAGACACTTATCTAACAGTGGAGCAATTGGCGGCGCTGTGCTCGGTCGAACCCGAGTGGGTGAGGCGGCGCATCGAGGAGGGCTTGTTGTCCGCCACTAAGTGCGAAGCGGATCAATGGTGCTTCACCGCCATGGAACTGACCCGGGCCAAACGCATGGTAAGCATCGAACGCAATTTCGAAGCCCAACCGGAACTAGCTGCCTTGGTAGCCGATCTGCAGGAAGAACTCGATCAGTTACGGCGCCAGTTGTTACGGGCAGGTAAAACGGAGCCCTGTTACCGGCAACGTTAGACAGTACCTAATTTAGCCGCAAATCCTTTTGCGGCTAACCCGTCGGGAATGGACTGCCTGCTTAGCGCGCCTCGTTGACGGTCTTTTCCAATTCTTCATGGCTAAGATGGCGCACATCCTTGCCTTTGACCATATAAATCACATGCTCGCAGACGTTGCAGGAATGGTCGCCTATCCGTTCCAGGGCACGGGCGGTCCACAGCATATCCAGGGCGCGGGTGATATTGCGCGGGTCTTCCATCATCTGGGTGATCAACTGCCGGGTAATACTGGTGTACTCGCGGTCTACCTTATGGTCTTGAGCGGTAATGGCGATCACTTCCTCGGTATCGGTCCGCGCGTATGCATCCAGCGCGCCGTTGAGCATTTCCTTGACCATTTCCAGCAAGTGCTCGATTTCGTAGTATTTATCCTGATAATAATCGGCCGCCTCGATTCGCATGGTCATTTTGGCGATACGCGCCGCCTCGTCGCCGATACGTTCCAAATCGGTAATGATCTTGATGGTGGCGATCAACATGCGCAAATCGAACGCCGCCGGCTGGCGCTTGGCCATGATTTCGGTGCATTCGTGGTCTATGTCTTTTTCCAGCGCGTTGATCAGCTGATCCTGCTGAATCACTTTTTCGGCGCTTTCCATGTCGTAACTCATGAAGGCATTGGTGGCCAGATCGACCTGCTGTTCGACCAAGCCGCCCATGGTCAACACCTTGTTGCGGATGTCTTCCATTTCCTTGTTGAATTGACGGGAAATGTGTTGATTGATGAAACTGCTGTTATCCATGAATGATGCTCCTAACCGTAACGCCCGGTAATGTAATCTTCGGTTTGTTTTTTTGCCGGATTGGTAAACAGCTCGCTGGTTTCACCAAACTCGATCAGCTCGCCCATGTACATAAATGCAGTGTAATCCGAGACCCGGGCTGCCTGTTGCATATTGTGGGTAACAATGACGATAGTATATTTTTCCTTCAGCTCGTCTATCAATTCCTCGATTTTCAAGGTGGAAATCGGGTCCAATGCCGAAGCCGGTTCGTCGAGCAGGATAACCTCCGGCTCGATGGCGATGGCGCGGGCAATCACCAAACGCTGTTGCTGACCGCCCGACAAGCCCAAGGCGTTATCGTTCAAGCGGTCCTTGGCCTCGTCCCACAACGCCGCCCCGCGCAGGGATTTTTCGACGATTTCATCCAACACCCGTCTGTCATTGATGCCTTGAATCCTTAAACCATAGGCAACATTTTCATAAATACTTTTCGGAAACGGGTTGGGCTTTTGAAACACCATGCCCACCCGCCGCCGCAAGGCCGCTACATTGATGTTTTTATCGTAAATATCTTCCCCATCCAGCAATAATTTGCCTTGAATGGTGACGCCATCGACCAGATCGTTCATGCGGTTGATGCAGCGTAATAAGGTCGATTTGCCGCAGCCGCTGGGGCCGATATAAGCGGTGACTTTTTTACGGGGCATTTCCATGTTGACATTGTGTAACGCTTGTTTGCTGCCGTAAAACAAATTCAAATCCTGTACCGAAATACAGGTATCGAACTTGTCGCGGCCGGACTTGCCCGCTCGATTCAGCGCATTGATATCAATGGCATGGGTTTTTCTTGCTTCTGTTGTCATTGTGTTTAATCCAAACGTGTCGTGTTGATGAACAACGTTAATTTTCCAGTGCGCGGTATTTTTCTCTTAAATTGTTACGGATGGCGATCGCGAACATATTCAGGCCGACAATCACCATCACCAGCAGCAGGGAGGTGGCATAAACCAATGGCCGCGCCGCTTCGACGTTAGGACTTTGAAAACCCACGTCGTAAATATGAAAGCCCAAGTGCATGAATTTTCTGTCCAGATGCAGATAGGGAAAGTTGCCGTCCAGCGGTAAAGTCGGGGCCAGTTTGACCACCCCCACCAACATCAAGGGCGCCACTTCGCCGGCCGCGCGCGCCACGGCCAAAATCAGGCCGGTCATGATGGCCGGGCTGGCCATCGGCAGCACGGTACGCCACAAGGTTTCGGCCTTGGTGGCGCCCAGCGCCAGGCTGCCTTCCCGAATCGATTTGGGTATGCGGGACAAACCTTCCTCGGTGGCGACGATCACCACCGGCAGGGTCAATAATGCCAGGGTCAAGGACGCCCACAGCAAACCCGGGGTGCCGAATACCGGGGCAGGGGCCGCTTCCGGAAAGAATATCTTGTCGATGCTACCGCCGATGATGTAAACGAAAAAGCCCAAGCCGAACACGCCGTAAACAATCGACGGCACCCCGGCCAGATTATTGACCGCAATGCGGATGATACGGGTAATCAAGCCTTGTTTGGCATATTCCCGCAGATAAACCGCCGCAATCACTCCGAACGGCGTCACCACCACAGCCATCAACATCACCATCAATACCGTGCCGAAGATCGCCGGGAAAATACCGCCCTCGGTATTGGCTTCGCGCGGCTCCTCGGTAATGAAAGCTTTAAAGTTTTTCACGTATTCGATGGATTTATCCAGCACGCTCATGGCATTGGGTCGGCTCAGTTTCACCACTCTGTTCAGCGGAATGTCGATTTCTCGGCCGCCCGCTTCGGAAACCACGATGCTGTAGGTCTTGATTTCCCGGTTCAACTTGCTCAGTTCCGCCTGAATGACTTTATATTGCGCTTCGTAAGTTGTTTTTAGCGCCGCAAACTCCTGAGCTTTAGTATCGTTCCATTGATTTTTCAATTCCAGCGCGCGCTGCTTTAAGCGCAGCCGTTCCAGATTGTAATTGATCGCTCCCACATCTTTATCCTGCAGGCGGTCTATCTCGTCGAACAAGACCAAGTCTTTAGCCAGTTTTTCCTGTGCCACGGGCCAGGCTTGCTCGCCTGCCGCGATCACTTCGCCGTTCTGTTTCACAGCCCGCAAGCGGCCGTAAAAATTACCCCACTCCCTGCGCTCCACGGCAATCAGGTCGTCCGGAGCGGTTTTTTCGCGGATATATTGATCCTGAATCCAGCGGAAATCGCTGCCCAGAATGTCGCGGTTGCCGGTTTTGACCAGATACTGATGCAGATATTCGACATCGTTCAGCACCTCGAATCCAGCCGCCCTGGCTTGAGCTTCATGCAACAAGGATTCGTCGACTTCCTCGCCGATGATGACCGAGTGTTGGCCTTGTTGATTTTGGTATTGATATTCCAGGATATCGGCCGGCCAGAAATGCCCCAGACCGCGTATTGCAATCAGCAGCAACAAACCCACGACCAGCAGCAAATTGATGCTGACCGCGCCCGCGGTCATCCAAATCCACGGCGAACCGCTCTTAAACCATGCTTTAATCATAACGAACTGTATTTTTGTCTCAAATTCTGACGCACCAATTCAGCCAGCGAATTGACGATGAAAGTGAACATGAACAGCACCAGGGCTGCTAAAAACAGCACCCGGTAATGGGTGCTGTTGACCTCGGCTTCCGGCATCTCCACGGCAATATTGGCCGACAAGGTGCGCAAGCCTTGAAAAATGCTGATGTCCATCACCGGCGTATTGCCGGTTGCCATCAATACGATCATGGTCTCGCCTACCGCGCGGCCCAAGCCTATCATCACGGCGGAAAAGATACCGGGGCTGGCGGTCAGAATCACGACCTTGGCCAAGGTCTGCCACGGGGTTGCTCCCAAGGCCAGAGAACCCGTTGTCAAATGTTTGGGCACGCTAAAGATGGCGTCTTCGGCAATCGAGAACACCATCGGAATTACGGCGAATCCCATGGCCAAACCCACCACCAGGGTATTGCGCTGGTCGTAGCCGATACCGAATTCGTTACGCATCCAGGTGCGTAAATCGCCGCCGAAACAAAGCTCTTCGATAAAAGGACTCAATTCGAACGCCAGCCAGCCGCAGAAGATGATGACAGGCACCAGCACAACGGCATCCCAGCCTTCGGGAATTTTATTGCGAACCGATTTAGGCGCATACTGCCAAACATAGGCAAAAATCATCACGCCCAACGGCACGATCATCAGTAGGGCAAAGATGCCGGTCAAATGCATTTCCACAAACGGCGCCAGCCACAAACCGGCCAGAAAACCCAGAATAACCGTGGGCAATGCCCCCATGATTTCGATACCGGGTTTAACGTACTGGCGCATGCCCGGCGCCATGAAATAACCGGTATAAATCGCCCCGAACAGCGCCAGCGGAATGGCCACTATCATGGCATAAAACGAGGCTTTCAAGGTGCCGAACACCAACGGCGTTAAACTCATTTTCGGTTCGAAGTCATTGCTGGCCGCGGAGGATTGCCAAATGTAGTCGGGTTCGGGGTAACTCTCGTACCAGACTTTTTGCCACAACGACGACCAGGACACCTCGGGATGTTCATTTTCCACTTTCCAGTGGTGGACTTTACCGTCTTCGGTTTGCATCAAAAAGGCATTGGCGCGCGGGGATAAGGTTACGGCAACCGGCTTGGCATCCGCCACTTTTTCCCTGATCGATTCCCGCTCGGCGGTGGTATTGTAGATACCCATTTCGCCATTGGCGTCGACCGCCAACAAGCCTTTACGGCGCTGTTCCGGATTGATGGTGATGATGGGCTGGCCGGATACCTTGAACGAGCGCAATTTCTGCACGCTGTAATGATTTTGTTTGTCGCGCACGATAGTCCATTGCGCCAGATCGCCACGGCTATCGCCTATCAGCACGGAAATATCGCCGTTCAGAAACTCCATGCTGGTGATTTCGCCGCCTTGTTTCATGACGTTGAGTTTGTGCTTGATGACCGGTTCGCTCTTATTGGAGACATCCACCACGGCCAAATCGCCGCCGCGGCCGGCCAAATAAAGGTTACGAAACTCTTTGTCCAGCAGCATGAAATCCACATCGCCGGCCATCATATCCAATACGGCATCGGTGCGGTCCCAGGTCACCTCATCGTCAAACATCGATTCTTTTTTGCCCAATGTCACAAATAGCAGGCGGCTATCCGCGGTTTTGGCCAGAAAGCTGGTGTTTTTATCGCCGACTTTAACGGTAATTTTGGTCAATGCCTGTCCGCTGTTGTCGATAATCATGGGCTGGGTACCGAGCGGATAAGAAATAGCCGGCGTGATTAAACGCTTGCCTTCGGGGTAAGATAATTTGTATTCGTGCCTGACGACTAATGCCCTGCCATCCGACAAACCATAGACGATGATGCCTTTATCGACGCTGCCATGGGCATAACTGGTAATCCGGACGCCTGCCGGTATCGGCAAATCGACTACCCGGTTTACTTGTCCGTCCGCCACGGCAAAAAAGATAGCTTTACCCGTATCGGTAAAGCGAACCCCGATCTCGTTTTGTTCTTCCATGGACAGAAACACCGTGCTGCCCATCGCGGCTTCCGGCGTGTCGTAGCTGCTTACCGATTCCGCATGCGACGGCAGTAACAACGGAAATACCACGTAAAGCAGATAGAAAAAGATCAACACAATCGCCAGAATAATACTCAAACCGCCGATCACAACGGCTTGAGCCACGATTTTATCTTTTAATAGCCGCCAACGCTGATAAGAATCGCTTGACGACAGCTGCAACAACGTCGATTTCGGCGCGGAAGATTGAGTTTCAGACATAACAAAACATAAGTAATAATACGTGGCGTCCTTGTATCACACTACAAGGATTTGAAGTATAAAAAAGCCGACAAATCACCAGGGTAATTTATCGGCCTTAAAGAGGGCGTAAAATCAAACATTATGTTTAAATTATTGATTTTACTTTAATTCCTTGGAGCATCCTTGCCATTAATTCCCTGTATCACTCGTCCGTAAATGATGATTATTGAATCAATGTTAAGGCTTTCTCTACTGCTTTAGCCGGCAGCGGAATATAACCGTCTTTGACCACGACTTGCTGACCGGTTTTGGACAGTACCATTTTGATGAACTCCTGTTCTAATGGCGCTAACGGCTCGTTTGGTTTTTTATTGACGTAGACGTACAGGAAACGAGACAGCGGATAGGCGCCGGAAATGGCATTCTCGGGATTTGCCTCGACGAAAGGCGCGCCGTCTTTGGCGGCCAAGGGAATCGCTTTTACGCCGGAAGTGGTATAACCGATACCCGAATAGCCGATACCGTTATTGGATGTGGTGACGGCTTGCACGACGGAAGCCGAACCGGGTTGTTCGTTGACGTTGCTTTTGTAATCGCCTTTGCACAGCGCTTCATCCTTGAAGAAACCGTAAGTACCGGAAACCGAGTTACGGCCGTACAATTGAATCGGTTTGCCTGCCCAACCGCCGGTCAGACCCGCTTCGCCCCAGGTAGTAATGTCCGAGGCATAACCGCATTTGCGGGTGGATGACATGATGGCGTCCACTTGCGGAATGCTCAAACCTTTAACGGGGTTATCCTTGTTGACGAATACGGCCAGGGCGTCGATCGCAACCGGGATCGCGGTCGGTTTGTAGCCGTATTTGCTTTCGAAATCGTCGATTTCGTTGTCTTTCATTTTACGGCTCATCGGTCCCAGGTTTGAAGTGCCCTCGGTCAGCGCCGGCGGCGCGGTGGACGAACCCGCCGCTTGAATTTGAATATTGACGTTGGGATATAACTTGCCGAACTCTTCAGCCCACAAAGTCATCAGGTTTGCCAGGGTATCGGAACCGACACTGGAGATATTACCCGATACGCCGCTAGCTGGCGCATATTCCGGCAATGCGGCGTCAACGGATGCGGGGGCCGCCGCCACGCCACTTGCCATAAATGCGGTAGAAGCAAAGCCAAATCCAAGGATGAGTGACTTCAGCTGAAATGTTTTTTTCATATTATTTCTCAATCAATGTTTAAAACCAGTGTCTATACTGCCCTTTGAGCGTGACAATAGTATGAAGCGAATATGACAGTTTTGTGACAATATGCAATTGTAAGCCGCTATTGGGCTTTTTGCTATCGTTAAACCCCGTTTGGCCTGGCCAACTTCAAAAAACTATACGAAAAATCCACATTCGAATCATCGGCCACATCGACCCGCTCCAGCACCCGCCAGGCCGAATAGTCTATCTCCGGGAAATAGGTGTCGCCGGCAAATTCGCGTTGAATCAGGGTTAAATAGAGATAATCCGCTTGCGGCAGCAAGGCGTCGTAAAGTGTGGCGCCGCCGATTACAAATACTTCGGAACAGGTTTGGGCATAGCGTAACGCGCTATCGATATTGGCGAAGACCCGGCAACCGGGCTGGCGATACTCCGGATTACGGCTGATGACGAGATTTTCCCGGCCCGGCAACGGCCTGCCGATGGCATCAAAAGTTTTACGCCCCATCATAATGGGCGAACCCAGCGTGATTTGTTTAAAGCGCTTTAAATCCGCGGACAAGTGCCAGGGCATCGTCCCATTCAAACCGATGACCCGGTTACTGGCCATGGCGACAATCAATGAAATTTTCATGGTTTGTGATTACTATGCGCAGCTTAACTTTTTGGCTGCGCATTTTATATGAAACATATCCTTTTAGTCTTTACGGGCGGCACCATCGGCTCCCGGGCCGAACACGGCACTATCGACACCGATGCCAATGCCGGCTTTCAATTGCTTCGGCTATTCGAACGCCATTATGCCGATCACGGCCGAATTCATTTTACCTGCTTACGGCCGGTGCAAATTCTCAGCGAAAACATGCATCCGAATGCTTGGCAACACATCATTGCCGGCATAGAAAGCCAGGATTTATCCCGATTCGACGGCATTATCGTCACCCACGGTTCGGATACTTTAGCCTATAGCGCGGCTAGCTTCGGCATTTATTTTCACGGCCTAAACATCCCAATACTGCTGGTATCCAGCAATTTTCCGCTGGAACACCAGCAAGCAAACGGCTTGAACAATTTTATCTGCGCAGTGGAATTCATCCGACAACAACGCCAAGCCGGCGTTTTCGTGCCTTATCAAAACCCCGGGCAATCCATGCACGTGCATATCGGCACCCGTCTAAACAGTTGCCAGCCCCTCAGCAGCGATTTTATCAGCGTGCAATCCAAGCCCTATATGACTTTTGAAAATGGCGGCCTCACACCCTTGCATGACTTGCCGCCCAGACACAACCCGGTAAGCGATCTACAAAACCAATTTGCGCGCCTTTTGTTGATCAAACCTTATCCCGGCCTGAATTACAGTTGTTTCGATTTGGCGAATGTCGATGCCGTACTGCACGACCTTTACCATTCAGGCACGGCTTGTGCCTCGGCACAATGGAGCTTAGCCAACAGCCTGCCGGCTTTTTGCGAACGCTGCCGGCAAGAAGGCATACCGTTTTATATGGCGCCGGCCATCAAATCCGCCGCGGCTTATAGCTCCACCCAGCAGATACTCGACTGCGGCGGCAAGATGATCTGGAATACGTCCATCGAATCGGCCTATGCCAAACTTGGCTTGGCTTTTGCCAGCTTTACCGACATAAAAACGATAGATGATTTTCTGTCCCGGAATGTCGCCTGGGAACAGGTTTAATTTTTATTTGCCCATTTTCGCCGGAGCGTTCATCTTGAAAATACCTCGAACACTCGCATTTTCTCTAGCGTGGCAACCGCCAAGGGATTGCCGATGTCCGGTGTAATCTTCAATTCAAGAGTCGTTACGCCTGCCATATCGACAAAATGCATTGCGGATTCCACAGTCGATCCGTCGGGACTGAAATTCCATTGCTGCCGGACTATTTCTCTGAATGTGGCGCCGCTGTCCTGGGACACGCGCAGCACATATTCCTGGGTTCTGCTAACGGCGACTTCCAAAAACTCGAGCTGTACGCAGCGAATATAGTGCGCTTGCCCGAATAACAGACGAATGGTTTGCTCGCCCGGCCCGCCGGCTTGCCAGCCTTGCTTAAAACCGGGCAGCAAAGCCGCTTCTATGGGACGGTCCGGATTTTCAGAGCTCACTTCAACGCTGGCAAGAGTATCCAGGTCGAGCCAGTTTTCCGCCTTGGCCGTTGTGGCGGTTCTAATGTCGCCGCTGACGCGTTTTTCCATTTTCGCTCGCACGTTAATAATCCCCGGAAATAATCCGTCTATTTACCGAGGATTTACGTTACTTCGGTAACCCCGACAAATAATTGGAGACATTATTTTTAAAAAAAACGCTTATTTTATCTCCCAGTACAACGTAAATAACATAAGAAAAATAAAGCACGGTTAAAGCATAAATAATTGTAGACATAACTTAAATTTTATTGAACAAATCGATATTAACTGAATAAGATTATTCCCTTAAAGAACGGGCACATCCTGTGCCCTATATTAAGGAGGGGGATTAATCTTTTAAGAAGCTGGTCATAATGCCGGCGGGATCGATACCCTGATGAGGGAACTGCTCCCACAAGCCGCCGCAGCCTTCTTTATGGGTACCCAAATGCGCGTATTTGGGCGTATAACCGCGTTCCAGCAACCAGGTCCCCATGCGGCTACCCAAGCCGGTCTTGCGATTGAAGGCTTCAACCACCATTACTTTCGGCGATTTGCCGATCTTGGCCAGCATATCTTCGTCTATGACGTTCAACGTCGGTTTGTTGATTAGGCCGACATCGATACCTTGTTGTTTCAGGCGTTCCACGGCATCCAGCGACCGGTACAGGGCTTCGCCGAAACTGACGATGTAACCCGCGCTACCTTCTCGAATCACTTCGTCCTTGCCGGAGACGAATTTGTAATCGCCGCCGAAGAACTCGTTGCCGTTGCTGTCCAGAATGGTCGGCACCTTGGAGCGGGTTGAGAACACGAAGCGCAGGCCCGGGTTGAAGAAAATGGTTTCCAGACAGGCTTTCATCTGCAGCGGATCGGCCGGGAAATACAGATTGGTAGCGTAACCGTCGCTCAAACCGTTATCGGCGAACATATTGTTCAAACCGAAGTGGCAGGTGTTGTCCGCCATGTCGTCGATACCGGAATGCGAGAAATGGCTCAGCACATTGGAATTGTTCAGACGCGCCATGGTGATTTCGGAAATACACATTTCCAAAAACGCACTGAATGTACCGAAGATGCCTTGCTTGCCCGCTTCCATGCCGAAACCGGCGGCGGCGGCGAAATTACCCCGCTCCATGATACCGGAGGAAATGAACACTTCCGGGAAGGCTTTGTGGATTTTGATCAAGCCGCAAGAGCCTTCCAAATCGCTATCAACCACCCGCACCTTTTCCACTCTTTCGGCATCGCTCATGCGGCCGAGGATTTCCACGCAAGCATCGCCGAACACATTGCGGTTGGCATCCCATTTATCGCTGGAACCCAAGAATACCGCGTCGTTTTTAGGCGCTTGTACGGTTCTCAAATGGTCCGCCGCCGCCTGCTGGCCATGCGATTCCAGATATTCCAGTGCGACTTTGACCGACACCACGTCGTGGCCGTGCGTCGAACCTTCCAGGCCGACAATACCCGGGCACATCGGTCTGTGATTGATGACCGCCACCGGGCCCGGCGTATTGATAGCCGTGCAAATGCGTTGATACAAATCGTCGAGATCTTCGCCGTCACCTTCCAGAACGGTAACGCCTTGACCTGCCAGAGTCTTGGCGGTACTGCAGCCTTTTAAATAATCGGACGGGTGGCCGGCGATGGTGACATTGTTATCGTCGATAATCAGTTTTACATTCAGCCCTTGCGCCACCGCCAGACGGGCGGCTTCCGCATCGTTACCTTCCTGCTGCGAACCGTCGGAACCCAGACAAAATAAAATCTTGCCAGGGTTGGCGATAGCCACACCGTTTACATACGGCCACATGTGGCCTAAACGACCGGAACTGAATTTTACCCCCGGCGTAAAACCTAGCTCCGGATGGCCGGGCAAATGCGAATGCGCGGCGCGGTATTCCATTAGGCGTTCGGCCGGCAAATCGCCGTTCAGGGTAGACATCAAATATTGGGTAGCCACCCGGTGCCCGGCTTCATCGAAAAATATCGGCACGAAGCTATCGGAACCACGGAACAACGCGTCCATGATCATGACTTCGGGTACCGTATCGTAAGGCCCGCCGGTATGTCCGCCCACGCCGCGAGCTGCACCCGTGGCAGTGAAAAATACGATAGCGTCGCGACAAAGCTGGATATTGGCTTTGAGGCTGGCTCTTTGCTCGGCAGTTAAAGTTGGATTGTTTGGGTTTAAAGCGATGCGCTGATAAGCGCCGAGATCAATTGGAAATTGGGACATAGTCAAACTCTTGGTATATATATTATTGTTATAGACGCACAATCGGATTGTGCAGTCATTTTACCCCTGTATAAAACTACAACGGCCATTAAAACCTTGAAAAAATAATTTGCCAATTAGCAACATTATTGATGCTTTTTTACAAAAGACGTTGTTTATAAGTCGCTAATTTAAATTAAATTTTCCATGCCGTTGGGCTCAACCTTACACCCATTAAATCGCGCTTTGCAAGCTTTTTTAAAGGCCCTTGGTTTTGTACCGAAACAAGCAATGCGAGAGGAGTTTAACCGCAAAATACCAAAATCGGTATTCGCATAAATCAATAATTCACGGCGCCATTATTTATTCATTTAAATTTTTCTAAAAAAATAATAAAGGCCGAAATAAAAATATTTCAAACCAATATCCGGTCGCCAATTAGACAAGATATTCATGTAAAATTACCGTCGTACCGCATTCAGCCCCGGAAACCACATAACAAATTGAATTGCAAAGATTAATTGTGCCGGTCGCGTAACCGTGGACTATGGTTCCGATATTCATGCGGAATATTTATAATCCGCAATTTGCGGATATCCCATTCCAGCCAAGCCGCTTTAAATCCCAGCGGAAATTCATCCATAAAAATTACGGACCGTCCTTGCCGGGATAACTCGCTTAACCGCCGAACAACTGGTGATCGATCAAATCGCATAGGCAATGGGAGATCAGCAAATGCACCTCCTGGATGCGAGCGGTGGAACCGGACGGCACCCGGATTTCAATATCGGCTTCGTTTAGCGCGCCGGCCAAGGCACCGCCGTCCTTGCCGCTCAGCGCAATCACGGTCATATCCCTGTCGTGGGCGACCTTTACGGCTTTGAGGATATTGGCGGAATTACCGCTACTGGTGTACGCCAACAGAATATCCCCCGCCTGGCCCAAGGCGCGCAATTGCTTGGCGAAAATTTCGTCGAAATGGTAATCGTTGGCAATCGAGGTGATGGTCGAGGTATCGGTGCTCAAGGCAATGGCCGGCAATGCCGGACGTTCCCGCTCAAAGCGATTCAGCATTTCGGACGAAAAATGTTGCGCATCGCCGGCGGAACCGCCATTGCCGCAAGTCAGCACTTTTTTGTCGTTGACCAGCGCCTCGACAATTTTTTGCGAAGCAAACTCGATCAGTTCGCATAGACTGGCCATGGCATCCTGCTTGGTCTGGATGCTGTCGGAAAAGTGGTTGATGATACGGTCTTGTAGGCTCATAAAAGTCAGGTTTGAAAAGCGTTTTTAATCCAATTAATGCGGCTGTCGCCGGAGAGGGCCACCACATCGAAACGAATGGCGCAGTGGCTCAGTTTGTTGATTATGACATAGTGTTGCGTGGCAGCGACGATGCGCGCCTGTTTTTGCCGGGTAATGCTGGCCAAGGCGCCGCCGAATTGTTCGGATTTGCGGTAGCGTACTTCCACAATCACCAGCGCCGCGCCATCGCGCATCACCAGATCCAGCTCGCCGGCCTTGCAGCGGTAATTACTGGCGACCGGCGTCAAGCCCTGCTGTTGCAAATACGCCAGCGCCTGCCGTTCGGCGTTATCGCCCTTGACTAAATGCGCCGGCTTGGATTTGCCGAATACCATTATTCGGCATATCCGGAAGCCACCGGCACTCCGCCCTTGAATTGGGCGCAGACCAATTTACGGGTGACGCGGTTTTGCCCGTTCAGCGCCAAATGCCCGGTAGCCCCCGCATAAGGCACGGTTGCTAATTGATCCAGCCGCCCCAACAGATTGTAAGCGTCGATGCCCAGCGCCACCAGCCTGCTTAAACTGTCCGGCATGCCTTGCAGACTATCCCGTAACGCGGATTGGCTCAACGGCCCGCCAAAATAACTATCGAACAACCAAGGCATATCGCAAAACCCGAACGAACCTAATTCGGCATCCTGTGCCGGGTTGGGCGATCCGGAATAGATAGTCGGCATGGCGTAGACGGCCAAATCGGCGCTTTGACGGTATTTCAATTGCGGCGCCAGTTCGCGGGCGGCATCGGCATTGGCGCTCAGCAACAGGGCACGGGACGGTTGCCGGCCGTCGGGGTAGCTCGAAGCAGCGATTAGCCGATTCAAGGCATCCCCAATATCATGCTGTTTCGGATCGTAGGATTGTATGCCGGCCACCGTGCCGCCATGATTCTGCCACGCCGACGCCAGATAATTGCCGATCCGTTCGCCTTGCGCGGTATTCGGCACCAACACCAGGGCGCTTTGCCTGCCCTCATGCCGAGCCTTTGCCGCCAAGGCTTCCGCTTCATCGATAGGACTCAGGCCGAACTGATACAACTGGGTTTGACTCAGTTCATCGACGTGGTTCAACGCCAGCACCGGTACGCTCAGATTGGCGTTATACGCCAGGGCCTGGATCTGCTCTTTAACCAGCGGCCCTATCACTTGCTTGGCCCCTTCGGCCACCGCCTGTTGATACAGGCTGCCGACATCGTCCTGAGCGCTGTCGTAAAACTTTAACGGCAGCTGCGGCGAGGCACTGGCGGCCAGACGATAAGCCGCTTGCAAACCCAGTTTAACCGCCTTGCCGGCCGGGGCGTAAGCGCCGGAAGCCGGCAATAATACCGCAATCACGCCAGCCTCCGGCGGCTGGGTTTGCGCTTCTTGCCCGGAGGCATTTTCCTGCGGCGCGGCACTAGCCGGCATGTCCAGATAAGCCTGCAAAAACCCCGCATTGGCGGCATGTCCCGGATAATCTTGCCGCCATTGCTGAATTTGGCCGTTTAAATCGACACCCGGCTGATTACGCTGCTTAAGTAGCTTGGCGAGAGACATCCAGCCTCTTAATTCGCCGGCCATTTGCGGCCGGGTTTGCAGGGTTTCTTCCGGCAATACGCTGAGCATGTCGATAATGGCGGAAATATTGGCTTGCTGCTGTTGCGGGTCCCGCAACAAATTACCCAGCCCGATACGAGCGCTAACCCCTTGCAGCACATCGCCCATCAATAAATTGGCAAACGCCAGCGACTGGTAATAAACGATCTTATCTTGGGCCGGCAACAACGTGGGGCGAACCGTTTTCAGTTTTTGCAAGGCATGCTCGGCGTCACCCATGCTCAGGGCGATTTGCGCATCCAGCAGATTGAATTTGCCGCGTTGTTCCGGGGACAATTCGGCTTCGTTAATCAAGTCCAGTTCTTGCCGGGCCGTCTGGTTATCGCCGCCTTGGATCGCGGTGTCCGCACGCAACAAATGCTTGTCGGCCCGCTCATCCGCCAAACCGTAACTCTTAACCGCGGGCGCAACCGGCCGGCTAGGCTGGGGCCGGGTTTTTACTTCCAGATGCGTCCGGTTTTTCACGGGTTCAGGCGCGCAGGCCGTTAAAAAAAAGCCGGCAAAAATACAGCAGGCCAAACGGCGACCGGGCATAATGAAAAAAGACTTTGAATCAGACATAGCGGCGGAGGGCCCAAAACAGATGTCCGGAAAATTATACGTGGTTGCCACGCCAATAGGTAATCTGGCGGATTTCAGTTTTCGGGCGGTCGAGGTTCTCAAGCAGGTGGATTTGATCGCCGCCGAAGATACCCGCCACGCCAAAATGCTGCTGCACCATTACGGCATCAATAAACCGCTGGTTTCTCTGCATCAGCATAACGAAGAGCATGCCTCGCAAGGCTTGATCGACAAAATACAAGCCGGTCTATCCATTGCACTGGTTTCCGATGCCGGTACCCCGCTACTCAGCGACCCCGGCCTGCCCCTGGTGAAACTGGCGAAACAGGAAGGCCTGGATGTCGTACCCATTCCCGGCGCCTGCGCGCTGATCGCCGCCTTGTCCGTCTCCGGCCTGCCCGTCACCCGCTTTACCTTCGAAGGATTTCCGCCGCGCACCGCCTCGGCCCGCAAAAGCTTTTTTCAGGAAAAACTGACCGATGCCACCACCTGGGCTTTTTACGAGTCCAGCCACCGCATTCAGGCCGCCTTGGAAGACATGGCGGACATCTTCCCCGCCGATCATGAAATCGTCATCGCCCGCGAAATCACCAAGCTGCATGAAACCATTTTGAAAGCCCCGCTGGCCGACGCCGTGCGGGCGGTACAAAACGACGACAACATGCGCAAGGGCGAATTCGTGGTCATTGTTGCCGGGCGCAAAACCGAAGCCGATAACCGACAACTCAACGACGAACAACTAAAAATCCTGCGCTTGCTGCTAAAAGAATGTTCGATCAAAACCGCCGTGGCTCTAGCCACGGAAATTACCGGACAGCGTAAGAAACTGTTGTATCAGGCCGCGCTGGAGATACAGGAAAGGCGGGAGCATTAAGGCCATCCTTCGAATACGCTTGGCCAAGTCAGGAAACCGCGGAAAGGCCAAAGCGTTATCGACCGGGAAATTTTTAGCGGCAAGGCACAAAACAGGGCATCTAATTGTTTTTGTTAAGTTCATTGCCTTTTTATACGATTATCTGTTTCGATATTATGTAAGCTTCTATCCCATCAACCCGTAGACATCATGCTGCCTACGGCATCCCGTGATGTTTTGATCAGGAGCGGGTATGGCCGTTACATCGAAATGGCGTCGGCATATTGAACGCTGGCAAGGCAGCGGTTTGTCGCAGACCGAGTATTGCGGGCAGCACGGCATCAATATCCGTACGTTCGCGGCGAGACTGAGCGACTCTCGCAAACGACCTGCAGCCGTATCGGGATTAGTTTTGCCGTAGCCAGCGCAAAGCGCCCAACCCGGCCGTTCGGCCGGTTGCCAGGCAGGCGGTCAGCAAATAACCGCCGGTGGGGGCTTCCCAGTCCAGCATTTCGCCGGCGCAAAACAGGCCGGGCAGCTGGCGCAGCATTAAATGCGAGTCCACGGCCCTAAAGCTGACGCCGCCCGCGCTGCTGATGGCTTCGGCCAGCGGGCGGGCGGCGGATAGCGTAACAGGCAGCGCTTTTAAGCTGCCGGCCAGTATTTCCGGATTTTGCATCTGGATTGCGGACAGCGCTTCGCGCAGCAACGCCGTTTTGGCGCCATCCAAATTCAGCCGCTTGCGCAGATGGTTGGCCAGGGTAGCCTTGCCGCGCGGCTGAGACAAGCGGGAGGCGATGTTATGAACATCCCTATCGGGGCAAACATCGATAAAGATACGGGCGGAACCGGTATTGTCAATTTCATCCCGCAACAGCGCCGAACAGGCGTAAATCAGGCCGCCTTCCAGACCGTAGCCGGTCAGCATCAGTTCGCCGGTTTGGCTGAAGGTTTCGCCGCGGCCATGGGTAAAATGTAAACGGACCGCTTTTAACGGTTGGCCGGCGAAGCGTTCCCGGAAATATTCGCTCCAAGACACATCAAATCCGCAATTGGCCGGTTTTAAAGGCACAACTTCGATATGGCGTTGCGCCAACAAGGTTTGCCACGAGCCGGTAGAACCCAACTGCGGCCAGCTGCCGCCGCCCAAGGCCAGAACAACCGCATCGGCTTCGATAAGCAGTTCGCCGCTAGGGTTGGCGAACTTAAGCCGGCAATCGTCCGACCACCCGTGCCAATAGTGGCGCATATGAAAACGTACACCGGCTTCCCGCAGCCGATGCAACCAGGCGCGCAACAAGGGCGCCGCCTTCATTTCGGTGGGAAATACCCTGCCGGAGCTGCCGACGAAGGTGTCTATGCCCAAACCTTTAACCCAGGCGCGTAACGAGTCGGGGCTGAAATCGTTTAATATCGGCTCCAGCTCACTACGATGCCGCGCGTAACGGCATAAAAATTGTTCGAAGGGTTCGGCATGCGTGATGTTCATGCCGCCCTTGCCCGCCATTAAAAACTTGCGGCCGGCCGACGGCATGGCGTCGTAGACCTCGACTTTCGCGCCGGAGGTCATCAAAACTTCGGCCGCCATCAAGCCGGCCGGTCCCGCGCCTATGACGGCTACCGATTTGTTGGAAATGCTCATATTGCCGGCCATTATTGTTGGAGGGCGCCGTCGGCGGCGTTACCCCGCGGGCTTGGCGAGGGGGGATGAATGATCAGTGCCGGCATTCGCCTATGTCTTCGAACCAGATTTGCGGTGACTGTTCGATGAATAGCCGCATTAACGCCGTGCATTTTTCATCGTTTAACTCGATGATTTTGACGCCGGCTTCGCGTAGCCAGTCCAGGTGCCCAGGGAAGTTTGCCGACTCGCCCACCACCACGGTGCCGATATTGAACTGGCGAATCAGGCCGGAGCAATACCAGCACGGCGCCAAGGTCGTTACCAGAATCTTGTCGCGGTAATTGGTTTGGCGGCCGGCCTTGCGGAAGGCGTCGGTTTCGCCATGCACCGAAGGATCGTTGTCCTGCACCCGCCGGTTGCGGCCGCGCCCCAGCAAATTGCCGTCGGCATCGAACAAGGCCGCGCCGACGGGTACGCCGCCTTCGTCGAATCCGGCCTGGGCTTCTGCGTAGGCAATGGCTAGCAGGTTTTCGTAGTTCATTTTATTCTCCAGAATTAATCAAGGCCTGCTGGCGCGGATCGACAATTCAATCCATCGCTTCCAGCGGAATCACTCCCGACAAGGGTTCGTTGCCTAATACGATAGCTTCGGTGACATAGATTCGATTGACGAAAGCGATTTCAATCGGGGCGATTTTGGGTGCCTTGCGCTGGTAATTCGCTACCTGCTGGCTGACTTCGGTAATATCAAAGCTCAGTTGCAATGCAATGTCTTCGGTTGCACCGGTATCGGCCAGAGCGTTGATCTCAACTTGTTTGCGGGTGAATAGGTTGGTTAATTTGAAGAGAACAGTCGTACTATTAATATGCATATCGAAATCAAGTGAACGATATTCGAACTAAGATCGGATCAAACCAAAAGAAGACAGTTCCGTCATTTGTCTTGGTTGCCGTCCGGGCAGCAGCTTTCCACACACTCGAATATAAGCGCCTTC
Source organism: Methylomonas rivi (assembly GCF_024505165.1). Lineage (GTDB taxonomy): Bacteria > Pseudomonadota > Gammaproteobacteria > Methylococcales > Methylomonadaceae > Methylomonas > Methylomonas rivi. The sequence goes on from NZ_JANIBK010000002.1 coordinate 63,991, forward strand.
GGTCATATGTGCTTTGTCTGCTTCCTGATATTGCTGAGAGTCTAGTGACACTCTTGTTCGTACACTTTCGCCTTCTTGAAGCAGCAAATTTAGTATGACTTCGCCAGATCTATGTCCGTCTTCACCCATTTCGCCGGAAAGCCGTTCGACGGTCCCAATAAAAGTGTCGATAGAGTGACCCTCTTTAGGGCGGAGTTCACGACGAATCTCTTCAATTCTACCAAAGTAATCTCGTTGAAATCGTAGCGTCCCGTTCATGGAATCCTTTGCTGAAATCGGTTCCAAAGCCGACCAGTCAAAGCTTATGTCAAGAGAGTTACCCAAGGTTTCATCGTAAAACTGAGTCAAGGCTTCGCAAAGATTTGAAGAAAGGATAGGTGTTGATGTTGATTTCAATGAATCTACAAATTGATCCAGAGAGTCTCCTTCGATTGCGAATATCAATTGTTCCATACCACGCTTTAATGCAAGTGTTACTCGACGGACAAATGGTAGATCACTCTCGTCTCCCATTGGTAGAGCCCCTTGAATATCGAGAGCATGAATCGGACATGAAACTTGGAGCACGAAACTGCCGGGTGCTGTGTGACCAAATCTTGATTTTTCTATAAGTTGTTGTGCTTCGGTAAATGCCAAGCGTGGGTGATATGCTTTGGGTCGCATAACATTGCAGGCCGAGGCTTTCAATAATTGTTGCAAGCCGGAAACCAGCGATGTTGTAAAGCTTAACGGAAGAGAACGGTCCCCGTTTTGCTCAGAAAATATTCGGAACCGCAAAGAATCTTCACGAATATTTAATGCCCGAGTTTTAAGTGTTCCAGGATGTACATCCAAGATTTCGCTAAGCTTGTCTATTACTCGTTGGGTGGATTCGGCATAATCGGGGGCCGCTAAGTCCATTGGAAATGTTAATTGCCGATTCGGGAACTTAGGATTTTGAAGCACATACAACCGATCTGAAAGTCCCTCTTTGACCAGTTCCCAACCTAGCGATTTTGTAAAGTCTCGCAAATCTGTCGGCGAAATCAATGATTCTTGAGTCATTTAATTACCTCTGAATATCGAGGAACTTTGTTATGAGAAAGCGATGCCATTAAAGCAATTAGACTTTCAGGATCAAAACGATTGGCTTTCGGTAAATATACTGTTTGAGCTGTAGCATTGTTGGACGGTTTTGCCCCTCTCAGGCTTACCCAATATGCACACTTTCTTAAAATCAGCGCATCTTCATCCAGGCTAAGCCATTCTTCGCGATTCTCAGGTAGAAATAGCACGACTAAAATTCTAGGCGTCGAAATAGCTTCGCTACGAAGGTCATCGTAGCGGGAAATACCAGCTAAGGAATAAGACAAAAATTTATCGTCCGATTCAACTGGTTGTTTTACAGTTGCCTTTAGTTGAACCTTAACATCGATTTCTTGCCGATAGCCTCCGCCAGGAAATGGTCCCCAAGCGGTCAGCTCTGCGTCTATACCTGCATTATCATCATTTCTGGAGCCGAGCTTGCAACCCACTCCTGCCTTAGAAGCCACGGCGTGAATATAGGCATAACTCAATTCGGCTTCGATGTCGTTATTCGAAAGCGGTCTCACGTTTTCTTACCTTGCCGAAAAATTGATTTCTGTGGAAATTGCTGGTTCAGTATAGCTATAAAACCGTTAAGCCGATTCCTAACAAATTATCGCTGCAAAAAATTCCGCAACATATCGTGCCCGTGCTCGGTCAAAATCGACTCGGGGTGGAATTGCACGCCTTCTATATCCAGGGTTTTATGGCGCACGCCCATGATTTCGTCGATGTTGCCTTGCTCGTCCCGGGTCCAGGCGGTGATTTCCAGGCAATCCGGCAAAGTGGCCTGCTCGATCACCAGCGAGTGGTAGCGGGTAGCGGTGAACGGGTTGTTCAGACCCTTAAAAACGCCGACGTTGTTGTGATAAACCGGCGACACCTTGCCGTGCATGATTTGCTTGGCGTGGATGATGTGGCCGCCGAAGGCGTAGCCTATGCTTTGATGGCCCAGGCAAACGCCCAGGATCGGGTATTTTCCGGCGTAGTGGTGGATGGTTTCGACGGAGATGCCGGCTTCTTTCGGCGTGCAGGGGCCTGGAGAAATGACGATTTTGTCCGGGCGCAAGGCTTCGATGTCGTCGACGGTGACTTCGTCGTTGCGTACCACCACCACCTCGGCGCCGAGTTCGCCGAAGTATTGCACCAGGTTGTAGGTGAAGGAATCGTAGTTGTCGACCATCACCAATCTGACGCCGCTCATGCTTTGCCTCCGAGGCCGGCTTCGGCCATGCTGACGGCGCGGAACACTGCCCGGCCCTTGTTCATTGTTTCTTCCCATTCGCTACGCGGCACCGAGTCGTAGACGATGCCGGCACCGGCTTGAATGTGTAAAGTTTGATCTTTAATCACCGCAGTGCGGATCGCAATCGCGGTATCCAGATTCCCGGACCAGGAGATGTAACCGACCGCGCCGGAATAAATGCCGCGCTTGACCGGTTCCAGTTCGGCTATGATTTCCATGGCCCGAATCTTCGGCGCGCCGCTGACGGTACCGGCCGGGAAGGTCGCGGCCAGTACATCGAAAGCATTCTTGCCTTCTTGTAATTGGCCGGTGACGTTGGAGACAATGTGCATCACGTGCGAATAGCGCTCGATGATCATTTTGTCGGTCAGTTTGACGCTGCCGATCTTGGCCACCCGGCCGGCATCGTTGCGGCCCAGGTCGATCAACATCAGGTGCTCGGCGATTTCCTTGGGGTCGGCCAACAGCTCTTTTTCCAGTTCCAAATCCTGTTCGTGGGTCTCGCCGCGGCGGCGTGTTCCCGCAATCGGTCTGACCGTAACTTCGTTGTCTTCCAGCCGCACCAGAATTTCCGGCGACGAGCCGACGATGTGGAAGTCTTCCAGATTCAGGTAATACATATACGGCGACGGATTCAGGCAGCGCAGCGCGCGGTACAAATCCAGCGGCGAAGCGCCGAACGGGATAGACATGCGTTGAGATAGCACTACCTGCATGCAGTCGCCGTCGGTGATGTATTGCTTGGCCTTGCGCACCGCGTCCTCGAAACCCTGTTGGGTAAAGCCGGAGACGAAATCGTTTTCGTGCACGTGCTTGACCGACGCATGCGGTTGCGGATGGGCATGGGGTTCGCGCAGTTTCGCCACTAGCCGGTCCAGCCGGGCTTTGGCGTTGTGGTAGGCATTGTCTTGGGAAGGATCGGCGTGAGTCAGCAGCAACATCTTGCCGGACAGGTTGTCGAACACCAGCAAGTCCTGCGAAACCATCAGCAAAATGTCGGGCGTGCCGATGGGATCCGGCTTGGCGCCGGCCCGCAGGCGCGGCTCGATATAGCCTATGGTCTCGTAGCCGAAATAACCGACCAAACCGCCGTTGAAGCGCGGCAGCCCCGGCACGTCCGGTACTTGGTATTGTCGGCGGAACTCTTCTATCCACTCCAATGGCTGGGCGTGTTCCAAAGTTTGGGTGTCGCTACCGTCCTGTTCCACGGTGATGGTATGGCCGCTGATTTTGACCCTGGTTTTGCACGGCAGGCCGATAATGGAATAGCGGCCCCACTGCTCGCCGCCGTGTACCGATTCGAACAAGTAGGAATAAGGGCCGTCCGCCAATTTTAAATAAGCGCTGAGCGGCGTATCCAGGTCGGCCAGCACTTCGCGGCAGACGGGGATGCGGTTGTAGCCTTGTTGGGCGTATTCGGTAAATTGCGCGGGTGTCATGCTGTTATGTTGGGGTAACTGTCTAGGGAGCAGGCAAATCGCCAATTTGCTGTGAAGCATCGGCTAAAAACGTGTTTGGATTATATCTTTTTTCGTCCCTTTCGGCTTCGTTATAAAATCGCCGGCTTTACCATGAACAGGCGCGCATAATGAAACTGGTTACTTTGATACATAACGGACACAGACAAATCGGCGCCGTGGTCGGCGACAGTGTGGCGATTGCCACCGGCCACATCGCCCATGCCGACAATATGCTGGACTTTTTGTCCTGCGGTCAAACCGGCATGGCGGCAATGCGGGATTTGATTGCATCCGGCCGGCATCGGATCAATTTGCCGGAGGTACAACTTTTGGCCCCGGTTCCCAGGCCGGGAAAATTCCTGGGGATCGGCTTGAATTATGCCGACCACATCAGCGAAACCGGCCGGGAGAAGCCGGAATATCCGACTTTTTTTACCAAGCAAAGCAGTTGCGTGATCGGCCACGGCGCCGCCATACATTGCCCCGAGGTATCGGAAAAAGTCGATTACGAGGGCGAATTGGGATTTGTGATCGGCAAACGTTGCAGGCATGTGCCGGTCAATAAAGCCCATGAAGTGATTGCCGGTTTCACCATTTGCAATGATGTGACCGTGCGCGACTGGCAACAGCGCACGCCGACCTGGACCTTGGGCAAGTCGTTCGACACTCATGGGCCGATGGGACCCTGGCTGGTGACGGCGGATGAAATCGCCGACCCGCACAGCCTGAATTTAAAAACCTGGGTGGACGATGAGTTGCGCCAAAACGCCAATACCGGCGCAATGCTGTTTAATTGTTACGAAATGATTGCCTATTTAACCCAGGCCATGACGCTGGAACCGGGCGATGTGATCAGTACCGGCACGCCTGCCGGTGTGGGGGTAAAAATGAAGCCGCGCGGTTATTTAAAACCCGGCCAGACCGTGCGGATTGAAATCGAAGGTATCGGCGCCTTGGTTAATCCGGTGATTGCCGAACCGGAACATTTTTGCCTGCAAGGAGCGCTTTAAGTCGAAATTAAGTGATGTTCGGCAAACTATACTCAACCCAAAGTAAAAGGTAGTCTGCCTACCAAGAGGTCATCATGAAAAGCTTATCCTTAATCGCCTTGCTGAGCATACTGGTGCTGACGGGCTGTGCGTATCCCGCCTATCATCGCGGATATGCCGGATATGGCGGCGGCTATAGCACCGGCTACGGGGTGAGCAGTTATTCTTCCGGTTATCCGGCGTCGGTGTATTACCGGCATGGCACGGTGCCCGGCTATTCCTACCGATACAGCGCGCCGCATCCTGGATACGGGCATGGCCTGCAACATTATGATTGGGATAGGGCGCGCGATCGCCATCAAGCCGATAGGCGCGGCCGCGATAGTTGGCGGGTCGAGCGCAATTTGGCCGGCGAGCATCAGCACAGGGATATGGGGCCTCAAGGCCGGCGCGGTGGCGATGATCGCGAGGCTTTATGGCAAAGCGTTCCGCATGCCAATAATTATGGGCCGAGGCGAGACGGCGGGCATGAGCATGGCGACAGGCGCGAGGGCGGTTTTGGCCGGCGAGGCCGTGACGGCCGCTGAGAAGCCGGTAAATTCGAGTTATTCGGCGGCCAAGAGGCTACGCCGCTTTTTTCGGCAGCCGCCAACCGCCGGAGGGATTAAAGCTCGACACGGATGCCCAGTTCAATCACCCGGTCGACGGGTATCTTGAAAAACGCAATCGGGCTGGCGCTATTATGGGTCAAAAAGCGGAACAGCGACCGTTGCCACATAGGCATGGGGTTTTTACGCCGGAAGGCCAAACGTTCGCTACCGATAAAAAACGAGACCGTTTTTTGGTCGATGTCCAGGCCTTCGTGGCGGCATAGTTGTAGAGCCCGCCGCACATCCTGCTCTTCCTGGAAGCCGAAATACAGTTTCACCCGGAAAAAATTGCCTCTATCGCCAAAACAGCGGATTTTTACCCTATGGGCTTCTTCGACGTAAGGTTCTTCCCGGGTTACGATGGTCAACACCACGATTTTTGCATGCATGACATGGTTATGCTCCAGGTTATGCAATAGCACTTGCGGCACGCCGTGCAGGCTGCGGGCCATGTAGATCGCCGTGCCGGGCACGGTCGCCAGGGGGTGCGATTTGATTTGCTCCTGTAAATCCTCGAACAAAACCCGCCGCTCTTCCAGATATTTAGCCAGCATTTCCTTGCCTCTGATCCAGGTAGTCATGATAGCGAAAAGCAGAGTGGCGACAGCCAGCGGCAGCCAGCCGCCGGTCTGAATTTTCAGGCTGTTCGAGGCCAGAAACGTCACATCGATCAGCAAAAACAGGGACAGAAAACCGATATTGGCAAATTGGCCCCAACGCGACAGGGCTTGGATAACGACAAACGCCAGGATGGTATCGACTATCATGGTGCCGGTGACGGCAATTCCATAAGCGGATGCCAACGCGGACGAGCTTTTAAAGCTGATGACCAGTAACAGCACCGAGGCCATCAACAGCCAGTTGACGGTCGGCATATAGAGCTGTCCCAGCCCCTTATGGACGACATGTTGGATATCCATGCGCGGGCAATAGCCCAGTTTGATAGCTTGGCGAGTCACCGAAAATGCGCCGGAAATGACGGCCTGCGAGGTGATGCAGGTGGCCGATATCGCCAGAAGCATCAGCGGATATAAAGACCACGCGGGCGCCATCAAATAAAACGGATTGGCCAATGCGGCCGGGTTATTCAGCAATAGCGCGCCCTGGCCGAAATAATTCAGCAATAAGGCTGGAAACACGTAACCGAACCAGGCCAAGCGTATCGGCTTTAAGCCGAAATTGCCCATGTCGGCGTACAAGGTTTCCGCGCCGGTGATGACCAGCACCACTCCGCCCATGATGACAAAGCCTTGCCAGCCCAATTCGTGCATGAGCTTGAAAGCGTAAGCCGGATTTACGGCCGTCAATACCTCCGGATGCGCGATAATATTGGTTAATCCCAATTCGGCCAGCACGGCGAACCAGATCGCCATGACGGGCGGGAAAAACTGGCCGAGTTGGCGATTGCCCTTGGTTTGCAAAATAAATAATGCGCTCAATACGATTAACGTGAGCGGAATCGTCAGATTTTCGAAACGCGGCGCAATGACCTTGATGCCTTCAATGGCGCTTAGCACGGAAATGGCCGGCGTAATGATGCTGTCCCCGTAAAACAGCGACGCCCCCAGCAACCCCAAAAATAGGACGAGCTGCTTGCGGTTGGGGTGGTTTTTAGAGCTTTGCAGCGCCAGCGCCATCAAGGCGATGATGCCGCCTTCGCCGTGGTTATCGGCCCGCATGATGAAGCTGGTGTATTTGGTGGCCACCACCAGCGCCAAGGCCCAAAAAATCAAGGACAGAACGCCCAGAATATGTTCCGCGTCGGCCGGCAGGCCGCCGTGAAAGATTTCTTTTAAGGCATATAAAGGGCTGGTGCCTATGTCGGCAAAAACCACTCCGATTGCGCAATAAGCCAGATAAGTGAAATGTTCTTTGGGTGAAGCCGGAGGTTTTGCGGACATAAGGTATCTGCAGAAAACAGGAGGAGTGTGGAAATTATGCCACAGGTTGTGATTTTTAACGCGAATTGTCTTTGCAAACCGCCAATAGTTTGCGCGGAACCCCTCATAAACAACCCATTAAATGCGGCTGACGGCAAAGCCGGTTATCCCTTATAATGGCAAGAATTTTTTTGGGCGGTTTTTCAAGAACTGTTTTATATTTTCATTTTTAAAGCAACGAGGGTGCTTTGCAGAACCACTATACAGCTTTGTCTGGTGATACAACCGCGGGTAAGGACATAACCTCTTTAGGGAAGCGCATTTGGGCTGTTTTAATGGGCGAAGAGCGGCCACGGGACATGTTGTTGCTGTTGATGCTGCTGGTGCTGATGCTGCACGTGTGGTTGCTGACCGTGCTGATGAAGCCGGAGGAAAAAATTACCCAGGCGGAGCCTTTGGTGATGGAAGTGAGCATGATTGCAATGTCGGCGCCCAAACCGGCGGTGCAGCCGCCCAAACCCGCGCCGGCACCCCCGCCGCCCGAAAAAAAACCGTTGCCGCCAAAACCCAAACCGAAACCGGTGGTAAAAAAACCCGCGCCGGTGGTACAACAGGAAGCGCAAGATTTCGCTCCTTCCGAACCAGCGCCCACACCGCCGCAGAATACGCAGTCGACAAGCGCCGACAATACCGCAACGGCCTCCAGTTCCAGTCAGGCGGCGGACGCCAATAACGCCCCTACGTTTACCGAAGCGAATTTCCGGGCCAATTACGCCCACAATCCCAAACCGAATTATCCGGCAATCGCCCGTAGCCGCGGCTGGCAGGGCAAAGTCATGTTGCGGGTTAAGGTATCCGCTCAGGGTTCGAGCGATGGGGTAACGGTCGAGCAATCCAGCGGCCACGAAATACTGGATGAAGCGGCCATCGAGGCAGTAACAAAATGGCGTTTCATTCCGGCCAAACGCGGCGATACGCCGGTTGCCAGCTCGGTGATCGTGCCCATAGATTTTAAATTGCGCAATTAAAACTACAATTTCAGGAGACTTTAATGCCTTTTCATGTTGAAACTGCCTTCATCATTGACGGCACTTTGTACACGCTGCTGGCGTTTTCACTGGTGACGTGGACTTTGATATTTTTCAAGGTTTGGCAATTCGCTAAAAATAACTATTACAACAAGCGCTATGGTTTTGCCTTTTGGAATGCCCAGGATTTGCGGGCGGCGGAACAATTACCGGAAGATCAAAGCCGGGGGCCGAAAGCCCGCATCGCCAAGTGCGGTTTTGCCTGGCTGGCGGAATTAAACGATCCGGCGGCGGCCTCCAGCTTGAAATTTCGCGGCGCGCCGCCGGATTTGTTGGAGCAAGCCCTGCGTAAACAGACCCAGGAAGAACAGCGGCGCATGGAAAGCGGCCTGACCATGCTGGCCAGCATCGGCAGTACCGCACCGTTTGTGGGCCTGTTCGGTACGGTGATGGGCATCATGAACGCCATGCACGACATCAGCGCCAGCGGTTCCGCCAGTCTGGACGTGGTGGCCGGCCCGATAGGCGATGCGTTAATCGCCACCGCCATCGGGATTGCGGTGGCGGTACCGGCGGTATTGGCCTATAACTTTTTCTTACGCCGCGCCAAACATCATCGGGCTTCTCTCGAGCATTTTGTCGACGGTTTTTTACATATCGCCTTTGGCGAAAAAACAACGCAGGAGTAGGAGTAAACGCGATGGGATTTAAAACCAATTCGGAAGACGACGAAGCCGTTAGCGAGATTAACGTCACGCCGCTGGTGGATGTCATGTTGGTGCTGGTGATTATTTTGTTGGTCACCGCCCCCTTACTTACCCAATCAGTGAACGTGGCGCTACCTAAAACCGCTTCCACCACCCCGGATATCGAGAAGCAGCCCATGCAGCTCGGTATCGACGCCCAAGGCGGCGTCACCCTCAACAAAGCCCCCATTGCCGACTTGCCGGCCTTGGAAACCACCTTGCAAAACGAATTAGCGGCAAATCCGGAATTGACCGTGCATGTATACGCCGACGAAGCGGTAAACTACGGCAAGGTCGCGGAAGTCATGGCGGCCGTGCAGCATGCCGGCATCGCCAAGCTGGCGTTTGTAACGGTGGAAAAATAAAAAACCGGTGGTGGTCGGCGCATCCGGGCCGTAAAGCTTTGGGGGCCGCCGGCTTATTTTTTTACCGGTAGATTTTTTTCGATATATTCGATCATCAGGCTGGCTATATCTTTACCCGAGGCTTTTTCAATGCCTTCCAGACCGGGCGAGGAATTGACCTCCATCACCAACGGCCCGCGGCTCGAGCGCAGTAAATCCACCCCGCAGACATTCAAACCCATGATTTTCGCGGCGCGCACCGCCGTCGCGCGTTCCTGCGGCGTCAGCCGTATCAGCACGGCACTGCCGCCGCGGTGTAGATTGGAACGGAACTCGCCTTCCCGGCCTTGGCGTTTGATGGCCGCCACCACCTTGTCGCCGATGACGAAGCAGCGAATATCGCTGCCCCCGGCTTCCCGGATGAATTCCTGTACCATGATGTTGGCGTTCAAGCCCATAAAGGCCTGAATCACGCTGCGGGCGGCGTTATCGGTCTCCGCCAGCACCACGCCTATGCCCTGCGAACCTTCCACCAGTTTGATGACCAGCGGCGCGCCGCCGACTTCGGCGATTAGATCCTCAATATTGTCCGGGTTGTGGGCGAAGGCCGTGATCGGCAGATCGATGCCCTTACGGGCCAACAACTGGCTGGAAGCCATTTTATCGCGGGAACGGCTAATGGCGGCAGAGTTGTTCAGGCAGAATGTGTTCATCACCTCGAACTGGCGCAACACCGCCGTACCGTAAAAGGTAATGGAAGCGCCGATGCGCGGGATCACCGCATCGTAGCCCAATAGATTTTCGCCTTGATAATGAATCGAGGGCTTCATCGACGTGATGTTCATGTAGCAATGCGTGGGGTCCAGTACCCGGGCATCGTGGCCGCGGGCCGTGGCGGCTTCCAGCAGGCGCACGCTGGAATACAGCGTGGCATCGCGAGACAAAATAGCGACTTTCATATCGAATCGCTTATGGCTTACAACGGGATGGCGGTAAAATCGTTAACCTGGCGATGGGCGGCGCGGCTGTCTATAGCCTGATCCCGCACCAGCCAGCAGGTATCGAATCCGGCCGCTCGGGCGGCATTCAGCTCGGCTTCTATATCGGATAAAAACAAAATATCGGCGGCGGGCAAGCCTATTTGCCGGGCAATGGCCCGATAGGACGCCGCGTCTTGCTTGCCGCCGATATGAGTGTCGAAATACCCCGAAAATAGCGGCGTCAAATCGCCGTATTCGGTATGGCCGAATAATAATTTTTGCGCATACACGGAACCCGACGAGTACACGTACAGCGCATAGCCTTGGGCATGCCAGTCTGTTAAACGTTCGGCGGCGTCCGGGTATACGTGGCCCTTGAAAGCGCCTTGCCGGTAGCCGTCTTGCCAGATCAGGCCTTGTAACGACTTCAGCGGGGTGATTTTTTGGTCGCGGTCTATCCAATCGACGAATTGGGCGATTAATTGTTCGTTGTCCAAATCCGCGCCGCTGATTTGCCGGACAGCGTCAAGCAGTTCCGTTACCTCGGCATCCTGGGCATGCCGCCGGACAAAATCAGGCAGATGGGCGCGGGCATAGGGAAACAGCACATCTTTCACGAAAGACAGGGACGACGTGGTACCTTCGATATCGGTGACGATAGCTTGGGTCATAAACTCGCCAGATACTGTTCGAAAGTGGGGAAGCTGTCCGCAATCGGGTCGCCGGTAAAGCTGGCAATCCAGCCGTCTTCGGTGGTGAATAGGCGGATGCATTTGAAATCCGGCGTTTCGCCCATGTCGAACCAGTGTTTGGTATGGGCCGGCACGCTGATCAGATCGCCTTGTTCGCACAGAATGGCGTACACCTTGTCGTCGACATGCAAATAAAATAAACCGCGCCCTTCCACAAAAAACCGCACTTCGAAATCGTCGTGGGTATGTTCGGACAGAAATTTCCGCCGCATCGCCAGCTTTTCCGGGTGGTCGGGTTTCAAGCTGACCACGTCAACCGATTGAAAGCCGAACTGTTGCTTAAGTCTATCGATGTGCCGTTGATAGGCGTCCATGACGGTCAGCACTTCGACTTCGGAAATAAATTCGCTGCCGGGTTCCCAGCGTTCGAATTGCACGCCAATGCCGCCGAGTTGGCTGGCAATAGTGTCGAAATCTCGGTAAGTCGTGCCGTGTTGCGGTTGTTTGGCCGGGTAGATAGTTAATGCGCTCATGGTTGTTTCACTCCGTGCAGACGTATTTCACAATCGAATAAAAATTCCAGCGCCTCGAGATGGCGCAGGGTTTCGGCTACCGAGCCGCCCCAGGTGTAAAAACCGTGGCCGGCAATGATATAGGCATGCGTGTCGCCGTGTTGGTTCAGAAAATTGTCCACCTGTGCCGCCAGGCGCGGAATGTTCTGATCGTTGGCGAAAATCGGGATGCTGATGCGGGTTTCGTGGCTATCGATACCGGCCAGCGCTTTCAACAGTTCGTAATCTTCCAGGACGATTTCGGTTTTGAACAACCGGGCCGCCAGGGTAGCGTTGATCGAATGAGGGTGCAGAATGGCTTGAACGGCGGGATAACGCCGGTAAAGCGACGTGTGCAGCAAGGTTTCCGCTGACGGCTTTTGTCCGTCCAGCGATTGGCCGTTCGGGTCTATCAACATAATATCGTCCAGCTGCAATTGGCCTTTATGCCGGCCGGAAACCGTGATGGCGATGTTGCCGTCGGCAAGGCGGGCGGAAAAATTACCGCTGGTGGCGGGCACCCAGCCCTTGCTGTCGATGAAGCGCCCGGCGGCGATCAATTCGTCGGCCTTGCTAAAAAATTCGTCGTTTTTTAAAGTCATGGAAAGGTTTTGCGAATTGCAAAAGAGAAGAGAAAGAGTTGGCCTGTAAGCCGGGTTCTGTCGAGAACAGCCATTCATCTAGGCGGCAAGTCGCCCTGCCGCTCAAGCAATCTACCCAGGAACCGCGCGGGCCACGCGTATGTTCCTCTATTTGATCTTGCTCCGGGTGGGGTTTTCCCTGCCACGGCTGTTACCAGCCGCGCGGTGCGCTCTTACCGCACCATTTCACCCTTACCGGGTTCCGAAAAACCAGGCGGTATATTTTCTGCGGCACTTTCCGTAGGCTCGCGCCTCCCAGGCATTACCTGGCACCCTGCCCTATGGAGCCCGGACTTTCCTCCCTTTCATTCGCATGAAACGGCGGCTGTTCGGCCAACTCTGGAAGCGATTATACAGAACTTCTAAAACGAAAGTATGTCGCAAACAAAACCGGGTTTGGTTTTAGCCTTGGGCCTAGCCGCCCACTGTGTGATTTTCGCGCTCTTCGCGGGCCCGTTCCAGTTTGGAAAATACCCTGAGGATATCGGTGGCGGATAAAATCCCGATCAGTTTGTTGCCGTCCACCACCGGCAAGGCGCCGATGCGGTGGTCCGCCATCATGGCAGCCGCTTCGGCGGCCGGCGTGTCGGCGGTAACGGTATAAACGCCCCTGTGCATGATATGCACGACTTTTTGCGATACCACATGTAGCTGGGTGTTGTCTTTATTGGGTTCTACCGCGTTGGAGTTACTCTTCGGCCCCAGCGCTTTATACAAATCGCGGTCGGAGACAATGCCGACCAATTTGCCTTTTTCCACCACCGGCAGGTGGCGGATTTTTTCGTAATGAATCAAAAAGAAAACCCGGTCGATCAGATCGTGGGGTTCGACGGTAAAAACTTTGCTGGTCATTAATTCAGCGACGCGCATGGTGGTCTCCAGATAAATAATAGCCGCACAGAATAGGGAAATAGCGCCGGCTTGACAAGATGAAATCAAGCCAAGCCGGTTTCGCGGTATATCGATCCGGCATTGCCGGACTAAAAAAGCACCGTTTGCCCCGTCCGCTAACACCTTAAATGACCATCGCCGTAAGCCACCCATTTGTAGGTTGTCAGCTCGTCGGGCCCGACCGGGCCGCGGACATGAAGTTTATCCGTGCTGATGCCGACCACCGACCCCAAACCATAATCGCCGCCGCCCGACAAGCGGGTCGAAGCGTTAATCATTACCGAGGCCGAATCGACCTGTTGTTCGAATTGCCGGGCCATGTTCAGGCTTTGCGTGGCAATACCGTCGGTATGTCCCGATCCGTAACGGTTAATATGGGTTATGGCCTCTTCAATGCCGTCGACGATCTTGACCGACAGGATGGGCGCCAGATATTCGGTATGCCAGTCGTCTTCCGCCGCCGGCGCCAGGCCGGGTAACAGCTTTTGCGTTTCCGCGCAGCCGCGCAGTTCGATATTATTTAAACCGAAAGCCGTTTGCAGCAACGGCAACAGGCGCGCGGCGCATTGGCTATCCACCAGCAGGGTTTCCAACGCGTTACAGACCTGCACGCTTTGGCATTTGGAATTGACGGCGATGGCGACGGCCTGCTCCGGGTTCGCGTCCGCGGCAATATACAGATGGCAAATGCCGTCGTAATGCTTGATGACCGGAATGCGGGTGCCTTCGGCAATGCGTTTGATCAGGCTCTTGCCGCCGCGCGGGATCAATACGTCGATATAATCATCCATTTTCAACAGCTCGCCCACCGCTTCGTGGCCCGGCGCGCGGATGATCTGTATTGCGTGTTCCGGCAATCCCGCGTCGACGGCGCCCGCAATCATGGCATCGGTGAGCAATGTGTTGGTCAGCAGCGCTTCCGAGCCGCCGCGCAAAATCACGGCGTTGCCGCTTTTGATGCATACGCCGGCGGCATCGGTGGTGACGTTGGGGCGCGATTCGTAAATGATGCCGATCACGCCCAGCGGTACCGACTTCTTGTAAACCCTAAGTCCGTTTGGATTGGTATGGCCCGTCAGTATCCGGTCCAGCGGATCCGGCAATTGCGCTACTTTCTTTAAGCGCGACAGCATGTAGGAGAAGGTTTTGTCGTCTATCGTCAGACGCTTGACCATCGCCTCCGCTTGGCCTTCGTCGCGGGCTTTTATGATTTCCAGGGCATTCATTTTCAGAACCTGCGTCTTAACCGATTCCAGGGCATCGGCCATTTTGGCCAGCGCGAGATTGCGCATGGCTTCGGGTGCCGCCGCCAACCGGCGCGCCGCCAGACGGCTTTGTTGGGCAATGACTTCAATGGGGTGGGTATTCATGTTGTTTCAAATAGGATCGTTTTTAAAGGGATTGGATTAACGGCGGCCATGGAAACGGTGCGCGCCAATTTGCGAACATGCGCCCGCGGCTGTCCTCGCGGCATCAATTTGTCCGGGACTTACGCAAGAACCAGCGTCCGGATTGGGCAATTTGCCGCCACAATGCAGCCCACTTTTCCCGGGATTTGGCGTCTTCCAGGCATCTCAGCAAGCGGGCCTTGTCCGCTTCGTCCATTTGCTGGCCCATGGCCAGCCACAAGGAATCCAGGTTGTAGCTGCCTAGCCCGCCGTTATTGCCCAGGCTGACCGGCACCACGGCCGTATCGTCCGGCAAGGTTAAATCCTGTTGAATGGCGTCCATGGCGGCCCGGATATTGACGGCCTTTACGCAATCGGGTTCGGAAACATCATAGGGCGGCCGCCATTCGCGAAGCGGCCGAAGTTCTTCGATATGGGTTACGACCACGATGATGGGCGGAATTTTCCGGTTGGGTTGATCGAGGTAATGCCGGTGGAATTCTTGCAGAAAATGCCGGTCCGCGGCGCGTGCCGCATTGTTGGCATGGCAGACCAGCATGACTAAATCGGTTTTATCCAGCTGTTCCCTGTTATCGTATATCCAGCTGGTGTTTTCGCCATAACCCGGGGTGTCGAAAATCAGCCCGGAAAACCCGCCCGCGCGGTCCAGCTTATAAGGCATGATGGCGTCCGTGCAGGAAACCACGTCGGCCGCCGCCCGCGGCGAATCGAATAAGGTGTTGATCAGGGTCGATTTGCCGGCATTGGTTTGTCCAGCAACCAAAATTCGTATCGGTTCTTGATTTAACGTCTGCTGACGCTCCGATGCCAGCAAGGCGTCTTCCCGAGACTTGGGCGACAGGGCATCCAGTTTTTGCGGTTCCACGGCCATGCGCCCGCTATACAGCAGGATGGCGTAATGCCCCACTTTCTGGATATAGGTCTCCAATAGCCAGTCTTGCAGACGCGGCAGGGTTAAGGCCACTGCCTTATCCTGGGCATAATTTTTTAATTCTTGCAGTACGCCGGTCATTGGGTTCAATACCACGCGGCCCAGGCGCAATGCGGTATTGGCGTCGCTTACATGGTCCAGCCAGCGCTGCAGATTTAAACCGTCCGCTAACGTGATGACGTGGCTGAAGGGGATATGGCCGTTTATTTGCCGGTGCAAATCATGGCAAACCTGCTCGGCGAGTTTCAGCAGCTCCGTAACGGGAATATCCATTTCGGGGTGTTTCGCCTGGGGGCGGTACTGCCCGGCCACCGTCAGCAATGCCTGCCGCCCCACCATTAGCCAGGTATCTATTTGATCCAGCCTGTTTCGAGCGTTCTGCTTTATGGCGGGTATCGATGCCAGCACAGCGTCCCAGGCGGCTTGATCGCGTTGCGAAAACGGCGTGTCCGGCTTGACGGCGGGTCCGCTTTGCGCCCTGTTTTTAGCACGGTTCAGCCAGCGGGAAACTATCCAGATAAGACCGGTGCAAGCCGCCGATGCATTCAGCCATATCCAAAACCAATGCTGCTGCCATAACCACCAGGCGCCGCAAGCCATTAAGGCCAAAAACGGCATGCTGCCGATAACAAGTAGCAATAGCCATGGCCAAACGCGTTTCATCATGATTGAGTATCCTTGCTGAAGCGTTCTTTCAGTAATTCGCGGCCGCGTTGTAACTGTTCGTCATAGACCGCCTTCAGCATGTCCGGCGAGAAGGCATGGCCTTGCCGGGTTTGCGCATAGTAATAACACAGAGTCATGCCCAGGGCATAGGTAATGGCGGCTGTCGATAGGCCGGCAATCAACGAACCCCAACCCGGTACAAGTTTGGCCAGTTCGCGCACGCCTATCCCAAAACCGAGGCCGCCGATGCCGACCGCGCTGGCTACTTCGTAAACGCTGCGCCGTGTCAGCGCTAAACCGTAAATTGACGCGATGCTGTGGAATAACTTTCCTTGCGCGGCAATCACCAACGGCACGCTGACGGCGGGTAGCGGCGTCATTGCCAGCAGTCCGCAAGAAATGGCGTATCCGAGCACATGCGGATAGGCATGTTGCGCGTAAACATCGTTGAGCAGGTCGCTTTGTGCCTGGCTTTGCAACAACATCTGCCGCAATCCGGTGGGCAAGGCTGACTCGATGGCCGACCACAGCGCATCCAGGCCGTAATCGATTGGCACATAACCGTCTTCTTGCTGCGTCAAATCCACCGCCGCAAACCGGGCGTTCAAGTCTTTAAAATGTTGCCGTTGCATGTTTAACGAACGGGCCAATTCGGGCGGACAATTGCCGGCAAATTGATCGCTGGCATAAGCATACGGCAGCAGATGATCGGTAGTTTTATGCGGATAACCTTCATGCAGACAGGTCTGTATCACCAGCATGGGCCAGTCTGGGTGCGTGGTCCGAATCGCCCGAACCGCCGATAAGACGCCGTCCAATTCGTGATCCATGGCTTTAACCACAACCATCAGTAAATGCGCCTGGCTTTGGCACCAGGCCATGTCTTCGGCCGGGTCGTAGCCTGCTTCGCCCAGCCCCCGCGTATCCAAAAAGCGAACGAATGCCGTTTCCTCGTCCGGGAAGTCGAAAACGAACGATTGCCGCGTGCAAGGGCGAAAACCCTGCCCAATCTCGGCGCGGCTGGAACCGGTCAACCCTTGAACGATGGACGACTTGCCGCTCTGGGCTTTACCCAATAGCCAAAATACCGGGACGGGCAGATGCCTGCGCGCCTGTTGCAGTTTTTCATGCAAGCGGTTGTCGGATACTTTGGGGTGCAGAATTTGATCGATCCAGTCAACTTTCAACAAATTGGAAATCATGGGCTGCCTGGGTTAACCAATAGAGGAAAGTTAATGAGCCGTTGCTTGGCCATACATGACACCGAATAACTGTATCACCGTAAATATCATAGTTTGTGTAATGCGAGTGGCCTTGACGCGAACCGGGTTCTCCGAAGCAAAATCGTCAATCGCGGTATTCATGAAATTGACCAAGCCGGTTTGCGAGTTGCTGTCGATCAGCTGCTCGGTAAAGCGGTCTTGCGGTTTATCCCGAATTTTTTGCGCCATGGGCCGGCCGGTCATTAAGGCCTGAAGTTCCGTATCCAGCAGTGCGGCGCTTTTTTCCAGCCAACCGAACCCCAGGGTATTTTGAGAAGGCAAAGGGCCAAAAGTTTTTTCAAACACGCAAATCACATCAAAGCATAGATCCATAAACAGGTTGGCCATGTCCGCGTTCTGTTCGGCAATTACCTGGGGGAAAACCCCGAAAATGGTTTGCGCAAAAGCCGGTTGCTCAAGCTGAAAGCGCTGCAGAATTTTTCTGCCGCCGGTTTCGTCGATGGTTTTGGCATATTCCAAGGCCTGGTATAGCTCGCGTGTGGTCAGTTCCCGCATGGTGATTTTCGCTGCCGGTGTGTAAACGCTTTGATTCTATCAATATGAACCCGGAATGACTCGGGATTTGTTGAGCAAAAGAATATTGGATTATGCTGTGTTGACCCCAATACAATTTATCAGCGATTGCCTTTGATATCGTGTTGATGCGCCATGGCTTCGGTTAAATTATAGCCATTATCATTAAATAGATCGCCGGTAAAAAACAAATGCAGATCTATAATCCAGCCGATTCTTTGTTGCTTGTTATTTTCTATGATAATAGTAGAAAGTTTCTGATTATTATCGATAATTTTGTTTACAATTGTTTTTGGATTATTGGGGTCTTCTTTTAACGCACCGGATACTATGCGTTGAGCGGATTCCATTGTCAGGACCTTACGCGTTATGGGTATTGCAGCATTTTTATCGTTTATAAGCGATTGCGCCTTAAAATAACCGATATTATAAGCGAGCTTAAAAATCAGACTAATTAAAATCGCCACGCCCCAAGCGGAGAGGCCAATTTTTAATCGCCTTTTAACGCGGGGACTGGATAGTTTTTTTACAAAAACGCTAAATTTCATTTTGTTGCGGAGTGATGGCTTTATTTGCCGCTTTTAATATTAATGACAGGGATTGTTAATAAAAATTCAATAAAACATAATATGTATTTTTAATTGAGTTCCTGTGGGCTCGGGTAGGGCATGGATGACGATTTGCTTTTGAGTTGTTGCGTACCGGCGTATAAATCGGGCGTCAAGCGCAAAGCCGGCATCGGCAAAGTGTGCTAGGCACCGACAGTAATGCCAGCATCTCTAGCATATTTTAACAACATGTCATTTTTAAGTAAGGGCGATTACCGCATTGGCTATACGAGTTTCAACCTTACCGCCAGTCACTCCAATCTTATGAATAAGCGCTCTGTGCTCAGCAACGAAAGGATGGTCGGATATAGTCTGTGATGATCGCAATGAGAGCAGCCTTTTTCTTTTCCGGTTCCACCTGGTTATCAGCTTT
The DNA here is from genome assembly GCF_024505165.1 of Methylomonas rivi. Lineage (GTDB taxonomy): Bacteria > Pseudomonadota > Gammaproteobacteria > Methylococcales > Methylomonadaceae > Methylomonas > Methylomonas rivi. Next base: position 82,937 of record NZ_JANIBK010000002.1, read on the forward strand.
CTCTTGTGGCAAGCCATCTTGCAGTTGCTTGATATCCTTTACATTTTTGTCGTTGGTGCTGTCATTCTCGCTGGCTAGAGCCTGTGTAGGTGGCGAAAAAATGCAGGCGATATGCAGCGGCTCGAAGGTTTCGTCCTCGGCCTGCTTCTTGGCCTGTAGGGTTTTGAATAACTCGTAGTATTTAATGGCATCGTTGATTGAGGCCGTGGCCAATATCGCATTGAAGCGGCGATGGTCGGTGGCGCTGTCATGCTTTTGCAGGATGGCGTTGATGACGGCTTCTGGTGGGTAGGTCTGGCCCTTTTTCGGTTACTTGTCGCCCTCCTTGCCGAAATAGTCGATGTGAAAGCTCAGTACGTTTTTGTCTTCGATGGCATGGGTGATGGTATAGGCGTGCAGTTCCTTTTCGAAGATGTCTTTGGTGGTTTTGTAGGAGCCGATAGTGCCGTCAATCTGCTGATAGGTGGCGTTTTCGTCGAAGATGGGCGTGCCGGTAAAACCAAACAGTTGCGCCTTGGGAAAAAACTCTTTGATAGCCTTGTGGTTGTCGCCGAACTGGGAGCGGTGGCATTCGTCGAAGATAAAGACGACTCGCTTGTCGCGCAGGGGTTCTAGGCGTTCCTTGTAGGTCTGTTTGCCTTCCTTTTGTTTGGCCTTGTTGCGCTTACTGTTTTCGTCCAACGCCAAGCCCAGCTTCTGAATAGTGGTGACGATCACCTTGTCGGCGTAGTCGTCCGACAGCATGCGGCGCACCAAAGCTTCGGTGTTAGTATTGTGCTCGACGCAACCTTCCTGGAATTTGTTGAATTCCTCGCGGGTCTGGCGATCGAGGTCTTTGCGGTCCACGACAAACAGGCATTTTTCGATGTCCTGGTTATCTTTCAGCAGGGTAGAGGCTTTGAACGAGGTGAGCGTCTTGCCGCTGCCGGTGGTGTGCCAGATATAGCCGTTGCCGCGATTTTGATGGATGCATTCGACAATAGCTCTGACCGCATAGATTTGGTACGGACGCATGACGAGGATTTTTTGCTCGCTTTGCACCAGCACCATATCGCGGCTAATCAAGCGGCCCAGGCTACATTTCTCCAGGAAAGGAAGTCGTCTGCAAACTCGTGCAGGTGGGTGATTTTGTCGTTGTTCTCGTCGGCGTGCTGGTAGATCGGCAAGAAGCGCTCTTCAGCGTTAAAGCTGAAATGTTGGTTGCGGTTGTTGGCGAAGTAACGGGTGTCGGTTTCGTTGCTAACGATGAACAACTGCATGAAACAGAGCATCGTGTTGGTGTAGCCATTGCCGGGATCGTTTTTGTAATCGACGATCTGCTCCATGGCACGGCGCGGGCTGATTTGCAGGGATTTCAGTTCGATCTGCACCAGTGGTAGGCCGTTGATCAGCAGGATAACGTCATAGCGATGTTAGCTGTTGCCGGTATTGATGCGGAGCTGGTTAATCACCTCAAACTCGTTCTTGCACCAGTCCCGGATATTGACCAGCATGTATTCCAGCGGGGTGCCGTCCTCGCGGACAAACTTACCTTTCTCGCGTAAGGCCTGGGCGGCGGTAAAGACATCGGCGGTAATAATCTCGTCGCGCAGGCGAGCAAATTCCGCGTCCGTAAGATGGACGCGGTTTAACGCTTCGAACTTCTGGCGGAAGTTTTGCTCAAGCGAAGACTTGTCACGGATATCCGAACGGTAGGTGTATTTTAGATCGGCGAGCCTTGTAATTAAACTTTGTTCGATCTGGGTTTCTTTCGTGGTTATTTGCAATGTTCAAAATCCGTTATGCGTGCATTACAAGAACCCGTTCGATATGAAGCCGGAACTCGCTGCCGTTTTCACAACCCGCTCAATGAGTAAAACGCTCTCTAATAGAAATTACCGGCAAGCCGTTTCAATAAATTGCCGCCATTGTACTTGATCTTATGGTTTTACCTTTTCGTCCTACAAGCTAAACAGGTGTTTTAAAAAAATACTTTTTTGGTTTAGCACACACCTATCTTTCTGGCGCACAAAAGTCGTCCGCCGAATGCAGACCACTTTGAAGCACCATGAATAAATTTTGAGATTTCACATAAGAATTGTGAGATCTGGCAACAAATGTCAGATCTCATAATTTCTGAAAGCCCAACGGGTCTACCGCTCTATATGCCGATTGAAATTCATCACCCATTCGGATATGGATTGATTTTCCGCATTGAATATAAAATCGGAACAGGATCATGATTGCCAATTTCCGACAGTAGCCGAAGTAAAGTAGGCGTTAGTGGTAGGTATAGGGGGCGGGTGCTAGAAAATAGCGTGAATTTTTGCCAATTTTATACCGAAAGAGCTTTAAAACTTTCAGAAGCATTTTTCTAACTTATTGATGATTAAAGCATGTCCAGTGTTAATGGATGTTAAATCCACACTGATTCACAAAGACTAAATGCGTGGATCTCTGGTCTCCTGCACCCAGGCCTCTCCATCCCGCAAAAAAATGAACCTAGAATCATCAGCAAGTTTATCGAAGGGTAAGTCGTCTGACGAAGCAACAGCGAACTTAAACCTTGCATCAGCCGAACAGAGATAGACACTGTCATCTGGGCTATAT
>NZ_JANIBK010000003.1 GCF_024505165.1 Methylomonas rivi
CAGCGGCTGCGCGAAAGGCGCGGCCATTGGCGCCGTCAGCGGCGCGGTAGTCGGTTGGGGAACCGTTCAATATCAGCAATACCAGGCATCTCAAGTCAGATCCGTCAATGAAGACCAGCGTTTATACGGATTGGCCAAGTCCGTCGACACCGCGCAAGTCAAAATCAACAAAACCTCGTCGACGCCAAGCCCCGTCAGACCCGGCGGCTCCGTGCAAATATCGACCGACTATTCGATCAGATTACCCAGCACGGAAACGGTCTCCCCGGTATCGGAAAGCTGGATGTTAAAAAAAGACGGCCAGGTTTTGGCCGCCCTGCCCCAACAAGAAAGCCAGCGCGCCTCCGGCGGCTGGAACGCCAATGCCGTCATCCCGATTCCCAGCGGTGCCGCCAATGGCACCTATGTGATAGAACACAAGGTGCAATCCGGCAACAGCTATGACCTTAATTTGTCCACTTTCGATGTAATCAACTGATCAGGTGAGAGGCTTTATTCTTGCCTGCGGTTTTCTGGCCACGTTAGCCGGCGATGCCGCGGCCTTTGCCAATAATTTTTGCCCCGGCGAACTGGAAGCCGCTTTAGCGACCCGGCAGAAAATATTCGACGAATGGCCGTTGCGGCCGGTAAACGACGAAGCGACAGAATTCGCTCAGCAATTGGCAATGGGTTTGGCCTCGCGGTATTCGGTTAATGCCGGCATGATCCCCTGGCGGATTTATCTGGTACGCAATTTATCCCCAAACGCCTTTTCCATCGGCGGGGGCTTCGTGTTTATCAACGAAGGCGCTTTGACCTTTGCCGAAAGCGAAGAGGAATTAATCGCCATTATCGCCCACGAGATAGGGCACGAATTGGCCGGGCATTTTTGTCAAAATCAAAGGCAGCAACCCGCCGGCAACTTTCTCGACTACCTACTGGGGAATACGCTGCCTTCGCGCCGCGAAGATATTGCCCATCTCGGCTCGCTGCCGCAAACCATAGACCCTATCAAGGAACAGCAGGCCGATAGAATCGCCATATCCTTACTGCTTGCCTCCGGCTATAACCCGCACACCTTATTGCGGGTGGCCAGGCGCTTGCCTAAAGATGCCGGCGCGCATTGGGTGGATAGCATCAGAATTCAAACCTTGGCCCGTCTGTTGGAAAACGCTCCCGGCTTTAATGACGGTCCGGGCAGTTCCGCGCAATTTCAGAAAATCAAACGGATTTTGCTCAACGAGGCGCCGGTTAACCGATTTTAACGAATGGGCCTTGCATGCTGACGTTTCTTTACAACCGCTTATGCGGCAAACCCGCCTATCGCATCGAGACGGCAACGTTGATTGGCATCGGCGGCCGAGACAATCAGGAAGATGCGTTGGCTTATGCCGTGCCGAATGCTCAAGCGGGTTGCTGGGTGATAGCCGACGGTGTGGGCGGACGTGGGGCCGGCGAAATCGCCTCGCAATTAGCCGTCGACAGCATTTTGACGGGCTTCCGCAACACCCCGGCCTGCACCGAAAACAACCTGCGCCGGCTGTTGGAATCCGCTCACCAAGCGGTTTTTACCGCCCGCCGACCCAACACGGCAGGCGCCAATATGGCGACCACCGCGGCCGTGCTGATTAGGGCCAAAAACCGGGCCATCTGGGGACATGTCGGCGATTCCCGCTTATACCATTTCCGCGACAGCCGCTTGATGCATCGCACAGCGGATCAAAGTTTGCTCAACATGCTGGTGGCATGCGGCGCCTTGCCGGAAGCGGACATAAACCATCATCCGCAACGCAATCTGATTCTGCACGCCTTGGGCCAAGACGATACCCCGGCATTTTGCCTTCACGGCCCGGTGTCCATGCAAGCCGGCGATGGATTTTTGCTGTGTACCGACGGGGTATGGGAACTGGTAAACGATATCGAGTTGCTGGAATGCTGGCAAAACAGCCACTCCGCCAACCACTGGCTGGCCGGATTACAACAATTGCTGGAACCCAGAGCCGCCGAACAAAATAGTACCGGCAAGCCGGCGGACAACTACAGCGCCATCGCGGTTAAGCTAACGGCATAAGCTGGAACGGCATAATCGGTATGTTAGGCATACCGCTAAAAACCGCGATTGGCATTGCGGGCGCCTGCCGGCGACCGGTACCGGTGCGCTTAAGCGGCAATATGCCTGAAGGTCAGATTGATCCGCGGCTGTTTGGGTTTGCGGGTTTTGGGCAACTCGTGCCGCCAGCGGTGTTGCAACTCGCCGGCCATGACCAGCAAATCGCCATGGTTTAATTCAAGATCCAGTTTTTGCCCGGTTTCGAGATGTTTAAAGCGCAGCACGCGGCTGTCGCCGAAGCTGAGCGAGGCTATCAGCGGATTTTGCCCCAGCTCCTTTTCATTGTCGGCATGACAGCCCATGGAATCGCGGCCATCCCGGTACAGATTGGCCAACACACTGTTAAAAGCCGCGTTGCAAATCGTTTCGACATCGCCGCGCAGGGTTTGCAAATCCGCCGTCCAAGGCAAGGGCCGGTGGTCAACGCCGGAATACCGGTACCGCGCGGACGGGTCGCCGTACCAAGCCATCAAACGGGGTACGTTTACCCAACGGCCGTAGATAAATAACCGTTCCCGCCGCCAAGCCAGCTCCCGATAAAGCCTATCGAAATAAGCGTCGGCTTTTTCCGCACGATAAAAACGCGGCCAGTAATATAACTCGCCGTCGGAGGCCAATAAATTTGCGAGTGCGGCTAATTGCAATCGTAACCTTTCAGTTGACCAGTACGATAATCAACTGCGCGGCTAAAATCCGCAGAATCATTACCAAGGGATACACGGTGGCATAGGCAACCGACACCGCCGCGGAACCATGCAGGTTATTGGCAAACGCCAGCGCGGGCGGATCGGTCATACTGCCCGCCAACAGGCCGCACAGTGACAAATAATTCAGCTTAAAGACGATGCGTCCGAACAAGGCCACCATCAGCAAAGGCAACAAAGTAATCAAACCGGCGCAGGCCATCCAGTAAAAGCCGCTGCCGTTGAACAGGGTTTCCAGAAACTCGTCGCCGGAATGCAGGCCGACGCAAGCCAAAAACAGCACGATACCGATGTCTTTTAAAATGATGTTGGAGCTTTTCGGCAAATACCAGGTCATGGTGCCCCAGTTACCCACCCGGCTGAGCATAATGGCCACCAGCAGCGGCCCGCCCGCCATGCCCAACTTTAATTCGCTTGGCACGCCGGGCAGGTAAAACGGCCAACTTCCCAGCAAAACACCCAGGCTGATGCCGATAAAAATCGGCATGACTTGCGGATGGTCGAGTTCTTCCAGGGAATTGCCCAAGGCTTTTTCGATGTCGTCCAAGGCAGCCTGACTGCCGACTACATTCAATTCGTCGCCGAAATGCACATGCATGGCGTTGGTCGGAGTAAATTCCACATCCGGCCGCTGCACCCGGGAAATAGTCACCCCATAGCGCACGCATAAATTGCCGATGGTCTGGTTGATTGCCGCCTTGTTGGTCACCACCAAGCGTTTGCTGCGCAAGTTTTGGGCGATTTCCCGCAAGTCGATTGCGGCCTCCGGGCCGATCAGCATTTTCAGGCGCTGCAGCGGTTCCCGCTCGCCTACTAGCCGGATGGTATCGCCCAACATCAACGGGGTATCGCGGCCGGCGATTTCGACATCGGTTTCGCCCTTGTGCAGGATGCGGGTGATCACCACCCCCATGCCTTCGAAAAAGGGAATTTGCGCGATGGTCAAACCGTTCAAATTGGGGTTTTCCACCACCAAATCTTCCCAAACCGGAATTTGCGCATGTTGCTGCTGGTACCGGGCAAAGTCCCCGGCTTCTTTATCTACCTGGATGTTAAACAACCGTTTCACCAGCATCATGGACAAAATAATACCGACGATACCGAACGGATAGGCCACGGCATAGGCCAGACCGGGCAGTTTCAGGGTTTCGCCGTCTACATGGGGCAAACTGCTTAACACCTGTTGCGCGGCCGCCAACGATGGGGTATTGGTCGTGGCTCCGGAAAACAGACCGACCGCCACCGGCATAGGGATATCGCCCACCACGCTAATCGCCACCGCAATCAAGGCGCCCAACACCACGATGGCGGCCGCCAGCCCATTGAGTTTAAGGCCGTATTTGAAAAACGAGCTGACGAAACTGGGCCCAACCTGCAAACCGATGGCATAGACAAACAGCACCAAACCGAATTCGCGCAGAAAATGCATGACCTCGGCGTTGATCGTTAAATCGTAATGGCCGAATATCAAACCGGAAAACAGCACGCCGGCAATCCCCAAGCGGATGCCCGCCACCTTCAGCCCACCCAGTACCAAGCCGCTTGCCGCCACCAGACTGATAATAAGCATGGCGTGGGGCACGGAATCCCGCTGGAACAAATCGACAATCCAGAGCATTTAAAACCTTTCGGCAAGTTGAAATTACTGTTTGCTAAATAGGATACCCGCTGCTTATGATGCGAATCAGCCAAGGCGCTATCGTTAACAGATTGTACAACAAGCCCATGAGGTCATCACTATGAACACTACTTATAAAATCGGCTTCAGCCTAGTTTTGGCGCTACTGCTCTTTCCCGCTCGGGCCGCGGACATCGGCGCCGGCAAAGCCCGCGCCTCGGCTTGCATGGGCTGCCATGGTAGCGCCGGTGTCAGCAACAGCGGCATGTTCCCCAGTTTAGCCGGGCAAAGCAGCGCTTATCTGGAAACGCAATTGAAGCATTTCCGCGCCGGCGAGCGCGCCAACGCCACCATGAATGCCATGGCCAAGGATTTAAAGGATGCGGACATTCAGAATCTGGCGGCCTACTATGCCGGCTTGCCGGGCAAATCGGCGGGCGGAGACGCCAACCTGGCGCGGACGGGCCAGGAAAAAGCCGCCATGTGCATGGGCTGCCATGGCAACAACTTGCAGGGCAACGGCCAATTCCCCAAACTGGCCGGCCAGCATCCGGAATATACCGGCAAACAACTAACGGATTTTAAAAGCGGCGCCCGCAAAGCCGGCCAGATGAACGCCATCGCCAAAACCTTGTCCGAAGACGATATCAAGGCCTTGGCCGAATATATCGGCTCGCTGAAAAACCCTTAGCGCAAGCCTAATGAAACCGTTTAGCGCGGACGCCACCGATTCACCGGGCGGGAGATTGTTTGGGGGCGAGGCGGTTGCCGCGGCGTCCGCGCTACGCCGGTCGATTATTACGTCGAAAAGGTTTCGATGTTGCGCTGTATGAGGTATTGTTTGCCTCGAATAACGAAAAAATCCCTCTCCTTAACTGGATCAAACGAATTCGCGGTTAATGCGTTCGTTCCGGTTGCCGTTTTTAGTTTTTACCTGCCATTAAACGCGCATGCTCCCTATCCAGTTGATCCACGGTATCCAGTTCGTCGACTTTGAGAAAATCCAACTCCGGGGTCTTGTAAATATCCAGTATTTGCTTGCCGCGCGCGCTTTTATAAAAAGATAAGGCAATTTGTCGCATTTCATTCGCCAAAGGATAACCTTTACGTATATAACTGTAATTTTTACTCCTGACCTCAAATGTATCCAAAATTTTAACTTTATTCTTAATATCCGGATTTAACTCCGACATTACCTGATAGGAATTAACATAAACCAACCCTGCGTCTGCTTTATTAAAATATAAATCCAAAACAATACGATTTGCTTTAGTCTGCTGCTGTATTGATGCGACCATATTTTTATAGCCTTGTTTAAATGTTCTTAGAAAAAGCGTATCCATATACATTTCCGCCAATTCGTCACCCTCAAGCATGGCGATGCGTTCCCCCCGTAAATCCCGAATACTTTGAATATTACTCTCCGTACGTACGATCAGTAATAAGTTGTCCGGTTTTCTACCTTCCAGCATACCGGAAAAACCATCGGTAATTTCATCGCGCTTAAAATACCTGGAAATCAATAGCGGTGGCGCCACGATAATATCCAGTTTGCCATGATCGAAATCGGCACGCATGTCTTGCATGGATTCGTATAAAAAGGCACCGGTCGATTGAATTTCAATCCCGGCTTTCCGCGCCTCAAAGGCTAGAGCATCTTTAACCCAAAAATTCATGGATATTTCTATATCACTGATACTGGCTTGCTCGGTAATCGATTTAGTGTATAGCCCCATGTTAACCCGGCCTGATTTCGCTTCCTGTTCCTCGGAATGCGCCAGGCACATTATCCCATTGCTTAACAAAGCAATGAGCACCCAATTCACTCGCATTAACCGATGCCTCACGGCTACAACCCTTTTTCCAAGGCTTGACGCTCTTGAATGAGTTGATCGAATGGCTTTAACTCCGCTCTCGAACATTCCACTAGGCTTGCCATAAATTATTAATGTATATCACGGTTGATCAGCTGTTGATTGGTATCAAACAATTTTTTTGCCGGCAAAAGATCCGGCATGCCGGATCTTACAACTCCATCCGATTTAAATATCTCCAGGAATTGCCGCCCTCGCGCGGTATTGGGTAAATCCATCACTTTTTTTATGACATACTCACGAAACTCCGGCTCGGTATTTTTATGAAAAAATCCGGTTCCTTCGCGAATATTATCTAATCTAGCGACGACTTGTAAGCTATCTTGTATTTGTGGGTTTAAATCGATAGCGAGCTTGTAAGAATAATTATGCACACAAATTAAATCCGCCTTGCCAAAGAACAGCTTTAATATAACTTGATGTGCTTTTTTCTCTCTTGGCATAACTTTAAAAACGTTTTTATAGCTTTTCTTAAACACCGACCTAGATAAATAGTCGATATATAAATCAACCAATGGATCGGTTTCCGCCAGCACCAGCCGTTTGCCACGCAAATCCTTTAATTCTATCTTTCCAGCTTGTTTTTGCGCTAAAACTATCAGGGAATTCGCATAATCGCCATTACGTATCAAACTAAATCCATCGGCAAATAAACCCGTATCAAACTTTGTCGCTAAAATAAGCGATGAGCCGCCGACATAATCAAGCTTACCCTGAGAAAAATCGTTACTCATCCGGTCAATATCCGCATATGCCATGACATTTACCGGAATACCCATGGACTCGCCTAATTCCTCGGCGAATAATTTTACGGATATCTGTATATCGGCTAATGAAAAGTCGGGAAAGGAGTTGGCGTAATATCCGACCCGTAGCTTGTTTTCGGTTACGGCGTCGGTATCGGCAAACGCCGAAATACCCAGAAAATAGGGTATTTGTATCATGATAATCGATAACTTTAGGCGGCTACGAATATTCACATATTGAAAGTATTATTAAGAGATGCCGAAATATAGCCGGTACTGAATTCATATTAAAACCCGGCGATCATTGAGGAAAAAAATCCATCCGATTAAAGCGTTTGCACATTTTGCCCAATCAGGAACTCCAGCGACAACAGGCCCATTTCCAGGGCATAGCGGGCCCGATAATACGTGCTTTGCGCAAAGGTCTCCACAACCTGGGCTTCAATCACATCCTTGGTTTCCACCAACTCTTCCTGATAAGCGCGCACATGCAGTTTACGGTTTTCACTGGCATAACCGACCGCTTCCCGGCTATCCTTGCTTTGCTTGTCGGCACTGCGAATGCTTAAAAATTGCTGTTTAACCTGTAATGCGATAGCTTGGTCCAGCAGTATCTGTTGGCTTTCCAATTTGCGTTGCAGGGCTTTAGCCTGATTCACCTTACCGGCGGTTTGGAAACCGTCGAACAGGTTCCATTGCATGCCCACCCCAATGGTCCAGCCGTCTCGATTGGCGGCGTTAGTCAGGCCGCCGCGATAAGGCGTCTGAATATCATGGACCTCGGCTTGAATGCCGATCATCGGGAAATAGCCACTGCGAGCCTCGGTGATTTGGTCATCGCTGATCCGCACCGCTAATTTGAGCTGCTGAATATCCGGATTGAAGTTTTGCGCCGATTCGACTAACTCCCGCAGACCTTCGCTAAGCGGCGCGGCTTGATCGGCTTCCGCCAGCACAACGCTCTCGCTCCATTCCTGCCCCATGGCATTCCCCAGCGCTTCGTGCGCCATTTCGCGGGCATAGCGGGCTTCGCTTAGCATGGTGCGGGTGACCGCGGTGGTGGTTTTCGTGCGCAGATAGTCGGTTTTTTTCACTTTCATCGAGCCGTTTTGATAAAGGCGCTCGGTTAAATCTTCCAGAGCCTTGAAACGTTCCAGGGTGTCGTCGGCCAGCTTTTCCATTTGCAGGGCGAACTGGGCCGCGTAATAATATTTTTTGACATCGCGGACGATTTCCAGCTGAGTTTTGCGTTGGCCTTGCTCGGCCATCTCGATGCCTTTCTCCGCTTGCGCGACCAGCGCCTCCCGTTTCAAACCGGTGAAGACCGGATAAGTCAAATTCAACGAGGATTGCACCAGATCCTTGTCGAGTAGCTTAATATCCATGTTGATGGGGATGGGTTTAGCTAAATCACCAAGCCCAACCGCCCCTAGTGCTGGGCTATTTGTTATAGAGCTTGGCAATGTAAACGCCCCATCCATGGTAAACGTTCTGTCCTGATCGGCCCGGGATGCATTCACCTGCGCGGCAATGTGCGGCCAATATGCCGACATGGCTTGCTGATACATGGCTTCGGCCATGGCAATATTCGCGGCCGACACATTCAATGCTTGGTGTTTCCGCAAGGCGATACGGACGCAGTCTTCCAGCGTTAACTTTTCCGGCTGCACAGTTTCCGCCCTTAATTCAAATAAGCCGCACAAAAGCAGGGCCATCGCCAGGAGAGTGGTTCTAAACGTCATGGTTTTATTGTTCTTTCAACAAATCGCGAATGCCTAGGATTTCGTCGAGGTTTTCTATAAATAAATCCACTAACTCCGGGTCGAACTGGACACCTTTATTATTCTTTAAATACTCGATGATTTCCTCGTCCGGCCAAGGTTCTTTATAAATGCGCCGGGTGCTTAACGCATCGAAAACGTCAACCAGACTGACGATTCGGGCCTCAATGGCAATATGTTCGCCGACCAAGCCGGCGGGATAACCGGCGCCGTTATAGTATTCGTGGTGCTCATGGGCTATCGTCGCAGCCATTCTAATGAGCGGCTTATCCAGTTTATTGAGTAATTGATAACCCAGGTCCGCATGCTTTTTCATAATTTTGAATTCGGCCTCCGATAGCTTTTCAGGCTTATTCAAAATATTATCCGGTATACCGATTTTGCCAATATCATGCAGCGGCGAAGCGACTTTTATCATGGCGGCATATTCTTCGCTCAGACCGTATTTCAGTGCCAACAACTCCGAAATAAGCGCGACGCGTTTAATATGCAAGCCTGTTTCCTGACTACGGTTTTCAACTACCTCGCCAAGCACATAAATCAAATCCTTTTGATTTTCTATTATGCTTTCGTTTAATTGGATAGTTTCGCTAATATCATGGCTTAAACTCATTAACGAATGAATGCCGCCCTGTTGATTATGAATACCCACAATCACCGTACTTAATGTGCGCCGGATACCGCCCTTGCCGGCAATTTTGATTACCCGCGAACTAAAGCCTTGCTCGTTAATCTTTTTCAATACCCGCTCTTTAAAATCATTACAATCTTGCACCAAATCATACAAAGACTGCCCGACCAATTCTTCGGCACTATAATTTAAAGTGGCGCTGAAATTATGATTGGCGCTGATAATATTGCCGTCCGTATCGGCCACGCACAAGGAAGTTCCTAACTCCAGCGCGCGCTCGTATTCCTGTAAATAATGTTTTTGTTCGCTTAAATCTTGCTTTAAATTGAGCGCCAGCCGTTCGAATTTTTCATACACTTCCGTCATGTCCACCATCAAGGCGACAAACTCTTCAATGTTGTTATCGGTATCGACCACGGCAACTACGCTAACATCCACCACATAAATATCGCCCGCTTTAGTCCTTTTTTTGAGCAACCCTTTCCATTTCTTGGTTTCTAATACCGATTTTTTTAAATCGCTCAAAATATCTTGCTGATCGGTACCGTCGAAACTAAATAAATAATGTTGGCCTAATAATTCGGCCTCGGAGTAGCCGGACAATTCGCAAAAATGCCGATTGACGTAACTAATATTACCGTTTAAATCTATTTTGGCGACGATGGCTTTTTCATCCACCAGTAATTTGTATTGTTCCAATAACTTATGGTCTTTGGCGGCTTTTTTGGCCAAATCCATTTGCTCTGTCATTTCAGCCAGTTTATTCAACAGCCTTTCCACACTAATAGGCTTTGTAATGTAATGCTGGATCTCCAACTCCAAAGCCCGAAATAAATACTCCACATCATTGTATGCACTCAAAACGACAATTTGTTGTTCGGAATTGAGTGTTTTAATGTCTGCCGCCATGGACAAGCCATTCATTTCCGGCATTTGAATATCGGTTACCACAATATCCGGTTTATGTTGCTTGTAGAGCGCCAGCCCTTCCTTGCCATTTTTTGCCGTATACAACTCAGCCACATACAATTCCAAAATGGATTGCAGTTCTTCCCGAGTTTCCAGATCATCTTCGACATACAGCACGCGGATGCCGGACAAATTTGTAAGCGTTCTAATTCTTGTCATTGAATATGGGGCTGGTTGCCGTTTAATTATTATGTTTCCAAATGCCAGCGGAATTGCCGTTTACCTTTAGCTTTGGCTTTATACATGGCTTTGTCGGCATACTTCAATAAAACCAATGGATTTTTGCTGTCTCGCGGGTAAAGAGAAATGCCGATGCTGGCGGAAACTTGTATCTCGCGGGTTTGATCTTTGATATGCAGGGTCAGAAAATCGATGATCCTTTGAGCGGTAACGGCAATCATATCAATGGAAGTGCCGTTCAAAATGACCACAAATTCATCGCCTCCCAAGCGTGCAACATTATCCACTTTTCTGACGCAGCGTTTTAAGCGCTGCGCGACTTCCAGCAGCACTTTGTCGCCTTCGCCGTGGCCGAAAAAATCGTTGACCTGTTTGAAACCGTCGAGATCCAAAAACATCACGGCTACCGTGTAATTAAACCGATCGGCCGAGGCAATGGCGCTTTCCAGACTTTGAAATAGATATTTTCTGTTACCTAAATGCGTTAGCGGATCTATTTCGGCATAATAACGCAATTCGGATTCCCGTTGTTTTTGCTCGGAAATATCCAGAATTAACACCAGATAATGCTGAATTATCCGGTTTGAATTTTGCAAACCATCGATAATGAGTTGCGCGGCATAGCACTCGCCGCTTTTTCGGCGCAAAGCCAACTCGGCGCTAAAACAGTTGGTAAGCGCCAGCTTATTGTCGGCTTCACGTATTACTCGTGCATAGGCCAATTCATCGCATATCGACGACAAAGGCCCTCCCCTCAATTCGGTTAGCTCGAACCCGGTTAATTGGATAAAGGCCGGATTGCACGTCACAATCTTGAAATCCCAATCCATAATCAGCATGGCAACGCTGCTTTGCTGATAAACCTGATTTGTTAGCGAAATTAAATCTGTCACAGTAAGCAAAGCCTTGGTTATTTCCAGTAACAACACGCACTTTGAATCGGCTTCCGCCAATCGGCCGGATTTTGTTCGCAGGTATTCTCTCACATCGATTTAAGCGCTGCCCGGTACGCCTAAAGCGTTGGATGCCATTCATTCCTTAACAAAAAGCCATTGACTACGGCGCGATTAACGCCGGATTCGTTAACGCGAAAAAGACTGTACGTCCAAGGAGATACTCGGCCGACCTGCGAATTTGCAGTCAATAAGCAAGATTGCAAAAGTGGCGGCATTTGGCAGCGGATTGAATCGGGGTCAAAACCCACGCCCCACGGCCGCGGCGGAAACAGGCTTTTGCCGGATGGCAAAAGCCTTCTTCTAACTGATTGCCTCTTATGACCGGTAATTTGCAACGGAATGCGCGAACCGAAGGCCTTATCTCATAACGCCGCTGGCCGGCGTATAACTATCCAGCACCTGCACGTAATTGGCGCGTTCGTATAAGCCGGGATCGATCGAATGCTGCTGGCTGACGCTGCCTTTTAACTGGCGGATGGACTGGTATTCGTGGGCTTCCAGCCAATCGCGCAATTCGGCAACTATTTCGGATAAACGGCCAACGCCTTTTTCCAGCAGTACACTGCAAAGATGCACCACATCCGCTCCGGCCAGCAAGGCTTTAATAACATCCGCCGTTTCATGAAAACCGCCGGTTACCGCCAGGGACATGTTTACCCGGCCGTACAGCAAGGCTGTCCAACGGATGCGCAGCAAGGCCTCCTGGGCGGTCGACAGTTCCAGTTTGGGCACCACCTGCAAGGTTTCCAGATCGATGTCGGGCTGGTAAAAACGGTTGAAGATAGCAATGCCGTCCGCTCCGGCCGTCTGTAGACGTTGGGCAAAATGCAGCGGCGAACTGAACTGCGGCGACAGTTTTAAGGTCAGCGGAATGCCGACTTGGCTTTTTAATTCGCGCAGTATGTCCAGATAACGGTTTTCCACCGTTTCACTATCCTCATCAATATTGGCGGCCAAATGATAGATATTCAGCTCAAGCGCATCGGCGCCGGCCTGTTGCAACGCCACGCCATATTCAATCCAACCACCCAGCGAAGTTCCATTCAGACTGGCGATCACGGGTATTTTCAGTGCGGTTTTAACTTGCCGCAGGTGCTCCAGATATTGCTCCTGATAGGTCAGAATCCGGTCGGGTACCGGATGAAACGAATCCGCTTCGCCGTAACCTATGGCCTGCCCATAAAAGAACCGCGCCATTTGTTCCTGTTCGGCTTCGATTTTTTCTTCGAACAGGGACGGCAAGACCAAGGCCGCAGCACCAGCATCTTCCAGCTTACGGGCGCTATCCAGATTTTTGCCGAGCGGGGACGCTGACGGCACCAAAGGATGGGCCAGTTTCAGGCCTAAATAATCCGTCGTTAAATCAACCATGTTGGGTCTCCTTGGCAGTCTCGGTCGTCAGTTGCGCTTTTAATGCCGAAACGCTGGTGGCATCATTCCACTCCAGTTCGGACAGTTGCTTGTAATAACGGTAACGGTTTTTAACATCTTGCTGCGCACGTTTTAAAAAGCCTTCCGCAGCGTCCGGATGCGATTGCCAGAGCATGCTGAACCGGGTCTCGCTCATGACAAATTCGCGATACGGGATAGACGGTTCCGCCGAATCCAGCTGCATCGGGTTTTTGCCCTGTTTGATGCGATTGGGATTAAAACGGAACAACGGCCAATGCCCGCTTTTGACCGCCAGATTTTGCTGGCGGTGGTTGTTGGACATATCCACGCCGTGGGCGATACAAGGCGCGTAGGCAATAATGATGGAGGGGCCGTCGTGCGCTTCCGCTTCGATAAAGGCATTCAGAGTCTGAATATCCTTGCCGGCATACGCCACATGGGCGACATAAACATTGCCGTAATCCATCGCCAATAAGCCCAAATCCTTTTTCGCCACGGCTTTACCGCCGGACGCAAATTTGGCAACGGCGCCTAGTGGAGTGGCTTTCGACATTTGTCCGCCGGTGTTGGAATACACTTCGGTGTCCAATACCAGAATATTCACATTACGCCCGCTGGCCAACACGTGATCCAAACCGCCGTAGCCGATGTCATAAGCCCAGCCGTCGCCGCCGATAATCCAGACACTTTTTTTGCATAAGTAATCGGCCAGTTGCATCAGGGTTTCGGCAGCCGGATCGGATAGCGCTTGCAGACGCTGTTTCAATTCCATCACGCGTTGGCGTTGCTCGTATAGGCCCGCTTCGTCGGATTGATCGGCGTGCAATAGCGCATCCACGGTTTCATCGCCTAACGGTGCGCGTAAACTCGACAATAATTCTTGGGCAAAAGCCATTTGTTTATCTATCGACACCCGCATGCCCAGGCCAAACTCGGCATTGTCCTCGAACAAGGAATTACTCCAGGCCGGGCCGCGCCCTTCCGGGTTTTTGGTCCACGGCGTGGTGGGCAAATTACCGCCGTATATCGAAGAACAGCCGGTGGCGTTGGCCACGATCATGCGGTCGCCGAATAATTGCGAGGCCAGTTTGATGTAAGGCGTTTCACCGCAGCCGACGCAAGCGCCGGAAAACTCGAATAAAGGTTGCAACACCATCGCCCCCTTGATGGTGTTGACTTTCAGCTGCCGTCTGTCATATTCCGGCAAGGACAGGAAGAAATCCCAGTTTTCCCGCTCGGGTTCGCGCAAGGGCGATTGCGGATGCATGTTCAAAGCCTTGCGGCTGGCATTGGATTTATCCCGAATCGGGCAAATGTCCACGCACAAACTGCAACCGGTACAATCTTCCGCCGCCACTTGATAGGTCATCGCCAATCCGGCCGGAAAATCCTTGCCCAACATCGGCGCATGCTGAAAGGTTTCAGGGGCATTTTCCAGCGCTTCGACCGGATAGATTTTGCTGCGGATCGCCGCATGCGGGCACACCATGGCACACTTGCCGCATTCGGTGCATAAATCGGTTTCCCAGACCGGAATTTCCAACGCCAGGTTGCGCTTTTCATAGGCGGTGGTACCGGTCGGAAAGGTGCCGTCCACCGGCATCGCGCTGACCGGCAACAAATCGCCCCGGCCTGCGATGATTTCCGCGGTAACGCGTTTGACAAAATCCGGAGCGGATTCGTTGATATGGTCTTGAATATCGAACTGGCTGCTGATTTTTGTCGGCAAGCTGACTTGTTGTAAGCCGGCCAGAGTATCGTCGATGGCCTTAAAATTCAGCTCGACGATACGGCGGCCTTTTTTGCCGTAGGTTTTTTCCACCGCATGTTTAATGGCTTCGATAGCCTGTTCCTGCGGCAACACGCCCGAAATGGCGAAAAAGCAGGTCTGCATGATGGTGTTGATACGCTTGCCCATGCCGCATTTTTCCGCTACCGCATAACCGTCGATCACGTAAAAACGAATGTTTTTAGCCAGCATTTGTTGCTGCATGGTTTGCGGCAGACTGTCCCAAACCATGTTGGCCGGCTCCGGCGTATTCAGCAAAAACACCGCGTTATCGGCGGCGTTGACCAGCATGTCGTAGCGTTCCAGAAAAATGGTTTGGTGACAGCCGATGAAATTGGCGTCGTTTTCGCCGATCAGATAAGTGGCCTTGATCGGTTTGGGACCAAAGCGTAAATGCGACACCGTGATCGCGCCGGATTTTTTGGAGTCGTAAACGAAATAACCCTGGGCGAAATCCGCCGTTTCCTCGCCGATGATTTTGATGGTGTTTTTATTCGCTCCCACCGTACCGTCGCTACCCAAACCGTAAAACATGGCTTGAAAAATTCCATTGTACATATCGGTTCTGAAACCGGCATCCCAAGGCAGGCTGGTGTGGGAAACATCGTCGTTGATGCCGATGGTAAACTGATTTTTCGGTTGATCCTGCTTCAGTTCGTCGAACACCGCCTTGATCATGCCGGGGGTAAACTCCTTGGATGACAGGCCATATCTCCCCCCCACCACTTTAGGCATACTGTCGAATTTGCTGTTAGCGCCGCAGACGTGCCGGGCAATGGCACTCAACACATCCTTATACAAAGGTTCGCCGTCGGAACCGGGTTCCTTGGTGCGATCCAGCACCGCGATTTTGCGGCAGCCGGCCGGTAATGCGGCGAGAAAATGCTCGGCGGAGAAAGGCCGGTACAAACGCACTTTCAACAGGCCGACCGCTTCGCCTTGCCGGTTCAGATAATCCACGGTTTCTTCGGCGGCCTCTGCGCCGGAGCCCATCAGTATCATCACTCGCTCCGCATCCGCGGCACCCAGGTATTCGAACAAGCGATATTGGCGTCCGGTAAGCTCGGCGAAACGGTCCATGGCATTCCGCACAATCTCGGGCAAGGCCTGGTAAAAAGGATTGACCGCCTCCCTGGCTTGAAAATACACATCGGGATTTTGCGCGGTGCCTCGCAGCACCGGATTATCGGGGGTCAGTGCCCGGCCGCGAAAAGCGCCGACCCACTCCTGCCGTATCATGCCGCGCAGCACATCGTCATCGATAGTGATCAGTTTTGCCACTTCGTGCGAAGTACGGAAACCGTCGAAAAAATGCATGAAGGGAATCCGGCCTTCCAAACTGGCGGCATGAGCAATCAAGGCAAAATCCTGCACTTCCTGCGGCGAATTGGAACACAACATGGCAAAGCCGGTCATGCGCGCCGACATGACGTCGGAATGGTCTCCGAAAATCGACAAGGCCTGGCAAGCCAGCGAACGGGCGGCGATGTGGAACACCGTCGGACTTAGTTCGCCGGCAATTTTGTACATATTCGGCAGCATCAGCAACAAGCCTTGCGAAGCGGTAAACGTGGTAGCCAGGGTACCTGCCTGTAACGCGCCGTGTATGGCGCCGGCGGCGCCGGCCTCGCTTTGCATCTCCACAACTTGCGGTACCGTGCCCCACAGGTTGGTTTGTCCGCGCGAAGACCATTCGTCGGCCCATTCGCCCATGGGCGAAGAAGGCGTTATCGGATAAATGGCAATCACTTCGTTTAATTTATGGGCGACGCTAGCCGCGGCCTGATTACCGTCAATGGTGAGTGTTTGCTGGTTTTGCATATAACAACCTTTTAACTGAGAAGAAGACGAGTCCGATATCAATGTGTCCAAAACCTAATATTCCTTTTACTCCTAATTATAGGCCCTTGCAAAAAACAACTGGTGGAGAACGGAACGAATGGTGCGATAAGCATTACCCGATCGATTTTAAGTTATGAGCCATACATTAATAGAGGCTGTTAAGCCAGTCTAGCCGCTTGGCCGAAATACGGTAAAAATCGGCCTTTATGCCTAAAAGTCCTTGCATGTTGATGGTCCGTGCCAGGGATGAGTTACTCACAAAAGCTGTGGATAACTCTGTGAGTTAAATGTCGGAAATGGACGGCAGCCCCTGATTTTACTGACCCTTCGTTAAATTGGAGCAAACTTGAACAAGCGCATATAATCATTAACTATCAATGACTTATGTATTTTTTACCAAAATTCAATAAGTTGCCTTGTCAAGCATTTTTTAAGCGGCGGACAAAACCGGTTTTTGTGCATAACCTAAAATTTAAACGGCAATGTCAACAACAAATTACGCTTATCCGGCAAAAAACTACCAAGGCAGCGAACTGGCGTCGAACTTTAGGAAGCTTCCGGATTGCGCCAAGGAAAATGCATCTATACACTGGCGCATACCGGCAACGCTTTCCTCCACATCGATTAAAGCATCTTTACCGCCCATATCGGTTCTCACCCAACCCGGATGCAGTACCAACACTCCAATCTCTTGCGGGCGCAAATCGATTGCCAAGCTTTTCATGGCCGCGTTCAAACCGGCTTTACTCGAACGGTATTGCAGGCTGCCGCCACTGGTATTATCGGTCATGCTACCCATGAGGCTGCTGATGGCAACGATCAGCCTTTTCCGGCTACGTATAAGTTGGGGCAAAAACGCTTCGGCCAGTTTTACCGGCGCCATACTATTGACCAAAAACGCCGACGACCAGGCCTGATAATCCAAATGGCCGAACCCTTTCCCCGCAATGTCGGTATAGATGCCGGCGTTATTAATTAACACATCGATGCTTGAATCGGCCAATGCGCCGCTTAACGCATCGATTTGAAAAAAATCGGCCACATCCAAACCGTGAACTTGTAAATGCGCATGCTGGCGAGCCAGTTCATTCAATCCGCTTGCCGCATCCGGATGCCGGCAAGTTGCGATTACCCGCCAGCCCGACTGCGCATATTGCCGGCAAAACTCTAATCCAAGCCCTCGATTGGCCCCTGTTATTAATACTGTCCTCACACTATTACCTCGTTTCAATATTATCGTTGGCTTGCACAATCACGGCATTGAGAATATGCCCGCAAATATTTCTAAAAAATCATTAAATATCAGCAAATTGAATGCCATACTTAATGTTAAAAATAGATAAAGTTAAAGTTATTTCTCTTGCAACATGAGAAGTTTCCCGTGAAACAAAAAAACGGGTTACGAGCAAACAGTGCAAAATCCAGCGCCGTTAAGTTCGGATAATAAATACAGTTTTAAACTATCGTCCAAGCCGTGGAAAATGCTAGCGCCGCATGAATTCGGCAGGTTTTTGCATCTCCAAGCGTTCTATATGTTTTACCGGAAACGGCAAAAAACCGGACACATTACTGCAACAAAAGCCTTCAAGCACATGATATTTAACTAACTCCCCAAGACGGGAATGGCTCGACATGGTTATTTCATGTCGACCTCCACGCATGCCTCTACCGGAAACGTCGCTCTTCAACCGCCGGAGCGAAGAGCCCCCCCTCAAAACCCACACCCGGATGAAGGTATGTAATGCATAAGTTTGAAGTACGTAGGCTTAGGTTTTACCGGCAATATCGGCATGCCTGTCCCCCTGCGTTCGGAGCCGGAGCATCAGGCCGGGAAAAGGAACATGCCAAGTCCGGTTGGTGGAGGCCTTACCTCGGCATCTGTCCTTGCGCCGCCGAGAGATACCATGAAGCTGCCGGGGAGGATGCGGTTGGACGCTTTTTTCCAGGCTATTTGCGATTGCCTTGAAGGGCTTTTATCCGCAATAACGGCCCGAAAAGAAATAGAGCTCTAAAACATGGCATTAAGCTTATTGGGCGAGCCCGGCTTTATTCGATTCCCGCGCCGATACCGCTTCGTTGTGCCGCTGGTTAATATAAGACCCGCCCACCACGAATGCCAGCACCAATAAATACAACACAGCGGCAATATTTTTGACCCGTCTGCTACCATCATCGTTAATTCTATTTGTCACGGCTTTCTCCCCCCGCAAAAGTGCCGGCATTTTACCGATATATCGCGCCATGCAACAAGTTGTGTAACTTAGTCACCGACATTTTATCAATCTATCCTTATATTCTAAATCGCCTCTAAACCATTACTGGTTTTGCAGGCCAACTTAACAATTAGAAAAGGTAGGAAATCATGTTGGACTTAATTTTTAACTTTGCCTCGGGCATTCTGCATATGAACCTGAGGGACCCGCACGACATTCCCTTCGCATTACCCTTGGTGTTTTCGGCCGTATTGGGTTTCGTGATGGGCTTCATCATGTTGCATTTTATCGCCAATGAAAACAAGTCGAAAAACGATCGGAACGACTAATGTTCGGACGAACCGGCAATGACTTGTTTTAATGCTTCGGCATCGACAATTTCAATGCTGCCCCTTTTCATACTCAACCAACCATAACTTTCAAACCGCTTTAAATGCCGGGAAACCACTTCACGAACCGAGCCCATTTCCAGGGCCAGTTCGTGATGGGTTTTATGTATCGTCCCGGATTGGCCGGCCAACAGTACCCTGGCCAATTTTTGATCGACCGTGCCAAAACTGAGCGCTTCCATGCGTTTAATCACATCGGCCAAACGAGAGGAGAAGCTGCGAAACACAAATTCGCGAAAAAACGCCGAATACCCCAGACAGCGATGAAAGACCGGAGCCGGAATGGCAAATGCCTTGACTTCGGTTTCCGTAAACCCTTCCGCCGGATAACGATTGTCCCCAAGCAGACAGGATGTGGTCAGCACACACGAATCCCCGGCCCGGACATGGTAGAGCAGAACTTCCCGGCCATCGGCGGAAATAATTTGCGCCTTGACGCTGCCGGATAACATCAGCAAATAATTTTCGCAGATTTTTCCGGGATAAAACACTTGTTGTCCGGCAGGCAGATTTACCAGCACGGCCGAATCCATCAACTGCTTAAGAACCTTGTCGTCTTGATTGACGAACTCCGGAAAGTTTTGTTTCCATAAAGCCAGCTGCATCACCATGGTCAAAGCGCGTCCAAGGCCCTACCGATTAATGCGCGGAAACCAATGCTCTTAGGACGTCTACCCGGCTGATCATACCCACCATGGCACCATCTTGAAAAACCGGAAAACTCCTGATCGGTGAATTTTGAAACTTGGCGGCCACATCGACCAAGCTGTCTTCAATATCGACCACCAATGGCGCCGCCGTCATAAACTCGCTCACTTTACCGGTCATACTTTGGTTGTATGCCGATTCGATGACAACCTTCATGCCGTCTTTTTCGGAAAAAATACCCACCAGCTTACCGTGGCTATCGACTACCGGCACGCTAGTGATTTTGTGGTCCAACATCTTCTTAAATGCCAAAGACACTTCGGTGTCGGGGCTTACGGTTACCGGATGCTTGGACATGTAATCGGCTACAGCAATTTTAGCTAGCATGGTGTCACCTCATTGTGGTTATTATTGTTGGACGGAAAGCGCCGGAGACCTAAATCGCCCGTTGTTTTCCGCCATCCGATTATTATAAAAATCCGCGCCAGTATCCAGTTTTATCGGCATTTATTCCGCAATAAATTCGATTTTGTCTTGGCCGTCCTTGCCGTCGTGGCCGGATTAATAAAGCCGGCTGATTTTTCATGGTTTTTTATTGTTGAAAAACCAAATTCAGCTAAACTGTTGGCGATTTCTCACTTTTCAAGGATTCCTACTATATGCCGATTCAGATGAACCAGTTGTTCGATAACATTCCTAAGCTGCCGCAAATTCCGGAAGTCGTTAGAACCATCATCAACCAACTTAACGACCCTCGCGCGGAAATGCTGGACATCGCTAAAAATGTTGAAAAAGAACAAGTTATTTCGCTGAAAATTTTGCGTTTGGTCAATTCGGCGCATTTCGGCCTGTCGCGGAAAATATCCTCTATCGATGAAGCCACCGTCATGCTGGGCATGAACCAGTTAAAAACCCTGGTCATAGCCTCGGGCATTGTTTCCTCCATGCCTAAAATCGAAAATTTCGACATCAGAAAATTCTGGAGCAACTGTTTCAGAACGGCCGTTTACGCCAAATGGCTGGCCGAACGCATTAGCAATTCCGGTGAGATTGCCTATACCGCCGGTTTAATCGGCAATCTGGGAAATCTGTTGATTCATATCGGCCTACCCAGCGAAGCCAACGAAATCGACCAACATACCCGGGCCGGCCGTTCATCGCGCGCCAACTTCGAAAGAACCTGTTTGGGTTTTACCAATCAGGATGTCTGTGCGGAATTATGCCGCCGCTGGAAATTCGGCGGCGAACTGGTGGAAGCCATTCAGCATTCCGGCGAGCCCTTGACTTTTGAGCAACCCTCCCCTATCGCTTGCTGTCTGCATCTTGCGCAATTTATCAGCGACGCGGTTGAAAAAGGCACATCGGAAGAAGATATTTTGGCCGCGCTTCCCTTGCCGGTTGCGGAAAAAATCGGCTTATCGGCAACGTTTTTTAACGCCCATCTTGCTGAAATCATGGCCCTACAATCCAAGCTGGAAGGGCTGGCGGACTAAAGCGCGTCTAAAAAGCCTGTCTTGCATGGGCTTTTTTAAGGTTGGGGCGCGGGAGAGGCCGCCGGCAAGCGGTGCGGATTGTTCATTACAATATCCTTCAATAGCAGATCGGTTTCGTCCACCGGCACCGCTACCATATGCCCGGTATTGGCGGCGAGATAAGGCTGCATGGCCGTCACCATGTAAGGGAAAATCAAGCGCAGATCATTACTTTGGCCTTGGCTTTGCACGCTGACCTTCCAGAGCTGTACCGGGGGCTTTTGCAGTAAATAGGCGGCCATATCGTAGGCTTCAAGCGTCAAATGCCGTTTGAAAACCGTATAGGTTTCGATATGCTGAGTATAGCCGTAAGCCATGCTTGGATAATACCGATAAGAGCGGTAATACGGGTAATAGCCGAAATTGTTCATGATAGGTACCTCGTAGCTGTATTGGCGGATTTGCGGCTCTCCCGTCCCGTAATCCAAAAACAGCACCGCATCGCCATCCTGCATCTGTTCGACTTTGACAAACCCCCGGTTAAGCAAAGCCTTCTCGACATATCCCTTGAACTCCATAAATTGCAAATCCTGCGGTTTAATGTCTTTGTTGGCGGGCAATATTACGAAGCGCCGCTTACCTTGGACATCACTTGCCGCCAGCGCATCCACTTCGGCATTAATTTGCAATTTCCGCGGCCCCATGGCGCAAGCGGACAACAGCATTAATGCGATATAGAGAAAAAGGCTGCACCGCATTTTATACATCGGTATTCTCAATGCCGTCTTCGCCATCGCTGTCAAGGTTTCCCGCCGCGCGCCAATGTCGCCGAGCAGAGTCGCGCCGCTGGATTTCCGCGAGCGTCTGCTTATCCGCCAAAACAGCCTGATGCGCCAACCGTTCCGTCAGCTGCCGGGCTTCCGCCAAGCGCTGCTTGGCGTCAAGCTCTTGCAGAGAACGCAATTCAATTTCAAGACTCGTTTCCTTGAGTTGCTGCTCATGCTCCATTCGCGCGGCATGTAAGCGCCTTTCCACCTCGAGCTGCCGGGCAAGCTGTTGCTCCTTATCCTGTAACAATTGAATTTGCGCTTCGGCCTCGGCCAACTGGATTCGGCGCTGCATTTCGGCCAGTTGTTTAAGATGTTCCAGTTCCTGCTGTTTTGCCTGCAAGGCCTGCTGTTCGTTATAACGCTGTTGGCGTTGATGTTCCCGATTTTTTTCTTCGTTTAATTCGAAGGTTTTTTTCAGCACATGCAGATAAACGCTGTCTTTCCCTAACCGAACCTCGGGAAAGTCGGCAAAAACCACCGTCATATGGCAAACGGCTTCGGCCTGGATGTGCTGCTGGGTCAACACTTCGCAAACCGTAATGGCTATGCGCTTTTCGTGCTCGGCCAGCCCCTTTTGCACCCAGCCGCCATCCGCTAACTTATGCAGTTCCTGGTTGATTTTATCTTCGATAACAGCCGCGTAAAGCCCCTGAATATGCCGATTAATGCTATCCAGCACTTCCGGATTCTTTTGCACGTAATTCAAGGTGGCCTGAAAGCGCAAATCCAGCGCAATATTCACCGTGCAAAAATCGTCGAATAAATTTACTTGCCGCCGATAAGGCCAGGTTTCAATCGTTAACGGGTATAACTGGTGAAAAAAACGCTTGGTGAACTTGCCGGGGCGCAAAAACAGGCGCTGGAAGGGACCGATTTTAAGTACAACTACTTGCCGATCGGCATCGAAACCGGCCACCCACTGCTCGGGATCCGGCAAGTTTTGCTCGAAAAGGTCCTCGCCCGCCAGCCACGCTTCCAGCTCGTTATCGGCACTATTCATGGCTCGTCGGCAGGCGCTTTAGGCAAAGACTTGGCTTTGAGGGCCGCTATCTTGTCCGACATTTTTTCGGCAATCAGCGGATAGAGACTGGGCGCGAATTCAACGGTTCGGGCGTCCACTTTTCTTAAAAACCCCCGGCTCAGCAGCAAGCCGACCACAAACATCCGCGACCAGTCGGAATAACGGCGGGCTTTTTCCAGCTCGGACTTTTCGATGACCATTTCCAGCTCGTCGTTTTGATTGATGCGAAACTCGGAAAATTGCCGCAAACATTCGAATACCAATTCCTCTTCCTGTACCGTTAAAGGCCCGGGAGCGGTAAATTCCAGACGGTACGACAGCAACACGGTAAAAAAATCCACCATGGCCGCGCAGGCAAAAGCAAACCAGGAAAAACCCTGCCACATGGCAAACGAAGGCTTCACCTCTTCCACGAATTGCTTATAAGTCATCAGCATGGGTGCGTCAGGCAACTGCAAGCCCGCGCTGCTGGAGAGTTGATTCACAATCAGCTGTATATCCTGGTAGTTTTTCAACATCTGATAGTAAGCCGTCTCCTGATTTTGGGCGACATCCAAATCCCCCAAACTGGTTTGCAGCTGGCGAATTTTGGCATCCAAATCCAGAAAGGCTTGCTCTTGAACTTGAAACGCCTGTTTTTTTTCCTGATATATCTGATTGTAATGCCGCCAAAAAGGCCCTTCTCCGATTTGATTTTTATAGCCGGGCGCTATTTGTTCGTGGGTGCCGAAATAGGCCTGGGATACGTCGGCGGACGCTTTATCCAAAGCCTGTTGATGATTTTGCAATAATTGGCTTTTTTGCGCCAGAACGCTGCCAAGATAGGATTTAATATCCTGCCTGATCTGCTGCACCCGGTCGATATGCAGGGATTCCTGTTCGGATATTTCATAAAACTTGAAATACGAAAACGTAATCGATGCCGTCACCGCTATGCACAGCGAGCTAACCACCGAAAAATAGCGGACGCGATTGGCTGTCCAATGTATGCCGGCCATTTCCAGGGAGCAAATCACGATAATGGATTGAATGGCAATGGTGATGATCAATGCGATCCAGGGCGTAATGAAATGCGACAGCCCGTAATAGGTGGTAAACCCCGACGACACGCTCAGCATCAACACAATCGGAATCGTCCATATGCGCAGCATACTGACGAACAGCGTCTGGATACGGTTGATCAGATAACCCAACCCGGCAGAGCGCAGTTTAATTCGCGAATCTTTCATTCGGCAAGAGGTAAATAGATAAACCGCGAGGCTAGCTCATGCTCAAATAGCGCTCGCCGGTATCGTGTACGATGGTGACGACGGTTTTGCCGACCCCTAACCGGGCAGCGACGCGCAACGCCGCGCACACGCTGGCACCGGAAGAAATACCGGCCATAATGCCTTCTTCCCGGATCAGCCGTTTACGCATGGCGAAAGCGTCTTCCGTGCTGACCAGCTCGATACCGTCCAATAAATCCACATCCAGATTTTTAGGCACGAAACCCGCCCCGATGCCTTGTATCTTGTGCGGACTATGCGTGCCGCCGGAGATGACCGGCGATTCGGACGGCTCCACGGCAATCGCCTTAAACTCGGGATTGCGGTTTTTAAGCACATCGGCGACCCCGGTAATCGTGCCCCCCGTCCCCACCCCGCAGACAAACGCATCGATCTGACCATCCGTGCCGGACCAGATTTCCTGGGCCGTGGTCTGCCGATGCACCTCGGGATTGGCCGGATTTTCAAATTGCTGCGGCATGAAGGCGCCGGTTTCGGCCACAATTTCATGGGCTTTATTAATCGCCCCTTTCATGCCTTCGCCGCCGGGTGTCAGTACGATTTCCGCGCCGTACAAAGCCAGTAGCTGCCGCCTTTCGATCGACATGGTATCCGGCATCACCAAGGTACAGCGGTAGCCGCGCGCGGCGGCTATCATGGCCAAGGCAATACCGGTATTACCGGAGGTGGGTTCGACAATGCTGCCCCCGGCTTTTAAAACGCCCGATTTTTCGGCGGCTTGGATCATAGCCTGGCCGATCCGGTCCTTGACCGACCCGCCCGGATTTCTGGATTCCAACTTAACCAGGACGGTGGCCGAGTCATCGGGCACAATCCTATGCAGTTTGACTAACGGCGTATTACCAATTAATTGCGTAATGTTGATTGCGTTAGCCATATGCAAAATACCTCTTATTTATCGATCTTGAACGCTAAAAAAACCGGACTGCCGTTACGCTGAATCAGCATGGCAATGGATTTATCCACCGGCAGTTTAGCAACAATTTTATTAAAGTCGGCAACATCTTTTACCGGCGCGTTTTGCACCCGTAAAATGACGTCTCCGGGTTGAATACCGGCATCCAGGGCGATACCTTTGCCGACTTTTTGCACCAGCACACCGTTTTTTTCAACCTGCAATTGCTGACGCTGCTCTTCGGTCAGATCGGCCACCGCCAAACCAAGCCTGTTTACAGTAGTTTCAGGCATCGAACTAGGCGCCAACTGTACCGCCTGAGCCGGCAGCAGACCCACTTTTACGGACAAATCCTCCTTGTCGCCCTGGCGGATGATTTTCAGCGTGGCTTTCTCGTCGACGGGCGTCATGCCCACGATAGGCGGCAATTCGCCGGACGTTTCGATGACGTGGCCATCGAACTCGACGATAATATCGCCAACCTGCAGACCGGCCTTTTCGGCCGGACCGCCGGGTATGACCTTGGCAACCAAGGCGCCATGCGGTCTGTCCATGCCGAACGATTCGGCCAACTGGCGGGTAACGTCCTGAATTTGCACGCCCAACCAACCGCGCGATACCTTGCCCTTGACTTTGATTTGTTCGGCGACATTCATGGCCACATCGATCGGAATCGCAAAAGACAGGCCCATATAACCGCCGGATCGGCTGTAAATTTGCGAGTTGATTCCCACCACTTGACCCTGCATGTTGAACAACGGACCGCCGGAATTGCCGGGATTGATGGCTACGTCCGTTTGTATAAACGGCACATAATTACCATCCGGCAGACTGCGTCCCTTGGCGCTGACGATACCCGCGGTCACGGATTGTTCGAAACCGAACGGCGTGCCTATGGCCAACACCCATTCCCCAACTTGCAATTGTTCGGGGGCGCCGATTTGAACCACGGGCAAATCCTTGGAATCCACTTTCAGCAACGCCACATCGGTACTTTCATCGGAACCCACCAATTTCGCCAACAGTTCGCGCCGATCCTTCAGTTTAACCACAATTTCCGAGGCATTGTTGACCACATGGTGGTTGGTCAAAATATAACCGTCCTTGGAAATTACGAAACCCGAACCCAGGGAATTCGTTTCCTTGGGAACATAGCCCCGGCCAGGCCCTTGAAAGAAATGCCGAAAAAAATCCTCCAATTCAGGCGGGATATCCTGGGGGATTTGTTGCTGATCGGGCTCCATCTGCAGTTCCGGCGCTTTTTGGGTAGTGCTGATATTGACCACCGCATCGCCATTGTTTTTTACCATTTCGGTAAAATCGGGCAACTGCGCGAAAGCCAGCGATGTCATCAGCATCCATAACCATACGCTATTTACAAATTTATTAAACATGCATTCTCCATTCATACATTTCATACTTAAAAGCAGTTAATTTTTTCAACGTAACGATACGCCCTTGGCAACCAACTCGACGGTTTGCACGGGCACTTCCCCCAGCGCGGTGATTTGCAGATCGTCTATCACCCGGCTGTAAGAATTGACAGGCCCCAAGCTGCGTAAACCTTCGATGCCTTTTTCACCCTTGGCTTCAAAATAAACCGAAACGCTGGAAAAACCGTCGCTAATCAACAAATGGTCCACGGTTTTTTTGGACTGCTGCATGGTATTGCGGATGAAAAAAATTTTTTCAAACCCCGCCGGCCAATTTTTTAATTCAAATGGCGATTTTTCAAACGCTTCGGCTTGCGAAACGTGTTGATGGTGTTTGCTCTCTTCGTCGGCCGCCGTTTGATCGGCGTCGGTTTGCGTTGCCAACGCATCCACATTCAACTCGGTAAACAAAACTTGCTCTAGCGTTTTACCGTCCTGCCCGTAAACTTCAACTTTCAGCGGCAGAAGACTGGCGGTATCGATCCAGAGTTTGCGCGCATAGCGCAAGTCGTCCTTGGGTAATACCGCAATGATTTGCGCCGGGCGCATGGCGATCATTTCTTGACCTGCCACCGCAAACAGATATTCGTCGTGCAAACGTTCCGGCTTTAACGGCAAATTGACGATGAAGGACCGGTCTATCGGATGTTGGGTTTCGACTTTTTGTTGGCTTTCCTTGTACAGACAACTGATCTCATTGGAATGCCGGGTCACTTCCCGCAAGGGGGAATTCAGCGAAGTCAAGCGTTCGGTTTCAATGCCGCTTTCAAAGGTATGCCGATACCTCATGGTATCGACTTGACCGTGTTTCATGAATACCACGGTGCCGTGGTAATTCAAGGTTTTCATCGCATGATTGACTTTTTCCAGCCATTGCCGGCCGTCTAAAGTCTGATCGTCATTCGCAAAGGCACAAGATATAAAAAGCAGAAAAACAAATAATAATCGCATTTACAAGCTTATTTGGGTTGATAACTGGCCAGACGGGCATACGATTTGACGCCGACATTATTATTAACGTACCAAACATTGTCGTGGGCTTGTAAATAATCCTTGAACTGCGCGTTCATTTGATCCGCCGGAGTCTGGCTCTGTGCCGCCGTCGTGATTTCCGCAAAGGGTTGGATCCGGTTTTGCATTTTTCCGGCATAAAAGCCAACCACGGCCAAAACTACCGAAGCGGCCACCGCCAGGGAGGTTTTTTTAAAGTGATCGTCCGACTTTTTCCGCGGCAAGAAATAAACCGGTTCCGATTTCAATTGCCGCTTGAGCTTCTCGGCAAAATCCAAATCGGCCACCGCGCCTTGTTCGCCTTTTAGCGCCTGACTAATCAGCGCATAGCGTTGCAGTTTGGCTTGCAGTTCCGGATCGCGCTGTACCGACTTTAACAACGGTATGGCCTGTGCGTTATCGAGTTGATCGTCAACCAGTAATGAGAGTTTTTCAATTTGTTGTGCTTGCATGGTAATACCTTTAACCGAGCAATGGGTTTAATTTTTCGTCGATAGCCTCGCGGGCCCTGAATATCCGGGAGCGCACGGTGCCGATTGGGCAATCCATGGCTTCGGCAATCTCTTCGTAGCTCATGCCTTCAAACTCCCTTAGGGTAATGGCAATGCGCATTTCTTCGGGCAATTTCTCGATGGCCGATTTGATTACGGCAATAATCTGATCGTTCATCAATTGATGCTCCGGTGTTTCTATGTCTTTCAACTGCGGGGCGTTCTCGATTTGTTCGGCATCCTGCATATCGACTTCATAGTCGGAATGCCGCCTGGAGCGCGACAACAGGTAATTTTTAGCGGTATTGATCGCTATTCGATACAGCCATGTGTAAAAAGCGCTATCGCCCCTAAAATCGCCCAAGGCCTTATAGGCTTTGATAAAAGAATCCTGCGCCACATCTTGCGCTTCGCTAGGGTCTTTTACATACCGGTTGACCAGATGCACAATCCTGTGCTGATACTTGATAACGAGAAGATCGAAGGCGGCTTTATCGCCTTGCTGGACCCTGCGCACCAAGTCCTGATCTATATCTTCGGAGAGCCTTGTTGATTCGTTCACTGAGCTATTACGATAGTGGAATGGACAGAATTAAACATCATTAGTTCTGGCAATACAAAAAAAATTACCGTCGCGCTAAAACACGTTATGATTTTCCCTCAGCGTAATAAAACCTTCATATTCTCAAATAGACCACATTGACAGCGCATTCCAACCTACATTATGACGTATTGATCGCCGGCAGCGGCGGTGCCGGCCTCAGTCTGGCGCTGCATTTGGCGGACACTTATCGAGTCGCGGTATTGGCCAAATTCGCACTGACCGAGTGCAGCACCTATTATGCCCAAGGCGGCATTTCAGCCGTATTCGACGATGAATACGATTCCATCGAGTCGCACATCGAAGACACCCTGATTGCCGGAGCCGGCCTTTGCGATCCGGATATCGTGCAACTAACGGTATCCAAGGGCCGCGAAAGCATCGAATGGCTGCGCGCCCAAGGCGTCAATTTTACCGAGGAAAAAGGTGCCGATGGCAACAAACAATTGCATTTAAACCGCGAAGGCGGCCATTCGCATCGCCGCATCGTGCATACCGACGACGCCACCGGCAAAGCCGTTTCGCTGTCGTTGATCGAACGCGCGCAACAGCACCCCAACATCGACTTATTGGAACATCATAATGTCGTCGAACTGATCACCGCCGAAAAACTGGGCTTGTCCCCGCAGCGCATCTGCGGCGCATATGTATTGGACAGCAAGGCCGATACCATTAAAACCTTTGCCGCCAAAGTCGTGGTGCTGGCCACCGGCGGCGCCAACAAGGTGTATTTGTATTCCACCAACCCGCACATTTCCAGCGGCGACGGCATCGCCCTGGCTTGGCGGGCCGGCTGCCGGGTCGGCAATATGGAATTTATGCAATTCCACCCCACCTGCCTTTACCATCCGTCCGCCCGCTCGTTTTTGATCAGCGAAGCCGTGCGCGGCGAAGGCGGCCATTTGATATTGCCGAACGGCGAACGCTTCATGCGCCGTTACGACGAACGCATGGAACTGGCGCCCCGCGACATCGTCGCCCGCGCCATCGACAGCGAAATCAAAAAACACGGCATTGATTGCGTGTATCTGGACATCAGCCATAAGCCCACGGATTTCATTCAAAAACACTTCCCCACCATTTATAGCCAATGCCTGGAAGTGGACATCGATATCAGCAAGCAACCGATTCCGGTGGTACCGGCCGCGCACTACACCTGCGGCGGCGTGTTGACCGACCGGGACGCCAGAACCGACATCCCCGGCCTGTACGCCATCGGCGAAGTGGCCTGTACCGGCTTGCACGGCGCCAACCGCATGGCCAGCAACTCGCTGCTGGAATGCCTGGTGTTTGCGGAACAAGCCAACCGGGACATCCGCCGCCAATTTGCAAATCTCCCGGAACCGCCGTTGCTGCCGGCCTGGGACGAATCGCAGGTCAGCGATTCGGATGAAGAGGTGGTGATCGCCCACAACTGGGACGAGCTGCGCCGTTTCATGTGGGACTATGTCGGCATCGTCCGCACCAACAAACGATTGGAACGCGCCATGAACCGGCTGGTGCTGCTGAAAGACGAAATCGGCGAATATTACGGCAAATTCCGTATCAGCAGCGATTTGCTGGAATTGCGGAATCTGGTCATCGTCGCCGAGCTGATCATCCGCAGCGCCCAGCAACGCAAGGAGAGCCGCGGGCTGCATTACACCAAGGATTATCCGGAGCTGGATGACAGCCGCCCGCCGCGGAATACCGTGCTGGTGCCGGAACTGAAAGCTCCAAAAAACATTAAATTAAGAGCACCCTAAAAATCGTAGGTCAGGGTGCGCGGCAGCGTTCCCTGACAAACGTCAGCGCATTTGTCACGTAACCGCTATCGCGGCAACGCGACCTACCAGAATACGCGGCATCGGGTATATTCCGGCCTACCGGACTATTGGACGGCTGTATCGACTTCCACCGCCGGTGCCGGAATTTCGTATATCGAAGACAGCTTACGGCGGAATTCGTCGGTGATAAGCGAAGCATCTTTCCGGGTATTGACCACACGGGGGGTAATCAACACCACCAGCTCACTTTTGTCCTTGTTGCGCGTGGTGCCGCCGAACAAGGGACCTATGATCGGTATCTCGTGCAACAGCGGCACGCCATCGCGCTTATAGTCGTTATTTTCCTTAATCAAGCCCCCCAACACAATGGTTTCACCGCTTTGAACGGCTACGCTGCTTTCGATTTCCCTTTTTTGTATGGTAGGGGAATCTATGGTTTCGCTCGTTGTGGTGGTTATCGCTTGATTGACGCTTTGCAGAATATCCATTATTACCAAGCCGCCGGCATTGACTCTTGGCCTAACCGACAGATTAACACCCGTATCTATCATTTGAATGGAGCTGGTCTGCACGATGCCTGTCGTTGTGGTATTGCTGGTGTTACTGGTAACCGAAGAACGGATCGGCACCGAATCGCCCACTTTAATGGTAGCTTCTTGATTATTAAGCACCATTAACGACGGCGACGAAATCACGTTGATATTATTGTTTGTCGCGCTGGCATTTAAAACGGCCTGGATATCCCTGGAACCACTGGAAAACGCATAGGAAAATCCGCCGGTAGAAAACGTTTTGGCGGTCTCCTCGGTCAAACTAATTAAATCGATACCTTGAGCCGAACCGCCATTGATTTGATTAATGCCGCCGTTATTATGACTGAAGTACCACTGAATACCGTATTTCAAATCATTATTTAGAGTGACCTCAACGATAGTCGCATCGATCAATACCTGTAACGGCAACACGTCCAACTGTTTAAGGATACGCTGGATTTTGGCGTATTCCTCCGAGTTGGCCACGATGATCAGGGCATTATTGCCTTCATCGGGAATAATTCGGACTTTGGCCATTTCGGAGTTATTGTTAATGCCGCCGCTACCGAATGAGTTGCCGGTTATCGAGTTTGAGCCAATGCTTCCCCCCTGATTTCTATCGCTCAGCGACTTATCCATAATGCCGCCGCTCGAACCCGCGCTGGAGCCGGAAGCGCTACTGGAATTGCTTGAACCGCCGGTTGAACCGCTGCCGCCTATACCGCCGGACGATTTATTACTGGCCGATGTCGATCTGCGCCCCGAAGCTATCGATGCCGAACGCCCCGTTCTCGAGGTGCCGGTGCCGAAAATGTTGCTCAAGGTGTTGGCCAAATCCACGGCACTGACATGCTGGGCCCGGTAGACATTGACGCCGCCGCTGGCCTCGGGATTGGTCCTGTCCAACCGAAACACCCAGCTTTCGATGTCCTGCAGGTACTTGGCGTTGTGGGTGATGGCCAATACCGCGTTCATGCGTTCGATTTCGATAAATCTGAAGAAACTGTTTTCCTCTGCCTTTTCGCCGCCGGCGGCGCCGGATTTACGGCCGAAAACCTGCTGCAGTTCCTCGATAATTTTGCCGGCATCGACATGGGCCGGGGTAAACAAGGCAAACGAGCGCCCCCTCAGAACATCGGTATCGAAGGTACTCACCACATCCAAAATCCGGTTCAATTCGCCGGCCGAACCGGACACCAGCAAAATATTGCGGTTCGGGTCGGCATACAACTGCGATTTTTCCGGCAGCAGCGGCTTTAAAATGTCGGCGATTTCGCCGGCGGCCACGTTGTGCACCGGGATCACGCGGGTTTGATAACCGGACGGCAAGCTGGAGGTGCCCAAGGATTTAAAGGAACTGCTATACATGGCCTCGTTGGAAGGCTTGATCAAATACATGCCGGACTCGACCACCAAGGCGGCATTATTGACGTTTAACAGCATTTCCAGGGTGGGAATCAAATCCTCCTTGGTCAAGGGTTGGGTGGTTTGCAAGGTGACTTTGCCGGTGACTTGCGGACTGAGGGTGTAATTTTTACCCAAAATGTCGCTCAGGATCACCTTGGCCACTTCGCCCAAGTCGGCATCGTCGAAATTCAAACTGTATTCGCCCTTACCCGAACTTTTAGGCGCCGCGGAACCGCCTCGGCCGGCCGTGATACTAGACTCGGTGTTGGGAAAAATTTCCACCTTGGCGGTTTTGGAACTGCCGTCGTCGCTCGCGGCCACGGCGAATTGTTCGTCCCGGATCGGCGCCGCTTGCGGCAGCGGCATTTTTTCATGCAGTTGCGGGCCGATAAATTCACAGCCCGTCATCGACAAGGCCAGCGCCAAAATGCGCGGCGCTTTACTGGTTTTCACTGTCATTGGTGTTATTCTCTGGAGAATTATTAGTAATCGGCGCTACCGGAGCCCTGGGTTTGGCTGGAATGACGGGTCTGTTCGACGAGGCCGCCAGCGGAACCTGCAGTCGCGGCTTTCTGAGCACAATGGATTTTTGCTGCCCGCCTTGCTGCAAAACCACCCGGTCGTCCTGAATCTGTTTAAGCTGCCAGCCGGTTATCATTTGGTTTTCGTTGAGTTTTAAAAAGGTTTTGGCCTCGTTTTGCTTGCGAAACAAAGCCATCTTCCGCTTATCCTTATTGTAAATGCCAATCAACAACCAGTCATCCAACTGGCCGTTGTCGGCGGTATCCGGCCCCTCCACCACTTGTTCGGGCAAGGGTTTGCGCCCCTCGATGAACAAGGGCCGTTCGATGATCTCATTCATACCGCCGTTGAATGCCCTGGACTGATGCAAGACCGGCATCGGTTCGGATTGGTATTCGCTTTGGATGGTTTTATCCAGGATAGCCTGTAACCGGCCGCGCTGAGTTTCGCCCGTGATCCACTCGGCCAGCAAAATTACGCTTAAGCCGGCGGAGGCGATTAATTGCCATTTGAAAACCCGGCTATTCATGGGTTGGGGCTCCGTAAAAAACTCACCACCTGAAAG
This sequence comes from Methylomonas rivi, assembly GCF_024505165.1. Classification (GTDB taxonomy): domain Bacteria; phylum Pseudomonadota; class Gammaproteobacteria; order Methylococcales; family Methylomonadaceae; genus Methylomonas; species Methylomonas rivi. Next base: position 33,658 of record NZ_JANIBK010000003.1, read on the forward strand.
CTGACATTGAGCTGATCGCTAGGCTCGACTTTATTGGTTTTGCGGTTGCGCGCGCCGCGCACCGGGTTGATGTCCAGTTGATCGACGATCAAAACCGGCACGGCGGTTTCGATACTCTGCAATACACCGACTAACGCTTCCATGCTGCCCGTCATGCGCACTTTCACGGCCACCCGAAAAAAACCGTCCGTTTCCTTGCCAGGTAAACCTTGGGTGCTGGTTAATTGGCCGCCGGCATCGGCCACGGCGGTTTTAACGATATTTTGCAGTTCGGCGGAAGCCAAGGCTTCGGTGGTACTGGTACTGAAATAGCCTTGTTCGGAAAATTGCTGCTTGATGTCGTCCAATGCCGCCGCCACCTGGGTTTCGCGGCCGGCTATGGTTTGCTGGCGTTGCAAGCGGAACAATAAATCGTTTTTTTCTTCGTGATACGCCAAGCCGGTGCCGATTAACGGCAGCAACACGGCAAACACCACGGCCGACACGACCAATAGGAATAAGCCGACAGCCAGCCAACGCTGCCAACGCAATTCATTCATCGCCCTGCTCCCCGGTATTTTCCGGTTCGGGCTCGGATATCGGCTCCGCCCCCCCATCCGGACTTTCGGCATCCGCCGCATCCGCGCTATCGGTTTGCATTATGCTTACCGGCGTGTTGACCGTCATGCTGATCTGAAAGCGCTCGCGTCCGCTGGTTTTATCCTGCGTCAACGGCGAAACGAAACTGACGTCGCTGAAAAATTCGGAACCTTCCAGGGTGCCGATTAAAGCCGAGGCGGCGGGCGATTGGCCTTGTATCTGCATGCGATTGTCGGAAAAATGTAAATGCGTCAGCCAGGTTTCGTCATTTAACAGGCGGCTCAATTCATTTAACACCGCCAATAACGCCGGCGACTGCTGCTTGATATCGATCAACTTTTGGGTTTCCGCGCGCAGGGCGTCGATTTCGCTTTGCTGCAGGTCGACGGCGCGATTCTGTTTTTCCAGTTGTTTGATGCGGGTTTGCAGGCTCTCGACCGCCTGTCCTTCCAACCAGACCGGCAAGACCATCGCGGCCAACAGCAGCAACATCAATGCCGCGCCGGCCAGCCATTGCAGGGATTGCCCCAGTTTGCCGCCGTTGCGCCTAAAACGGTCCGGCAATAAATTATAGGCGTTGCGGGTTTGCGGAAAATCGGCCGCCGCCGGCGCGTAATCCACTTTATGCGGCTGCACGCCCAGTATCGTCAGATTGGCTAATTGTTCGTCAAGACGCGGTTTGGGTGCCGCAATCAAGAGTATCCGCAGTTGCGCATGCTCCGTGCTGCCTAAGGGGATCAGTGAGAAATAGACTTGTTCGGCATTAAAAGGCGTATACCTGTCCAATTCAAAACCCACCACTTGCCGCAAATTTTCTTGCGCGGCCGCGGGCAAATAAAGCAGTTTATGCAAGGCCTGATCAGCGGACAACCGCAACACAAAATCGGCTTTTTCCATGGCCGGATATTGACCTTTAAGCTGCTTGAAACCGTCCGGCTGGTTTACATCGACGCTACGCCGAGCGACGATTCGTTCGTCGTCATCCAGCAAAGCCACTTCAAACCCCTGTGCCGATGGGGTAAAAATCACGCTGCCATGCCGTTCGCGCAAGTGTTGCAACAGGCTTTTCGGCACCAAAAACGCCAGCTCGCCGCCCCACCATCGAAAAAATCTTTTTAAATCAAAATCGATCGTCGTATCTAAATTCATCTTGAATCGTAATTACAGAATATTCCATTGCAGTGTTAAATAACGACGAAGTTTGTAAATGTTGTTTCCAATCCAGCGTATCGAAAGAGGTTGTGCCGTCGCCGGCTTGCGATTGCACCACCGCCTCCAGACCCGCCGAGGCCCCTTGCTGCATTTCCACTTCAACAATAATAGTATAGGTTTGATTTTCGCCGGTAAATGCCTGCTCCAAATCGGCTGGCGCGTTATCGGCGCTATCCGCGCCGTTTAAATTTTTTTGCAGCGCGGCATCCTGAATATGGCGGTCTTTCAGGTCCGCCGCCAGAATATTCAGCAATTCGGGCGAAGCGTCGCGTTGGTTAACCTCGGCAGTGGACGAATAAACGGTAAGGTAGGGCTGAATGGCATTATATACGGCTTCATTCATACCTAAAACCGACTGCAATTCCTCCAAGCTTTGAAAAGCGGCATTACTGGGCCCATAAGACAAACCGGCTAGTCTATATTGGCGTTTTTCGGCGCCTTGGGTGCGGGTGTCGTCGTCGGCATCCCGCCAATCCAAGATAGCATTCAACAAATGCTGGCGTTCCCAGTCGTCCGGCAACACTGACTTTAAAACCGCCGCCAGTTGGTCTTCGCCGGACATGTTGATATCGACTTTGCCGGCTTCGGAAAAAATACGTATCCGCATGCGGCTTTCCTGGCCGATTATTTCATAAATCGTGCCATTGGCCAGCCAACGTTGCTCGGGATCGGCCTGACTCAAATTAAATTCCGCCAAATGGACACCACTTTCCGCCAAGGCCAGGGCTTCGGCATTCGCAGTAATGGCGGAACTGACGCTGCTTTCGCGGCGCATGCCGATAGCGAAGCTACCCGCCATCAGAGTCAGCAAGGTCAATATCCAGATCACGATGACCAACGCCAAGCCATGCTGTCGGCTACTCGACAGCGGCGGTAATTTAGCGTTCATCGCTATCTTCATCAATCCGGCCGTCGTCGGCCACGTTCGGCGTATTGGCCGCCCGGCTGATTTTCAGCGGAAAAACCATCTCCGGCCAGTAACTGCCGTCCTTTAAGGCAATAGATACTTTGATCAAACTGGGCAAGCGCTCGGCGGCCACCCATTCCTCCTGCCACTGCGGTTCCGCGAATTCTTCGATCCTGCCGAAATAAGCGAATTTCAAACCGGCAATGTTCTCCAGCAACACCTCAGGTTTAACCGGCTCCCGCTCGGGCTCGGCCAATCGGTAAGGCGTTAAAGTTACCCATAATATCGAGCTGTTATCGGGGGCCAGGGCAATATCGAATACCTGCAACCCTTTACGCGCGGAACTGGCGGGCAAACCGGCGACAAACCTTAAACTTTGTGCAAGACCTTGAAAAACCTGCGTACTTTCCGGGCTGGACTCGGGCTCGGGATTTAACGCCGGCAAAGGCCGAACCGCCATTAGATGGCGCTTGAAAAACCGGTACACCACAGCCTTTTGGTTCACGGCGGCCATCTTGTTTTCGCCGGCGTTCCAGCTTTGCGCGGCAATCCGCAGACTGCTGAACAGCAAAACCACCATCACGCCCAACAGCGTCATGGCAATCAACACTTCGATCAAGGTAAAACCGTTCCGTCGAAACAGTTTCACAGGACGGGTTCCAGTATCATTCTTAGGCTATCCAATTGCACGCTGCGTTGTCTTTCGGCAGCGTCGCCCCAACTTACCCGCACGCTCACTTTCATCAATTTCCGGCTGGGCTGGGCGGGAGATTGGTCCTGCCGGGATTGGAACCGGCGTCCGGCCGCGGGCGGCTCGGCCACCGGGGTTATTCTGACCAGCCAAGCGTATTTATCCGCCTCGGTTCCGGCGCTTTCACCCGCTTGCAAAGGCGTTTCCACCCCGGTGCGCGCCAGTATCGATTCGGCAATCTGTACGGCCAGATTGTATTCTTCGGAAATGACCGCGGTATTAACGCCGGCACCGAATATGCGCAACACGATGGTCAACGCCACGGCCATGATGGCGAACGCCACCAAGATCTCCAGCAGGGAAAAGCCCTTATGCCGCCGTATCATGTATTTCCACCGCGCCGGTAATCCAATTCACATCGATACGCCGCAATTGCTTGCCCCATTCAAGCGTAATTCGGCCGCCTGTCGACGAGCCGTCGCCGAAAAAACGGATGCCGGCCTGCTGCCCCTCGCCAAACTCTTCTTCGGCGACGGTAACGGAAATCGCGATTTCGCGATCCAGGCGGTAAATTTTGCCGCGATTGCCGATCGAATAACTGTTGTCGTCCAGATTGACGGTAACGCCGACCGGCTGCCGGGACATCAAGGCCTGGCCATGCGCGTAACGCAAGGCTGACGCAATATCCCGCGCCGCCGCCTGTATACGGGTGCTTTGATTACCGGAAGAAATATTGCCGCCGACTACCGCAAAGCCCAGCACGCTGATCAGCAAAACGATGATCAGCTCCAGCAGGGTAAAGCCCCGCGCGGATGTTACGGCAATCGGCACGGCGGCTTATTCCCAGCTATTGATATCCTGGTCTTCGCCGTCGCCGCCTTCTTTTTCGTCGGCGCCGTAGCTGAATAAATCGAAGCTGCCGTGTTGGCCAGGGAACACGTAATGATATTCGTTCATCCAGGGGTCCTGCGGAACCTTTTCCTTACGCAAATACGGGCCGTTCCAGCGCCGGGCGTCGTTGGGCTTTTCGATCAAGGCCGTCAGGCCTTGTTGCTGGCTGGGGTAACGCCCCTCATCCAATTTGTACATATCCAGCGCCGCCGCCAGATCTTCTATCTGCACTTTGGCCGCCTTGGTTTTGGACGCCCCCATGTGCTTCATAACCTGCGGGCCGACAATACCGGCCAGCAAGGCGATAATCCCTAATACCACCAGCAGTTCCAGCAAAGTAAAACCGCTTTGGCGGCGATATGTGTGTTGCATGATTGCTCCTCCTTTAAACAGCAAGATCGTTGACACTCAAAATAGCTAATAAAATGGAGACAATGATACCGGCTATCATTAACCCCAAGGAAATTATCAAGGCCGGCTCCAGTAAGGCCAGCATGCGCTGGATGGTGGTTTTCAGCTGCTTGTCGTAAATGACCGCGATACGCAGCAGCATTTCTTCCAACTTACCGGTTTCCTCGCCCATTTTAATCATTTGCACCGCCAGCTTGGGAAACAGGTTTTGTTTGGCCAGAGCCTCCGACATGGTACGGCCTTGTTTTAACTGTTCTTCCGCATCCGCCAGCAATTCTTCCAGCACCGTGTTGGTAACGGTTTCCCGCACGATGCCCAGCGACTTTAGGATGGACACCCCATTGCCCAACAAAGTGCCGAAGGTGCGGCTGAAATTGGCGGTTTCCATGTTGACGACAATCTCGCCGAACAAAGGCGCGCGCAAAAAACGCCGGTCCCAGTCTTTTTTGCTGGCGGGATTACTCAGCTGCGACTTCATGAACTGCACCGCGCCCAACACCGACAGCAGCAGCAGCCACCAGTAGCTTTGCAAAAACTCCGCCAAGCCCACCACGATCTGGGTGGGAACCGGTAACGATTGTCCGGCGCTATCGAACATTTCCTTGAACTGCGGCACCACGAAAGTCAGCATCACAAACAAGGACGCCAACGACATCACCAGCAAAATCGCCGGGTATATCAACGCGGTACTGACAGTGTCTTTCAACTCCTGACTGCGCTCCATGTAATCGCCCAAGCGTTGCAACACCCCGCCCAGATTGCCGCCCATTTCGCCGGCCCGGATCATGTTCAGATAAAACTTGGAAAACACCCCGCTTTGGCTTTCCAGCGCATCGGCCAGCGCCTTGCCGGCCTTGACCTTCTCCAGCACATTGGCCACCAGTTTATTCAATTTGGGATTGTCTTCGGTCAACTGCAACAAAATCGTCAACGAACGGTCCAGCGGCAGGCCGGATTCCAGCAAGGTCGCCAGCTCACCGGTCAACATACCGATTTCTTTATTGGACAAGCGCACGGCGGCCGATTTGAGCCGAATACCGAGAAAGGTTTTATCCTTGGCCGGTTCGATGCGGATGGGAATCAATCCCTGGTTTTGCAACTCCAGCAATAGCGTTGGCTCGTCCTTGGCATCCCGCACGCCTTCTTCGGTCAGGCCTTGGTTGTTAACTACCTTGTAGGAAAATAAGGGCATGTTGCTGTTAGCGAATTCAATGAAAGATGGTTAAGCAGATTTAGTGAGCATTCTTAAATCATAAGTATCGTTATCTTCAATCGGAATGACCATAAGCCTAAGTTGATTCAAATCTTCCCATTCTTCTTTCTTGGGATTATTTGTCCTTGCTTTTTTCGACACTATGGCAACAGCTAATTCATTGCACGGTCTATTTTCATTCATTAACGCAATGTAATTGGGATGATTTTTTGTAGCCTCGAGTTGTTCAAGTGCGTAAGCATAATTATTGCCTTTAAGCTCAACCAGAAAGGAATGACGCTTACTTTTCGATTGTTGATAAAAATATAGGCAATCGCATCGCCGGGTATCGGTAATCAAGCAATCATCCACCTTGATTTTCATGGCCTTCCCGTTTGAACTTGGCGTTAACTTAACCCCTCTGCCTTTTTCCTGACCAATCAGAGAATCGCTTTCGCAGTTGGCTTTATCCATGGCGGAAAGTTTTTTTCTAATTGCCGAGATCATCTGCGATGCTCCCACTCGATATCGCGCATCGCCTCATATAAATCATTGATCCGGTCAAAAGGCTCGGTAAATTCAGCTTCGTCGATCAAGCCGGAAGCCAAAACAATATCCTTTACCATCCCATCACGCCCGAAATGGTAAGCCGAGACGTGTTTTTCCAGGGCTACCATATCGGGATGTTCGCCCTTCAATTTTGTTACATTGCTATCATCCGGGAAGTTCTTAATCAGACTACCGAATTTGATCAGGTTATTCACGCAAGACAATATGTAGGGACTATGGGTGATCAAAATAACCCTTAAACCTTGATTGATCGCTTCGGCTAGGCCGTTGACTAGCGTTTTTTGCGCTTCAGGATGCAGATGAGATTCCGGTTCGTCAATAATTACTATGCTATTGGGTTCAATCCAATGCCAAAACCCTATCAAAAGCGCGGACGTTTCCGTTACCATAGACGAAGTGAGATGCAGGCGAATTTTAGTTGCTATATCGTTGACTTGGTAGCGAAAGTCAGGCAGCTGACCCTCAGACTGTTCAATCACGATACGGTCTTCACGATATAACCGGCGTTGTAATTCCACCGCAATATCGGCTAAAGGACCAACCACGGAGCTATCCAGATCATAGAGTCGACTAATAAAGTCCTCGGTCGGTCTATCGAATCGAGCCAGTTTGCCTGTCTTGCGAGTTTGATGGCCTCTGCTGGCCAGCAAGAGTTTGTCGGATATGGTTTCCAAACCCACATGTTCATCGGCTCGTGCCCTATATATCTCCTTATAAGTGAGCATAAAGTTGGACCGCGCAGCCGGAAAATAATCCGCAACACCACCGCCTACACCCCAAAAAAGGTACCAACACAATGCCCAGATGAATTGTTCCGGTTTAACTTCCTCTCTAGTCAACAATGTTGCACTGCTTTGAGCATTTATCCATGTCTTAGCTTGATCGATTGCCGCACTAATAACTTCTTCCAATACTTCTTCCGGCAAAACAATAACATCCGAATAAGTAATTGTTGTTTCGTAAAACAATTGGCTATCGTCATTAAAATATTCGCCCAATTTGTCTTTAAACAGTTCCGCATACAAATTGGCTAAATTTGGCATCGCTTGCTGCAATGAAGAAGGTTTCAGTCGTTGCAAGTCTGTTAAGACCTCTTGCACGGTACCCATAGCTTTACCAAACAACGCTTGATAAAAATGTTCCGCATGATTGAAATAACTAGCCGCTAGTGTTTCATGTCTCTGCAACCCGTAAATCACCTTCGCCAAATAGCTTTTCCCTGTACCGTTCGGTCCCACAAAGACCGTCAGCCCACCCAGTTCAACCGTGGCTTCTTTTATTGGGCCGAGATTCGTTACCGCAATTTTCATAGATTCATTACCTTCATTTTACGGTTGCTGTTTTTTATAAACTCGAAACTGGGTTGTGCAGAAACAAAATTCATTCCCCCTTCTCCGCCCGCTTCAACATCCCGAACAACTCGCTATCGGTCGACAATACGATGCTGGCGTCGCTGTTGATGACCTTGCGGTAAGTTTCCATGCTTTTCATGAACTTATAGAACTTGGCCGCTTCCGGTCTTTGCCCGTAAGCTTTGGCGTAAATTTCGCTGGCTTTGGCGTCGGCTTCGCCCTGAATTTCCTGCACCCGCTTGTAGGCGGTGGACTGGATTTCGTTGAGGTCGCGCTCCTTGTTGCCGTTGATGCGGGCCGCCTCGCCCTCGCCTTCCGAGCGGAAGCGCTGGGCAATCTGCAAACGCTCGCTGATCATGCGCTGGTAGATCCGTTCCAGCACCTGCTGGTTGTAATTGATGCGCTTGAAGCGCACGTCCAGCAATTCGATACCGAATTCTTCCAACTTGGGCGCCGCCGATTCGAAAATACTTTTTTCGATGGCGACCCGACCGACCCGGATCGGCCGTAATACTCCCAGCGTGCCCTCTCCGGCCAAATCGCCCAGCGTTTCATCAAGAAACGGCTTGCGGTCTTTATCGGTACGCACCACTTCGATCAGCTCGTGGCGTGCAATGGCGGTGCGGGTTTCGCTGCCCAGGATGTCCTCCAGACGGGATTGGGCGCTACGTTCGTCCCGTAAACGCAGGTAGTAGCGCATCGGATCGGTAATGCGCCAGCGGGCGAAGGTATCGACCTGTACATAGGTCTTGTCCTTGGTGGACATTTCCACCATCGGCCCGTCCCAGGCCAGATAGCGTTTGTCGAAGCTATTGACCTGCTGCACGAAAGGCAACTTGAAATGCAGGCCAGGCTCGGTGATGGGGTCGCCGATCGGCCGGCCGAATTGGGTAATAATCACCTGTTCCGCCTGGTTGACGGTAAAGGCGGACAAATACGCGGTGAACGCCAGCACGGCCAGCAGCAGGCCGGGTTTTCCGGAAAAACTCATGGCGCGGCCTCCAATAGTTTGGATGTCATCGGCAGCATGGGCATGATTTGCTGCACGCTGTCATCGACGATGATTTGCTGTCTGGCCTGCGGCAACACATCGCCCAGGGTTTCCAGATAAATCCGGGCCCGGGTCACGTCCGGGGCTTTTACGTACTGCTCCAGCACTTGAGTAAAGGCATAGGCATCGCCTTCCGCTTCGTTGATGCGTTTGAAGCGGTAACCCTCGGCGGCGCGAATGTTCTGATCGGCCTCGCCGCGCGCCCGGGGCACGGCCTTGTTATATTCGCCGTTGGCGATGTTGATGACGTTTTCCCTGTCCTGTTGGGCGCGATTGACTTCGTTAAAGGACGGCTGTACCGGCACCGGCGGATTGACGTTTTTCAGCTGCACTTGGTTGACGGTCACCCCCAACTGGTAGCGCTGGGCCAATTCGCGGGTGCGGATCAGCACCGAATCCTCGATTTCCTGCCGGCCTATGGTGATGATTTCGTCCACCGTGCGGTCGCCCACCACTTCCCGCATCACCGCTTCGGAAATATCCCGCAAGGTTATGCCTGGATCGCGCACATCGAACAAGTATTTCTCCGGGTCGGTAATCCGGTACTGCACGATCCACTCGACCAACGCCGAATTCAAATCGCCGGTGACCATGGATTTTTCCAGAGCCGGATCGCTGCCGATTTGGTCCGGATTCGTGTAGCCGGGGGTGGCGAAACCGAACTCCAGTTTTTGCTGGCGCTGGGTCGGCACTTCGATGACGTTATCGACGCCAAACGGTAATTTGGCATGCAGGCCGGAGGGCACCTTGTCGATGTACCGGCCGAAACGCAAGACGATGCCTTCCGATTCCGCGGGAATGGTATAAAACGACATATTGGCGCCGGTTAATAGCAAAACCGCCAGTAACAGGATTTTTGGCGATAACGGCAGTACAGCCGTTAAGCGTTCGAACAACGTGCTCGGATCGTTCACGCAAACCTCCATAATTCAAAAAAGACGGATGGCGAAACGCTCGGCTTGGCCTGTGAGTAGAAAAATAATTCGGAATAATCCGGCTTTAGGCTTTATTGAGCAAGCCCAAAGCCGAAAAAACATTTAGGGCGGGTTTTCACCGCGCCCCATGCAATATTAATGATGGCAGCCCGCACCGTGAATATGCCCGTGAGCCATTTCATCGTCGGTAGCCGGTCTGACATCGACTACTTCCACATCGAAAATCAGGGTTTCGCCGGCCAAGGGATGATTGCCGTCTATGGTCACATCGTCGCCGTCGATTTCGGTAATGGTGATAATGCCGGAGCCGTGGCTGACATCGGCATGAAACTGCATGCCCACTTCCACATCCATGCCTTCGAACATTTTCTTGGAAACCACCTGAACCATCTCCGGCGCCAATTCGCCGTAGCCGTCCTCGGGCGGAATGGTGACGCTAAACGTGTCGCCCGCCGATTTACCGGCCAATGCGGCTTCCAATCCTGCAATAATATTGCCGGCGCCATGCAAATATAACAACGGCTCTTCACCACGCGAACTGTCCAGTTGCTCGCCGCTGGGATTGGTTAGGGTATAATGGAATGAAACGGCTGTTTTATCAGTAATTTGCATGACTGCCTTGTAATTTGAAATAAATTGCCATTATAACCTTATCCCGGAAACGCATGTCACGTTGGAGACCACCCCGGCCAAAATCTTCCCCTTATATCACCCAGGAAGGCTACAAAACCCTGGAACAGGAACTGGCGCAACTGTGGGACAGGCGCAAGCACGTCACCGCCGCATTATCGGCCGCCGCCGCCGAAGGCGACCGCTCCGAGAACGCCGAATACATTTACCGCAAAAAGGAATTGCGCGAAATCGATCGCCGCATCCATTATCTGCAAAAACGCCTACCCTCGTTGACTGTGGTTTCGGAAAAACCCGGCAAGCAAAACCAGGTATTTTTCGGTGCCTGGGTCACCCTGGAAAATGAAGACGGCGAGGAAATCACCTACCGGATAGTCGGCGCCGACGAAATCGATACCAGCGGCGGTTTGATCAGCCTGGATTCGCCGCTAGCAACGGCTTTGTTAAAAAAACATCTGGACGATGAAGTCGTATTTAACCAAGGCGGCCGGCAAAGCCGTTATTACATTGTGGCGATAAAATACTAATGACCAAGCCCGGCTTGTTCTGGCGCTTAAAATGGCTGTTGCTGCTATTGTTCATGATGGCGCTCGATTTCGGCCCCATTCCATTTTCGGCCGCCGTTTTTATCTATATTTTTCTGTTTCGCCCAATCGGGTTCAAAAAATTTGTCGATAAATTATATTCCGACCGCATGAATCCGTGATGGCGCAGTATCTTTTTGTTTACGGCAGCTTACGAAAAAACAGAGCCGGGCGGATTCATCCTTTCCTGGCGAATCGAACCCGTTTTATCGGCAACGCCTCAATACCCGGCAAGCTATATCGAGTCCGCAATTATCCTGGTGCCGTACCGGATGCAATCGATAGCCGGAACCGGGTATCCGGGGAGGTCTACCAACTGTTGCAGCCGGAAAAACTCTTGCCGATACTGGATGATTACGAAGAATGCACCCCGCGCTTCCCGCCGCCTCACGAATACCAAAGAATGTTAAATACCGTGACGCTGGCGGATAATCGCGAATTAAACTGCTGGGTTTATCTATACCGCAAACCCACTATCCGGCTGCAACGCATTGAAAGCGGCGATTATTTCGATTACCTGGCTTAAACCGAGCCTAAAACAGCATTACCAACAAAGATAAAATCGTTTCCCCAACTCAACATTATGATCAGCATCATCCAACGCGTCGCGCAAGCCAAAGTCACCGTAAACCATGTCGATGTCGGCGCGATAGGCCCAGGCATTCTGGCGCTGGTGGCGGTGGAAAAATCCGACGATAAACCGCAAGCCGACCGCCTGCTGGAGCGCATTTTGAATTACCGCATATTCGCCGATGCCGACGACAAGATGAATCTGAGTCTGCGTGAGATTCGAGGCGGATTATTGATCGTGCCGCAATTCACACTGGCGGCGGACACCCAAAAAGGCAACCGCCCCAGTTTTGCCTCGGCCGCTCCGCCGGAAAAAGGCCGCGAACTGTTCGGCTATTTCCGCCAGCAAGCCAGCTTGGTTTATCCCGGCAGCCAGTTCGGCCAGTTCGGCGCCGATATGAAAGTGGCGCTGATCAACGACGGGCCGGTGACGTTTACCTTGCGCTGTAATTAGTTCAGGCGCGGCTATTCCGGCTGGCTCGCATCAAGCAACCCGCGCAGACGCTGTAACTCCTGCGGCAAGGTGTTATCCGGCATATTCTGGCCGGCGCGCCTATACCAATAGCGCGCATTGCTTAAATCGCCTTCCACTCTATGCAAATAGCCGTGAATCAGGCATGACAGCGTATCTGCATGGGATTGCACCCATTCATGCGCCTCATCCCATCTGCCCGCCGCGGCCAGTTGCAACACTTGTGCGTGATCCACCGACATATCCGCAAACGTTTAACCCACCCAAACCCGGGCATTTCTAAACATCCGCAGCCAGGCGCCGTCTTCCAGCCAATCCGCCGGATGCCAGGAATTCTGCACGGCGCGGAAGCAGCGCTCGGGATGCGGCATCATGATGGTGAAACGGCCGTCCGCCGTTGTCAACCCGGTAATCCCCAGCGGCGAACCGTTCGGATTGGCCGGAAAAGCGGTGGTTTCCTTGCCGTGGTTGTCGACATAACTGACGGCAATATTCACATCCGCCGGATTTTGCGAACCGAACTCGGCGCGGCCCTCGCCGTGCGCGACCACAACAGGCAACAGCGAACCGGCCATGCCGGTAAAGAAAATCGACGGCGACGCCTGCACTTTCACCATCGCCACCCTGGCCTCGAACTGCTCCGATAGGTTGCGTTTGAATTGCGGCCAGTGCTCGGCGCCGGGGATAATGTCCTTTAAACCGGACATCATCTGACAACCGTTACAAACCCCCAAGCCGAAGGTATCCTCGCGGGCGAAGAAGGCGGCAAACTCGTCGCGGGCCTTGGGGTTGAACAGGATCGATTTGGCCCAGCCGCCGCCCGCGCCCAATACGTCGCCGTAGGAAAAACCGCCGCAGGCGACCAAGCCGGTGAAATCGGCCAAACCGACCCGGCCGGCAATGATGTCGGTCATATGCACGTCGATGGCCGCAAAACCGGCCCTATCGAAGGCCGCCGCCATCTCGACATGGCCGTTGACGCCCTGCTCGCGCAAAATCGCCACTTTCGGCCTGACGGTACGCTCGAAGCGGGCGGCGATGTTGTCGTTGATATCGAAACTCAGCGAGGCCGATAAACCGGGATCGTTGTCATCGGCGATACGCTCGAATTGCTGGCGGGCGCAATCGGGATTGTCGCGCAGGGCCTGCATGCGGTAACTGACTTCCGACCAAGTCTGTTGCAATTCGGCGCGTCCGGCCGAGTAAAGCAACTGCCCGCCGTGTTTGATTTGCAGTTGCTGCCCGGATACCACGCGGCCGATTTGAAAACTGCAATCGTCCAGTCCGGCTTGATCCAGGATTCTGGCGACTTGGTTGAGGTCGGCGGTTTTGATCTGGATCACCGCGCCCAATTCTTCGTTGAACAAGGCTCCCAAGACGTCGCCACCCAACACGGACAGATCAATGTCAACGCCCTTGCGGCCGGCAAACAGCATTTCGGCTAGCGTAGCCAGCAAACCGCCGTCGGAACGGTCGTGATACGCCAGCAACAGGCCTTGCTGGTTCAAGGTCTGAATAGTGTCGAAAAAAGCCTTGAACAGCTTGGGGTCGTCCAGATCCGGCGCTTGATTGCCGAGCTGGTTGTACACTTGCGCCAATACCGAGCCGCCGAGGCGGTTTTTGCCCTGCCCCAGATCGATCAGCAACAGCACACTGTCCGTATATCGCAACTCTGGCGTCAGGGTGCGGCGGACGTCCCGGACCGGCGCGAATGCGGTAATGATCAACGACACCGGCGAAGTCATCACTTTATCGCAGCCGTCTTCGCGCCAGACGCTTTTCATCGACAAGGAATCCTTGCCCACCGGAATGGCGATACCCAAGGCCGGGCACAGTTCCATACCGACGGCCTTGACGGTATCGAACAGCACCGCATCTTCGCCGGGGCTGCCGGCGGCGGCCATCCAGTTGGCGGACAATTTGACGTCGCCGAGTTTACCGATGCGGGCCGCGGCCAAATTGGTCAAGGCCTCGCCTATGGCCATGCGTCCGGACGCCGGGCCGTCGATCAACGCCAACGGGGTGCGTTCGCCCAGCGCCATCGCTTCGCCGCTATGCGCATAGAAACCGGAAGCGGTTACGGCCACATCCGCCACGGGGACTTGCCAGGGACCGACCATCTGATCGCGCGCCACCAAACCGGTCACCGAGCGGTCGCCGATGTGAATCAAAAAGCTTTTATCCGCCACGGCCGGAAACGCCAGCACCCGTTTAACGGCGTCGGCCAGCTGCACGGATTGCAGTTGCAGTTCCGGCAAGGTTTTAGTCAGGCGGCACACATCTTTGTGCATTTTCGGCGGTTTGCCGAACAACACCGACATCGGCAGATCCACCGGGTTACCGACGCACACGGATGTGCCAGTGTCGCGGGAGGCAGGATGCTGAGAGCGACCGCCCAGCCATTCATCGCTCAGTGTTAAATGTTCCTGGTCGGTAGCCTCGCCGATCACAGCATACAAGCAATGTTCGCGTTCGCAGAAGGATTGGAACAGCGCCAGCGACTCCGGTTTGATGGCCACCACATAACGTTCCTGCGCTTCGTTGCACCAGATTTGCATCGGCGACATGCCTTTATCGGCGTTGTTGACCTTGCGCAGCTCGAAGCGGCCGCCGCGGTTGCAATCGTGAATAATTTCCGGCACCGCATTGGACAAGCCGCCGGCACCAATGTCATGAATCGAGATGATCGGCGTGTTGTCGCCCAGCGAATTGCAGTGGTTGATCACTTCCTGGCAACGGCGCTCCATTTCCGGGTTTTCGCGTTGCACCGAGGCGAAATCCAGTTCGGCCGCGCTTTCGCCGGAGGTTTGCGAGGAGGCGGCGCCGCCGCCCAAGCCAATCAGCATGGCCGGCCCGCCCAGAATGATGATCAACGAACCGGCCGGAATGGGATGTTTATCGACCAGCATGGGACGGATGTTGCCCATGCCGCCGGCGATCATGATGGGCTTGTGATAACCGCGAAACGTATTGGGCTCTCCGGTTTCGGCATTTTGTTCGAAACTGCGGAAATAACCGGCGATATTGGGCCTGCCGAATTCGTTGTTGAACGCCGCGCCGCCGATCGGCCCTTCCAGCATGATGTCCAGCGCGGAAACGATACGCTCCGGCTTGCCGTTATCGGCCTCCCACGGTTGTGCGAAACCGGGAATTTTCAGATGCGAAACACTGAAACCGGTCAGGCCGGCCTTGGTGGCGGAACCCCGTCCGGTGGCGCCTTCATCGCGTATCTCGCCGCCGGAACCGGTGGCGGCGCCCGGATGCGGCGAAATCGCGGTCGGATGATTATGGGTTTCCACCTTCATCAAAATATGCGCGGCTTCTTCCACGTAGCCATAGGCATGGCTGCCGGCGTCGCGGATAAATACGTGCGCTTCCGGGCCTGCCATGACGGACGCGTTATCGCTGTAGGCGGACAAAATGCCTTCCGGATGTTGGGTATGGGTGTTGCGTATCATCGCAAACAGCGACTTAGCCTGTTCCTCGCCGTCTATAGTCCAGCTGGCGTTAAAAATTTTGTGCCGGCAGTGTTCGGAGTTGGCCTGGGCGAACATCATCAGCTCGACGTCGGTCGGGTTGCGGCCCAGTTGGGTAAAACTGTCGGTCAGGTAATCGATTTCATCCGCCGACAAAGCCAGCCCCAGTTCGGTATTGGCCTTGACCAGCGCGGCGCGGCCTTGTTCGATGATGGCGACGCTTTGCAAGGGCTTGGGATCGTGCTCGGCAAATAAATCCAACCGCGCGGGGTCGGTCACGGCTTGCTGGGTCATGCGGTCGTGCAGCACGGTAGCTAAGATGTGCAAGGCGTCCGCGTTCAGTTGAACGGAGCCGGTAAACGTATATTCAATTCCGCGTTCGAGGCGTTTCACCGCGGACAGGCCGCAGCGTTCGGCAATTTCCGTGGCTTTACTGGACCAGGGCGAAATAGTGCCCAGTCTGGGCACAACCCATAATGACGCCGTAAAAACAGTCTCGGCCCGGGTATCTTCGGCGGCGGCCGCTTCCTGGGCGACATCGCCGTAATCCAGCAGACGCGACAGCATTTGGGTTTGGGTATCGGTAAGCGGGCCTTCCAGTTGCGCAAAATGCACGAAACGGGCCGATACGGCTTGGATGGAAGCATCCAAGCCTTGCAACCGGCTGAGTAGCTTTTCGATGCGAAACGAAGAAAGGGCGGCGGTTCCGGGAATAGTCAACATGGCGGTTTCGAATAAATGGTAAAGCGGGTTACGGAAGAACTGGGGGGGATTAACAGGCTGAAAAATGCCGATCCGAATCAACCCTGGCTAGTCATGTATGACCGGGTTTTCAGTGATTGGCTGCCTGACAGGTTCGGCGGCCGGCTGCTCGGGCTCGTCGGCGGCCTTATCCTGATCGACCGCTTGGTTGATGCCTTCGGTGATCAATTTCAACAAGGCATTGGCGGCGGGGGTCGACAGCGCCTTGCCTTGCTCGTCCCGGACGGTGACCTCGCTCATTTGCGCACCTACCCCCCGCACACTGATGCGGTATTCCCGTTCCTGGCTCGGATCGTCGCCGAACAGAAAATTGAATTCGTCCCAGATGCTTTCATCGCGGGCTTCAACCGCGTTCGGGTCGTATTTAACGTAAAAATAGCCTTTATCGATATTACGCTCGACGATTTCGACTTTTTGCCGGGTCAAGGCCCGGCCCACCATACGGGTGGCCTGCATTTTGGCTTGATCGATTTGCAAACTGCTGACGCCGCCGGTTGCATGAGTCTCGGGAAGCGCCGCCTGTTGGGGCTCGGCATTTTCCGGAACGGCTTGCGGTTCGGCATTTATTTCGGCGGTTTCGGATCCGGGCGGCTCGGCCTTGGATACGCCGGAGCGGTCATTTTCCGGACCGGCTGCGGCGGCAAGGGAAACAGCCTCCGCTTCCGGATTGGATGCCGCGGCATCCGAAACCGTGCCGGCTTCGTCGGCCGATACCGCCGGTTCGGGCGCAATCGCGCCGGCCAAGCCTTTGTTTTTCAAATCGTCCGGCACGATCAGCTCGGGTATTTCGGAAGTAAACTGATAATCCCTTTCTTTATCCGGAAACCAACTCTTGATCGTGCCGCAGGCGGAAAGCCCGCACAGGATCAAACTGCCGGCCATCCCGCGCAGAATCATGTTTTTATTCATAATTTATAAAACGCCGGCCTGCTGCATGGCCGCGCGGACCGGAGCGATGCAGTCGTCGCTCAGCCAGGTCAGCGGCAGGCGGATGCCTTTACCCATCAAACCCATTTCCGCCACCGCCCATTTCACCGGGATCGGATTGGACTGAATAAACAAGCTGCTGTGCAAGCCGGTCAATTTAGCGTCCAGCGCTTCGGCCGTTGCCCGGTCGCCCCGCAGAGCGGCGGCCAACATGTCGCGCAATAATCTAGGCGCCACATTGCCGGTCACCGTGATGCTGCCGTTGCCCCCCAACAGGCAAAACTCCAGGCTGGTGGCATCGTCGCCGGTATAAAGGGCAAAATTCTCGCCGGTCAGCTCGCGGATTTGTTTGACCCGTTCCAGTTTGCCGGTGGCCTCCTTGACGCCGACAATATTATCGATGCGGGACAAGCGGCCCACGGTTTCCGGCAAGAGGTCGCAGCCGGTCCGGCCAGGCACGTTGTACAGAATTTGCGGAATATCGACCGCTTCGGCAATGGCTTTGTAATGCAGGTATAGACCTTCCTGGGTCGGCTTGTTGTAGTACGGCGTTACCAATAAACAGGCGTCGGCGCCGGCTTGCTTGGCGCGTTGGGTCAGGCGTATCGCTTCCCGTGTGCAGTTGGCGCCGGTGCCGGCGATGACGGGCATGCGGCCCGCCACGTAGTCCACTACGGTTTTGATGACTTGGCAGTGCTCGTCTTCGTCCAAGGTGGCCGATTCGCCGGTGGTGCCTACCGCGACCAGCGCATCCGTACCTTGCTCGACATGAAACTCCACCAACTTTTTCAGACTCACGTTGTCCACCGCGCCGTCTTCAGTCATCGGGGTTACCAAAGCAACGATACTACCTTGAATCATGCACATCTCTCGTCAGAATTTTTCCAAAAACAGCCGGCATTATAACAAGCAAAACCGTAAAACCCAGCCTGTTATATTTGCTTGCCGGCCAGAAAACGATCCAGGGCGTTGGCAAAATTCTGCACGTCCCTGGCCGCCATGGCGGCCGCTCCGCCCGTTACCATGCCGCTGTCGCGCATTTGCGCCATGAAATCCCGCATGGCCAGCTTTTCGCCGATATTGTCCTTGCTATACAACTCGCCGCGCGGATTAAGGGCAAAACCCTGATGTTGAATGACTTGCGCCGCCAGCGGAATATCGCCGGTAACGATCAGATCGCCGCCCCGCATGTGCCGGACGATATAATCGTCCGCCGCATCGAAACCGCCGCCGACGCGGACGGTCCGAATGTATTTCGAAGGCGGCGCGCCGATGAATTGGTTGGCCACCAACACAGTATCGAGCTGTCTTTTTTGCGCGGCCCGGAACAGCACGGTTTTAACCGGATTGGGACAAGCGTCGGCATCCACCCAGATAGTCGGACTCATGGGATACGGTCCGAACTGGTGTGCCCCAAACTTTTACGTACAAACCAGCCGTAGTACAGGGCATAGGCCACCAGAAACACCAAATAACCCGACCATAAAATATCCGAGACGAAATGGCCGCCGGCGGTCATGCGGGTAAACCCCATGATCCAGGCGAGCACCAACGTCAACGTAAAGTAGAAGACTTTATGGTTCTGCGATAGAAAATACAGCACAAAGAAAGCGTATCCCACCGAACAATGCCCGCAAACAAACGACTTGTCCGGCGTGTGGCCCGGCTTCAAGGGCGGCACATAGGCATATTCGCCGCCGAATTGCTGGATATGCACCGGCCGCGGCCGCCCCCAATGGTCTTTGAAGACCAGATTAACCACCAAGCCAGGGCCGATGGCGATCACCAGTAAAACATACAGCGCCCGCCTGCGAAACCGCCGGGTAAAACTATGAAAATGGCCGCTTACAAATACCGTCAAGGCCGATAGTCCGGCGATTACCGTAAACGGAAAAGCGTAGTCATACAGAAATTTAATCGGCGGCCAATATTGCACGGGCCAATCGGCAAGCGCATGTCCTGGATAATAAAAAAGCGCGGCCAACCTGAAATCCAGGTCGGTCAGCCAAAACAGCAAGGTAGTAGAGACAGCCAGCAACAACAATACCAGCAATTCCAGCTTGGCCCGCTTGATTTTCCGATGCGGCATATTATTCCTGGTTGGTTGGCTTAGCCGGATCCGGCCAAGCCAGTAAATTTTCGCCCAGATAGATAAAATAAGGCGAAGCGGGATTATTGGGATTGGCCACTTCCGCCACGAAACTAAAGCGGGCGAAGGCGTCTTTCAGGGCTTGGGGCACGGCTTCCGCCGGCCTTTCGCCGACGATAAAGGCATTTTTGCCCGCATATCGATCGGGACCGGGCCACACTTCGTACTGGCTCATGATCCGGCCCGACTCTTCATAACGGTAGACCCGCGGGTGGTCCGGCAAGTAAAAGCCCAATTCGCTGGCCAGATAGCGGTGCCCCAACGCCACGA
Organism: Methylomonas rivi; assembly: GCF_024505165.1. Taxonomy (GTDB): domain Bacteria; phylum Pseudomonadota; class Gammaproteobacteria; order Methylococcales; family Methylomonadaceae; genus Methylomonas; species Methylomonas rivi. The sequence goes on from NZ_JANIBK010000003.1 coordinate 53,289, forward strand.
TAAAAGCGTCATCCAAGTTGGGCTGGGCGATCAAACGTTCGAAATGCACATTGGTTGCCAGCTCTTGCCAGCTTTCGAAGCGTTTGGTCGGATCCAGGGCCGTGCCTTTCAAATGAAAGGCATGCAGCAATACCGGCAATATATACGTCATCGCTACCAGCAAATAGCCGAAACCGAGCGCAAATTTAACGGTTTTCTTCCAGGCGCCGGCGGCCCAGCGACCGGCCAGCAAAATCAGTCCGCTGATATAAAACGGCATGGGCCAGTTGCCTTGGACTTTTTGCAGGAAACTCAATAACAAAACCCCCAGCACCAGCACCGGCCCCATCAGCCACAGAAATTGTTGCTCGGCATCCAGGCGCTTGAATCCCCAAGCCGCTTGTAAACTGGTCCATATCACCAGGACGCAGATGACCGGCGACAACAACAATAACTGATACAACATAAAATCGCGGGCATGCTGAAAATGCCGGGCCAAACTGGTGGCTTCGTGACTACCGAAATGGCCTTTGCTATGCCCGAACATGACCCAGTCATGCTGCTGGTTCCACCACAAAATAGGCACGGCGGCCAACAGCATCGGCAGCAGATACAACCAATACTCGCTTTTTACATAGTGCCGGCGCCGCGGGTCGCAAGCCAAAAAAACCAGCAACATGATCGGCAAGGCCATGGCCGCCTGCTTGCTCAACAAAGCGGCCGCGCTGGCGCAACCCGCCCACAGCCAGGCTTTGGCATCGCCATCGAACAAGGCCCTGCGCAGGTAATACAAAGTCATGATCCAAAAGCAATACAACGGCGGGTCTATGGTCATCAAAAAATTGGCCAACACATTGATCGGCGTGGCCAGCATCAGCAATAACGCCATGGCGGCGGCGCGGGAACCGTAAAATGCCTTGGCGGTAGCATGAAAATAGGCCAGAAACACCGTCCCCAACACCAGCGTGGGCAAGCGCACCACGGCCGTATAGTCGCCGAACAGCCAGGTAGCGGCGCCTATCAGCCAGGCTACCATGGGCGGCTTGCTGTAATAACACCAGTCGGGCCGCCGCGACCAATCCCAGTAATAACTTTCGTCGCCGATCAAATTCAAGCCGTTGCCGAACAAAAATCCGCTCCGCAACGCCAGTACCGCAACCAGCACGATAAGTAGATGGGCATCGATCCAGCGTAAGGCTTTTTCCAACATAAAGGCTCTACTCCAGTTTTTCCAGATAATGCAGTTGCAATTGCAGGCTGCGCTGGCCGCGATATTCGTTGATATCCAGCTTATAAACGGCCTTAACCTTGCGGCAACCCAACCAAATTTCCGGTTTATCGGCAAAAAAAGCGATGGCGTCTATCAGTAAATTGCTGAAAGGCAGCTTTAAGACGAATTTCAGATGTTGCTTGCCGACGACACGGCATTGATAGACATCGAACACGCCGTCGAAGGCCGGCTCGGGAAACGCTTGTCCCCAAATCGCAGCCTGCTGCAATTGCTCGGCAAATTCCAGGGTCAAATGCTGTTGGTCCAGCTGGCCGTCGGACCAAGCTTTTTGTTCCAGATCGACTTGCGTCAGCTTGGCGGCTACAGCATCCGCGAACAACAAGGCAAAATGCGGATAATCGTGCAGTTTGATCGTCAAGCCGGCCGCCATGGCGTGGCCGCCGAATTTGCTTAACAACTGCGGATGCCTGGCGGCAATATCGCTCAACACATCGCGGATATGCACGCCGTTGATGGAGCGGGCCGAGCCTTTCAACTCGCCGGTTTCCGCCGGGGCAAAGGCGATCACCGGCCGATGCAGCCTGTCCTTGATCCGCGAAGCCAGAATACCGATCACCCCCTGGTGCCAGTTGGCATCGTACAAACACACGCCCGCCGGCACGTGCTGCTCGTCCAGCGCCCGCATGTCCGCCAGCAAGGCCATCGCCTCGTTTTTCATCTGCCCTTCGACCTCTTTCCTATCCTGATTCAAGGCGTCAAGCTGCACAGCTATATCCTTCGCTAAACCGGCATCCTCGGTCAGCAAGCACTGAATACCCAAGGACATGTCATCCATGCGCCCGGCGGCGTTCAAACGCGGGGCAATGGCAAAGCCCAAATCGGCGGCGTGGATATTGGCCAGCTGGCGGCCGGAAATTTCCACCAGGGCTTTGATGCCGCATTGGCATTGTCCCGAGCGTATCCGTAACAAGCCTTGATGCACCAAAACCCGATTGACATGATCCAACGCCACCACATCGGCCACCGTACCTAGCGCCACGTAATCGAGCAATTGCGCCAGATTGGGTTCGGCCAGTCCGTTCTTTTCGAACCAATGCAATTCCCGCAGGCGTATCCTTAAGGCCATCAACACATAAAACATCACCCCCACGCCGGCGATATTGCTGCTGGGGAATTTGTCTTCCGGCAAATTGGGATTGACGATGGCGTCGGCGGCGGGCAATTCATGGCCGGGCAAATGATGGTCGGTAATCAGCACCTGCATGCCGGCGGCCTTGGCGGCCTTGACGCCTTCGATACTGGAAATGCCGTTATCGACGGTGAGAATGATGTCGGGGCGCTGCCGCTTGACCAGCTCGACGATTTCCGGCGTCAGGCCATAGCCGTATTCGAAGCGGTTGGGCACCACGAAATTCAGATTTTTCATCCCCAGCAAGGCCAAGCCCTTGATGGCCAGCGCGCAACTGGTGGCGCCGTCGGCGTCGAAATCCGCTACCACCGTCAGGGCTTTTTGCTGTTGAAGCGCGGCAATCAACTGTTCCACCATGTTTTGCATGCCGCTCAACAACCAGGGCGAAGGCAATTTGGCCAGAGAGCGTTCTAACTCGTCCGCTTGTTGAACCCCCCGGCTGGCGAATATGCGCTGCAATACCGGATCGATGTCCCCGAGCTGGAGCTTTCCGGCCGCTTGCGGCCGCTGCGCTATGATTTTTTTGACGCCTTGCAGGTACATATCAGCGAATAAAAAAGCCGGCAAACGCCGGCTTTTGCATAATCATGGTGGCGATTACATCGAGTCCAGAATGGCTTTTTTCACCGCTTCCAGGTTCGCTTCTATGGTCACCGGATGGGCATCCTTGCATTGGCTGATGGCGATATCCGGATCCTTGATGCCGTTGCCGGTCAGGGTGCAGACGATACGACTGCCTTCGGGGATTTTTCCACTGCCAATGTCCTGCAGGGCGCCGGCCAGAGAGGCTGCCGAAGCGGGTTCGCAGAATACGCCTTCATATTGCGACAACATTTTTTGCGCCGCCAGAATTTGCTGGTCGGTTTGCGAATCGAACCAGCCGCCGGATTCCTGTTGCGCCTTCCAGGCCAGATCCCAGGATTGCGGATGGCCGATACGAATGGCGGTGGCCACGGTCTCGGGATGATCGATCATTTTACCGGCCACGAACGGCGCCGCGCCAGCGGCTTGGTAACCGCACATGATGGGACGTCTATCGGTAACGGCCGGCAAACCCGGCAGGTCTTGCGCGTATTCGGTATAGCCCATCCAATAGGCGGAAATATTGCCGGCATTGCCGACCGGCAAGCAGTGATAATCCGGCGCCCCACCCAATTCGTCTATGATTTCGAAGGCGGCGGTTTTCTGCCCTTGCAAACGAAACGGATTGATGGAGTTGACGATGGCAACCGGCGCATGGTCGGCGATTTGCTTGACGATGTTCATGCCGGCATCGAAATTGCCGTTGATCTGGATGATTTGCGCGCCGTACATCAAGGTTTGCGCCAATTTGCCCAAGGCGATTTTACCTTCCGGAATCAACACGAAGGCTTTGATGCCGGCTCTAACCGCATAGGCGGCGGCCGACGCCGAGGTATTGCCGGTCGAAGCGCAAATGATGGCCTGACTACCCTCTTCCACCGCTTTGGTAACGGCCATGGTCATGCCGCGGTCCTTGAACGAACCGGTCGGATTCAAACCTTCGAATTTCACATAAATGTCCACGTCCTTGCCGATCAGGCGCGGAATATTCTCTAACCGGATCAGCGGCGTGTTGCCTTCGCACAGACTGATCAAGCGGGTGCTGGCGGAAACCGGCAGGCGGCTGCGGTAGCGTTCGATGAGCCCCGTATAACGTTGTTGTGTTGCCATGTTTTATCCTAAAGTTTCCAGGCGAATGCGGGCGACTTTGCCGGTAACGGTTGCCAAGGCCTCGATTTCGGCAATCGCCGCGTTCATTTCTTTTTCCAGGGTCTGCTGCGTCAGCATGATAATCGGCACCGACGACTCGCCCGCCAAGGGTTCTTTCTGAATCAGCGCTTCGATGCTGATTTGGTGCGCCGCCAGAATGCGGGTCACATCGGCCAGCACGCCGGGTTTGTCCTCGGCGGTCAGGCGCAGGTAATAAGCGGTTTTGATGTCGTCGGCGGACAATACCGGCATATCGACAATGGCATTGGCTTGAAACGCCAAGTGCGGCACCCGGTTTTCCGGATCGCTGGTCATGGCCCGCACCACATCGACCAAGTCGGCCACCACGGCTGAAGCGGTCGGCTCCGCGCCGGCGCCGGCGCCGTAATATAGAGTCGGCCCCACCGCATCGCCGCACACCAACACCGCATTCATGACACCGTCGACATTGGCGATCAAACGCCGTTTGGGAATCAAAGTGGGGTGTACCCGCAGCTCTATGCCTTGTTCGGTATGACGCGCCACACCCAAATGCTTGATGCGGTAACCGAGTTCTTCGGCGTATTCGACATCGGCGCGGGTGATTTGGGTAATCCCTTCCGTGAACACTTTATCGAACTGCAAGGGAATGCCGAAGGCGATCGAAGCCAGTATGGTCAGCTTGTGGCCGGCGTCTATGCCTTCGACATCGAAGGTAGGGTCGGCTTCGGCGTATCCCAGAGCCTGCGCTTCGGCCAAAACGTCGGCGAAATCGCGGCCCTTGTCGCGCATCTCGGTAAGAATGAAATTGCCGGTACCGTTGATGATGCCGGCCAACCATTTGATACGGTTACCGCTCAAGCCCTCGCGAATGGCTTTGATGATGGGAATGCCGCCGGCCACCGCCGCTTCGAACATCACCATCACACCCTTCTTGCCGGCTTCGGCGAAAATCTCGTTACCGTGCAGGGCGATCAGAGCTTTATTAGCGGTTACCACGTGTTTGCCGTTGGCAATGGCAGTCAGCACCAGTTGTTTGGCCAGATCGTAACCGCCGATCAATTCCACGACCACATCGATATCCGGATCGTTGACGATTTCGAACGGATCGGCGGTCAGCGACATACCCTGGGTATCGCAAATGCGTTGCTGCGTCAGATTTCGCGCCGACGCTCGACTAACCAGGATTTCCCGTCCGGCGCGGCGAGCGATTTCCTCGGCATTCCTTTTCAGTACGTTAACGGTGCCGCCGCCAACAGTCCCCAATCCCAACACACCTACTTTTACCGGCTTCAAACCCGACTCCTAGCGTTAAACCAAAACTGCGCGCAATTATACAACGTTGTCTTTCTTGAGCATATTACGGATGCTGCGCAAGGCCTGCCGGGTTCTGTGCTCGTTTTCAATCAGACTGAAACGGATATGGTCGTCGCCGTGCTGCCCGAAGCCGATACCGGGCGATACCGCCACCTTGGCATCGATGATCAACTTTTTGGCGAATTCGATCGAACCCATTTCCCGATAGGCTTCCGGTATTTTGGCCCAGACAAACATGGTGGCCCTGGGTTTTTCCACATGCCAGCCCATGGCGTTCAGGCCGTCGCACAACACGTCGCGTCTGGCCTTGTACATGTCGCATATTTCCTTGACGCAATCCTGCGGGCCTTCCAGCGCGGTGATCGCCGCCACCTGTATCGGCGTAAAGGTACCGTAATCCATGTAGGATTTGATGCGGGTCAAGGCGGCGACCAAGGTCGGATTGCCGCACATGAATCCCACTCGCCAGCCCGGCATGTTGTAACTTTTGGACAAGGAAAAAAATTCGACCGCAATGTCCTTGGCGCCTTCCACCTGCAGGATGGACGGTGCCACGTAGCCGTCGAAGACGATGTCGGCATAAGCGATATCGTGGACGATCCAGATGTTGTGTTCCTTGCAGATTGCCACCACTTTTTCGAAGAAATCCAGTTCCACGCACTGGCACGTCGGGTTGCCTGGAAAGTTCAGAATCAGCATCTTCGGCTTGGGCCAACATTCGGCGATACCTTTCTGCAATTCTTCAAAAAAATCGGTGCCGGGCGTCAACGGCACATGGCGAATATCCGCGCCGGCGATCACCACACCGTAGGGATGAATCGGATACGCCGGGTTAGGCACCAATACCACGTCGCCCGGTCCAAGCGTCGCCAAGGCCAGATGCGACAGACCTTCCTTGGAACCGATGGTCACGATAGCCTCGGTGTTGTAATCCAGATCGACATCGAAACGGTTTTTGTACCAGGTGCAAATCGCTTTGCGTAAGCGCGGTATGCCTTTGGAAACCGAATAGCGGTGGGTATCGTCACGCTGCGCCACTTCCAGCATTTTATCCAGGATATGCTTGGGGGTGGGTTGGTCGGGGTTACCCATGCCGAAATCGATGATATCTTCACCCTCGGCTCGCGCCTTGGCTTTCAGCTCATTGACGATGTTAAATACATAAGGCGGGAGGCGACTGATACGGTGAAATTCTTCCATTAATGACTCTTGAGATTCAGGATTGAAGACGACTTGCAAGAAAACCGGCTAAGGTACTGTTGTTATTGGTGGTTGTCAATTTGGACAGCAGGCTGGAGACGCAAGCCATTGCGCCTCCGCGAACCTGTAATCTCAAGCGAACGGGCTTTCGAGCATGATGGTTTCGTTGCGGTCCGGGCCGGTGGACAAAATGGTGACCTTGACGCCGACCAATTCCTCGATGCGCGCGATATAAGCCTTGGCATTTTCCGGCAATTGATCGAATCCGGTAATGCCGGCCGTGGTACCCGACCAACCCGGCAGTTCTTCTATCACCGCTTCGCACGCCGCGTATTGATCCGCTCCCAACGGCGCGGTTTCGGTGATTTGACCGTTGATCTTGTATGCGGTGCAGATGCCGATTTTGTCCAGGCCATCCAACACATCCAGCTTGGTCAGACAAATCCCGCTCAAGCTATTCAACAATGCCGACTTACGCATCGAAACCGCATCGAACCAACCGCAGCGTCTTTTCCGGCCTGTAGTAGCACCGAACTCATGCCCTTTCACGCCCAAATGCTCGCCGTAAGCGTCGAACAACTCGGTCGGAAAAGGCCCGTTGCCCACCCGGGTGGAATAGGCCTTGGTGATGCCCAACACGTAATCGATGGCCAGGGGGCCGACGCCGCTGCCGGTGGCCGCGCCGCCCGCCGTGGTATTGGACGAGGTGACGTAGGGATAGGTACCGTGATCGATGTCCAGCAATGCACCCTGCGCGCCCTCGAACAGGATATTGTTGCCCTGTTTTTGGAAAGCCAGCAATTCTTCGCCCACATCGGTCAACATGGGTTTGATTAATTCGCCCAGTTCCAGCGTGTTTTTCAGAATCGTTTCGTAATCGACCGGCTCGGCATGGTAATAATGCACCAGCATGAAGTTGTGGTATTCGACCAATTCTTTTAAGCGCTTGGCGAATTCCCCTGAATTCAACAAATCGCCGGCCCGCAAGCCGCGCCGGGCCACTTTATCTTCATATGCCGGACCGATACCGCGCCCGGTGGTGCCGATGGCTTTGTCGCCGCGAGCTTTTTCCCGCGCTTGGTCGATGGCAACGTGCACCGGCAGAATCAGGGCGCAGGCTTCGCTGATTTTTAACCGGTTACTGACCGGAACGCCGGACTTTTCCAGAAGATTGATTTCTTTCAGCAACGCTTCCGGGCACAGCACCACGCCATTGCCGATCATGCATTGCACGCCTTCCCGCAACACACCCGACGGAATCAGGTGCAACACGGTTTTTTCACCGTTAATGACTAAGGTGTGGCCGGCATTATGGCCGCCCTGGAAACGCACCACGGCAGCAGCCTGTTCGGTCAATAAATCGACCAGCTTGCCTTTGCCTTCGTCACCCCATTGCGTGCCGATTACAACTACATTTTTTCCCATAGCTTTTCCAATCTTAAATGAATGCTTTTACCCGCAACTACCCTGAAGGGCATAAAGGGCGCTAGAACGACTACCTCAATGGTTTAACAAGCCATTGTTGATCATGCTTTTCCAATATGGCGGAACAACCCAATTGTACCGCCGAGCCTTGCTGACCCGGCAACTGTTGTATCACCCGGGTGCCCGCCGCGCGTAAATCCCGGATGACTTGCAACAAATCGCTATCGTCGTCCGGCGCCGGCGCAAATACAGTTTGCTCAACCGATGCGGCATCGCTATCGAACAGGGACGCCAGCACCTTCAAGTCCGCGCTGAAGCCGGTAGCCGGTCTGGCCCGGCCGAACACGGCGCCAATATTGTCGTAACGGCCGCCGCGCGCAATTTCCCTGCCGATGGTGGGCACGAAAGCGGCGAACACCATACCGGTATGGTAATGATAGCCGCGTAGCTCGGCTAAATCGAAACTGACGGTCAGGGACGGATAATCCCGCTGCAATTTGTGCGCTATGTTTTGTAAATCCAGTAATGCGGCGCGGATGCCATCATTGCCGATATCCAACAATTCGCCGGCCTTAGCCAATACCTCGCTACCGCCATTCAATTTGGGCAAGGCATTAAAAATCGCTTTGAACTGCGCCGGAACGGCAAATTGATCCACCAGTTCGGCAAGCTCGGTCCTGGCTTTACGTTGCAGCACGTCGAACAACTCGGCTTCTTGCTGCCGGTTCAGGCCGGCTTGTTCCACCAATGCCCGATAGATACCGACGTGCCCCATGTCCAAATGCACGTTTTGTACACCGCTGATGGCCAACATTTCCAACATCAGCCGGATCACTTCATAATCGCTTTCGATACCGGCATGACCATAAAGCTCCGCGCCGATCTGCATCGGGCTGCGGGTTTTTTCCAAGGGATCGCCCAGAGTATGCAAGGTGGTGCCGGCATAACAAAGCCGAGTCGGCCATTCGTGCTTGAGATTGTGCGCATCGATACGCGCCACTTGCGGCGTCATGTCCGCGCGCACGCCCAACATCTCGCCGCTTAATTGATCCGTCAGTTTGAAGGTTTGCAAATCGAGATCGTGCCCCGAGCCGGTCAACAGCGAATCCAAAAAATCCACGAACGGCGGAATTACCAACTGGTAGCCCCAACAATCGAAGGTATCGAGCAAGCTGCGGCGCAGGCTTTCCAACTGCGCGGCCTGCTCCGGCAACACTTCGGTAATGCCTTCCGGTAACAGCCAGGAGTCTTTTTTTTGCATTTTCTTTGCCCCAATCGCAGAAAACGCCCCACGGAGCGGAGCGCTTTCTGCTGCATTACGAATGATAAATCTTATTTTTGCTGCTTAAAGAACTTGAAGAAATCCGAATCGGGTTCCAATACCATGATATTGCCGGATTTGCCTAGGCTTTGTTTATACGCAATCATGCTGCGGTAAAAAGCATAGAAGTCTTGGTCCTCGCTATAAGCCTTGGCGAAAATATCGGCGGCTTGAGCATCGCCTTCGCCACGCATGACTTCGGAATCGCGATAGGCATTCGCCAAAATGATTTCGCGTTGTTTATCGGCATCCGCCCGGATACGCTCGGCGGCCTCGGAACCTTGCGAACGGAATTCTCGCGCCACCCGAGCCCGTTCGGCTTCCATGCGCTGGTAAACGGAACTGCTGACTTCATTCGGCAAGTCAATCCGCTTAACCTGTACATCGACGATGTTGATACCCAATTTCAAGGCATGCGGCGACACATTGGTAATCAAGGCTTCGCGAATGGCGCTACGGTCGGTGGAAACCAGTTGCTTGATTTCACGCTTGCTGAATTCGCTTCTGAATGAATCCTTGATGATTTGATCCAGCCGGATATTGGCCTGATTGGCATCGCCGCCCACCGAGGTATAAAAGGTTTTGACATCGGCTATACGCCATTTGACGAACGAGTCGACGATGACATTCTTCTTTTCCGCGGTCAGGAAGCGTTCAGGTGTCGAATCCATGGTCAGGATGCGCGCATCGAACTTTTTGACATTATTAATCAGCGGCAGCTTGAAATGAATGCCGGGTCTAAAGTCCACCGCGACGATTTCGCCCAACTGAAACTTGATGGCCCGCTCGGTCTCGGTCACGGTAAACACCGACATGGATAGCAATACCAGCAGTGCGCCAACGGCAACGATTATTTTATTACCCATCTTAACGCCCCCTCACATCGCGTTCACGGCTTGAAGCACGGATATCGCTTTTGAATTCTTTTACCGGCGGCAACGACGTTGAAACCGGTTCGTGACTCACCGGTGCCGCGACTGCTTCCTCGGTCGAACGGTTTGTCATTTTATCCAAAGGCAGATACATGATGTTATTACCGCCTTTCACATCCACCAACACGTTGTTGGAACGCCCCAGCACCGATTCCATCGCTTCGATATACATCCGCTGTTTGGTGACGGCCGGGGCCTTTTTGTATTCAACCATCAACTGCGAGAAACGGCTGACATCGCCCGTTGCCTCCGCAATCACTTTAACCTTGTAACCTTCCGACTCCTGAACGATGCGCGATGCGGCACCGCGCGCCTTGGGCACTACGTCGTTGGAATAGGCTTCCGCTTCGTTGATCAAGCGCTGCTTATCTTCGCGGGCACGGATGGCGTCTTCGAAAGCGCCTTGCACCTGCTCCGGCGGCTGGGCATCCTGCAGGTTAACGCTGGTTACCAAAATACCGGCTTTATAGGCGTCCATAACGGCCTGGATTTCCGCTTTGATTGCCATGACGATTTCGCTACGGCCCTCGGTTAACACGAAGTCCATATTGCTGGCACCGATCACGCCGCGTTCGACGCTTTCGGTAACCTGCTTCAAGGTCGAATTAGGATCCAACACATTGAAGGCGTAATCCTTGGCGTCCTTGACCTGATACTGCACGGCCAAACGCACATCGACAATATTTTCGTCCTTGGTCAACATCATGGCTTCCTTGGGTACCGACCCCATGGCTTGGCCGCTGCCGGACCGGTAACCCACTTCGATGAAGCGTTGTTGTTCGACGTTAATCACCTGCACCTGCTCGATAGGCGCCGGCATATGCCAATTCAAACCCGGAGAGGTGGTTTCGACGTAAGCGCCGAAACGGGTAACGACCCCGCGCGTCCCCTCGTCAACCGTGTAAAGGCCGCTTAAGCCCCATAAAACCATGGCGCCGGCCGCCAGATAACCTATGCCCTTGATGGCCGCGCCTTCCGGATCGCCCCCACCCGAACGGCCACCGAAGATGCCCCCTAACTTGTCCTGCAATGAACGAATGACTTCGTCCAGATCGGGCGGACTATTTTCATTATTGCGACCGCTCCAGGGGTCTTTTTTATCACCACCGGGTTCATTCCAAGACATACCAAACACTCCAATCGGATTGTAAACTTTTAAACTTTGTTCATTGACTGAAAACTACCCTATTTTTCCAGCAAAGCAAAGGGCGACATTTTAGCGTAATTTCAAAAATACTGGGCGACTAACTGGGCCACGCCCCTGCAAGCCTCGGTGCTAAGCCACTTCCTCGACCCTGATATCCTTAAGCAGCCCGAGATTTTTTTTATCGATTTCGATAGTCAATTCGCAATCGCCATGATCATTGATTGTTTCGTCGATAAACCGCACCAAGCCGAACCATTTGGCTTTCATCCCCGCCTGACTAGCCGGCAGGAAGCATTTTTTGATGGTTTTACTGCCGGCGAAAAACATGGACAGGGCCTGCTGCAATAGATCGCAACCCGCCCCCGATTGGGCGCTGATCCAGACATTCACCGGCATACCCTGCTCGTCGTAGTCGATATGCGGCAACACGCCATCCAATAAATCGATCTTGTTGAACACGCGCAATTGCGGAATTTTGCCGGCCTCTATATCGTCCAGCACTTGATTGACCTGAAAGATAGTGTCGTCCCTATCTTCCGCGTGGGCATCAATCACATGCAATAACAGATCGGCTTCGCTGGCTTCCTGCAGAGTGGAGCGAAACGCGGCCACCAATTCATGCGGCAAGTGGCGAATGAAGCCCACAGTATCGGCCAACACCACCTCGCCGCCATCGCCGATGGCCAAATGCCGCAAAGTAGGATCCAAGGTGGCAAACAACTGGTCGGCCGCATAAATATCGGCCCCGGTCAGGGTATTGAATAACGTGGATTTACCGGCATTGGTATAGCCCACCAATGAAACGGTGGGAATTTCGGCTTTTTTGCGTTTACTGCGCCCCTGGTGCCGTTGTTTTTGCACCTTTTCCAGCCGCTGCTGAATTTGCTTTATCCGCACCGCCAGCAAACGCCGGTCGGTTTCCAACTGGGTTTCGCCGGGCCCGCGCAAGCCGATACCGCCTTTTTGCCGCTCCAAGTGGGTCCAACCGCGAATCAAGCGGGTAGACAGATGCTTCAGTTGCGCAAGCTCCACCTGCAACTTGCCTTCGAAGGTTTGGGCGCGCTGGGCAAAAATATCCAAAATCAGGCCGTTTCTATCCACCACCCTCACTTCCAGGGCTTTTTCCAGATTACGTTCTTGGCTGGGGGATAATGGATGATTAACGATCACAATATCCGCTTGCTGCTCGGCGACAACCGCTTTAATTTCGTCCAGCTTGCCTTTGCCGACAAAATATTTCGGGTCGGGCCTGTGCCGGCTACCGGTCACTACATAAATGGGCTGAGCACCCGCGGATTTGGTCAGTTCTTTGAGCTCGTCGAGATCTTCCTGCCCGACTTGCAAATTCAGGTGAACGAGAACTGCCCGCTCACCCGCATCAGGACGTTCAAACAAACAAAAACCTCTTAGCTTTCATCACTGGCATCGGTATCGCGATGCATATTAACGTTTTTGCTGGGCACGATGGTGGAAATGGCGTGTTTATAAACCATCTGGTTAACGGTATTTTTTAACATCACCACATATTGATCGAACGAATCAACCCGGCCTTGCAGCTTGATACCGTTGACCAAAAAAATCGACACAGGCGTATGCTCTTTTCTCAGGGCATTCAAAAAACTATCCTGCAAGTTTTGTGCTTTCGACATCCTCTTTCTCCTTATTATTGTTCAGGCCGCGGTTATACATTACCTGCTAAACCTGTTGATTTCAACACACTATGACCGGGGTAACTGCCCGCACTGTAAAACAGAGTTGGGGCGCATCAAAATATTTCAAGCGCAGGTAGGTTTTTAAGTCCATTTTGCTTAACTTTGTCTTAATAAAACCTTTCGGCATATTCTTAAAAACCAAGCCCAGGCTTCAATCACGCACCGTGGTCATTGGGAACAAAGCCGCAACCGGTTCAGCTGATTTTTTTGTACTTGATACGACGCGGATTATCGGCATCGGTTCCCAGACGGCGGTGCCGGTCTTCCTCGTAGTCGGCATAGTTGCCTTCGAACCACACCACTTCACTGTCGCCTTCAAAGGCCAGAATATGCGTGGCAATCCTGTCCAAAAACCAGCGGTCATGCGAAATAACCACCGCGCAGCCGGGGAAAGCCAACAAAGCCTCCTCCAGAGCCCGCAAGGTTTCAACGTCCAGATCGTTGGTCGGCTCGTCAAGCAACAGTACGTTACCGCCGCTTTTCAACAGCTTGGCCAGATGCACCCGGTTACGTTCGCCGCCAGATAATTCGCCGATGCGCTTCTGCTGGTCCGCACCCTTAAAATTGAAGCGGCCCAGATAGGCTCGCGAAGGGGTTTCGTATTTACCCACCGTGATCACATCCAAACCGTCGGAAACTTCCTCCCAAACGGTTTTATTATTATCCATGTCGTCGCGCAGCTGGTCGACATAAGCCAGTTGCACGGTCTGGCCGATGGTAATCTCGCCGGAATCGGGCTGTTCAAAACCGGCCATCATGCGGAACAAGGTGGTTTTACCGGCACCGTTCGGGCCGATAATCCCGACGATACCGCCCGGCGGTAGCTTGAAGCTGAGATTATTGATCAACAGGCGCTCGCCGAAACCCTTGCTGATAGCGTCGGCTTCGATCGCCACATCGCCGAGGCGCGGTCCGGGCGGAATATAAATTTCCTGCGTCTCGTTACGTTTTTGCACTTCAACCGACGACAATTCCTCGAAACGGGCCAAACGGGCCTTGCTTTTGGCGTGCCGGCCTTTCGGATTGGAACGCACCCACTCCAGTTCGGCCTTCATGGCTTTTTGGCGGGAAGACTCCTGCTTCTCTTCCAGTTCCAGGCGTTTTTCCTTTTGCTCCAGCCACGACGAGTAATTGCCTTCCCAAGGAATCCCCATGCCGCGGTCCAGTTCCAGTATCCAGCCGGCCACGTTATCCAGGAAGTATCTGTCATGGGTGACCGCGACCACGGTACCGGCATAATCATGCAGGAAGCGTTCCAGCCAGGCCACCGATTCGGCATCTAAATGGTTAGTCGGCTCGTCCAGCAACAGCATATCGGGTTTGGACAACAACAAGCGGCATAAAGCCACCCGGCGTTTCTCGCCTCCGGACAATTTGGTGACATCGGCATCCCATTCTGGCAAACGTAAAGCATCGGCGGCAATCTCCAAAGTGCGGTCCAGGTTATGCCCGTCGCAAGCATTGATAATATCTTCCAATTTGGCCTGTTCGGCGGCCAGTTTGTCGAAATCCGCGTCCGGATCGGCGTAGGCGGCATAGACCGCATCCAATTGCGCCAACGCGTCTTTTATCGGCTGCACCGCTTCTTCGATATTGCCGCGCACGGTTTTATTCGGATCGAGTTGCGGTTCCTGCGGCAAATAACCGATGTTGATACCTTTTAACGGGATCGCTTCGCCTTCGATTTCCTTATCGACTCCGGCCATGATGCGCAGCAGCGTGGATTTACCGGAACCGTTCAAACCCAACACGCCGATCTTGGCGCCGGGGAAAAAGGACAGGGAAATGTCTTTAAGAATGTATTTTTTGGGCGGCACAATCTTGCCGACCCGGTTCATCGAAAATATGTATTGCGCCATGGTTTTTCTGTTTAAAGAAAATAAAACGGTATTATACCGTGCAATGATTTGAATGCCGCCATTTTGCACTAGTCAATACTATCCAGGCAGTATCGGCGGTTTTCCTGACGTATCGGCAGACGCAATCGGGCATGCCTAAACCGAATTTTCTCAAGCCGGCATACGGCAATGACCGCGACAATGCCGGCGCCGGCCGACATGCGTATCGCTACCGATCCTGCCCCTTACCAGATAGCTCCGCTAAAAGTTTGACCCACATCAATTTTCCGGCGAAAGAGCATGCCGATTCGCGATGAATATTAGGTAAAACCGGCGTTTTGGTATAAGTTGAAGCCGACACCGCAAGTTTCTGGAGAAGGCCATGAAAACAAAAATACTCCGTTCACGTAAAAACCTTGGCCTGGTTTCATTGCATTTTGTCAACGACTTGGCGTTATCCTTGCGTTGCGCTTGCATCTATAACCGCCCGCCTCATGCCGCAATTCTCGGCATCGACCCCGGGAAACTTAAATACCTGATCAATACCTCGCTGATTTTACTGTTTGCCTTGTTGCATACCGCCGACGGCATCGTCACCTATTTCGGCCTTAAATTCAATTACGCAACCGAAGTCAACCCTGTGTTAGTTTTTTTCGCCGGCACCATGGGCTTGGGACTGGCTATTTTTGCCCTCAAACTGCTTTGCGTGGAATTCATCGCCGTATTGTATTTCGCCCGCCGTAATATCGGCAGTTGCTGGGCCACGGCCACCTTATTCAGTGCAGATGCGTTTTATAGCTGGGTAGTCAGCAATAATATCCTGCTGGTGGTAGGAGCCTGACGGCATGCATTGCCGATCCTGCTCAAATAATCGTGTTCTCTTCACCCCGCGCAATTAGCTTAATGGCGTAAATGCCTCAGGCACACCTCCGGCTTGCAAGCGCTGAAACCCTGATCGACATTCATTGCCATCGATACCACAACGCCGGCCACGTGCAGATTTTGAGCCGCGATACCCACGAATTTTTCAACAATCCCCGGACTTTAACCTCCGACAGCCCGGAAAGCTTGATAACCGCGGCGGCCTATTTCAGTTTAGGCATCCATCCCTGGTTTATAGATCGGCAGAATATCGATACCGCATTCCGAACCCTTGAATCCTACCGACACCACCCGCGGCTAATAGCTGTCGGCGAATGCGGCCTGGACAAATGCATCGATACACCCATGATCCGGCAAATCCAAGTATTCGGTCGCCAGATCGAACTGGCCGAACGTATCGGCAAACCGCTGATCGTCCATTGCGTACGCGCCTTTGCCGAACTGCTGCAGTTGAAAAAAAACCTGGCCCCATGCCAAGACTGGATCGTGCACGGTTTCGCCGGTAAACCCGCCCTGGCGGCGCAACTCATCAAACACGGCTGCCATATATCGTTCGGCAAAGCCATATTACCGACCGGCAGCCAAGCGGGCCAAGCCTTACAAAACATACCAATCGAGCGGCTGTTTTTGGAAACCGATGCGGCGGACGCCTCAATCGATACAATCTATGCGGCAGCGGCTACAATACGCGGCATTGAACCTGCGGATTTGCGCCGACAAATCCATACCAATTTTTTAAATGTGTTTCTCAATGACTGACTTAAGCTGGCTTTCCCGCACCGAACTCCTGATAGGCGACAGCAAACTCGAACGACTGCAAAAATCCCATGTACTGGTGGTCGGCATGGGCGGGGTGGGTTCGTTCGCGGCCGAATTCATTTGCCGGGCCGGTATCGGCCGCATGACCATCGTCGATGGCGACGTGGTAGAGAACAGCAACCGTAACCGACAGTTGCCGGCCTTGGCGACCACGGTAGGCCAGTCCAAAGCCGACGTGATGGGCGAACGCTTGTTGGCCATCAACCCGGATTTGGAATTGACCGTTAAACACGAATTCATCACGCCGGACACCGCCGCCGAACTGCTCGACGCGCATTACGATTACGTCGTCGACGCCATCGACAGCCTGACCCCGAAAATCCATCTGATCCGCGCCGCCAAAGCCCGCAAGGTGAAAATCATCAGCTCCATGGGTGCCGGCGGCAAGTTGGATCCGACCCATCTGAAAGTGGTGGATATTTCCAAGACCTACAACTGCCCGTTTGCCCAATTCATTCGTATCCGGCTGCGCAAACACGGCATCAGCCGCGGCGTCAAAGTGGTGTTTTCGCCGGAAGTCGTCAACAAGGATTCGTTGATGTATACCGACGGCAGCAATTACAAAAAATCAGCCTACGGCACCATTTCCTATTTACCGGCGGCTTTCGGCGGCGTTTGCGCCTCTGTGGTGATACGCAATTTAGTTCACGAAGCCGCCCACGCAGACCCCAAACCCGCTAAACATGAGTGAATTTAAACCCGAACACACCAGCACGACTCTGTTGGCGAGCGGCAAAAGCAGCCGCCTGCAGGCGATGCGCCAAAAAAGCATGCATTCCTCGCCGGCCGACCCGACAGCTACCCGCACTATAGACAAATCCGCCGATAAAAACGTAGATCCGCAACTGCTTTTAGCCCGGCAGTTGATCGACCAGCGTTTAGCGGAAATTCTGGCCGGTTTTCCGGCCGGCAGACAATGTAGCCTGTTTAAAATCCGCTACGGTATCGATCCTGAAAATCTCAAGCAGCAGCCGATTCGACACATCGCCAAGTTGCTTAAAATCCGCCACCCGCTGTTTACAAACCCGCGCGGCGATATGAAGAACATCATGGAACTGCCTTATAATGGCAGACAACTTTAGCTGACTACTTTCTCAACGCGGCCAACCTGTTGCCGTCCCAACCCAAGCAAACCATGATTTACACTATAGAGCCCAACCGGGATTACCGCGACTTTACCCAAGCGGACCATAGCGACAAACCCGGCCAAGCGATTAAAGCCGACGCCACCCGTCATTACGACGAATGCTACCGCGACTACCTGTTCGCCTGGTGCAATAGCGATAACCTGGCGCTGCATTACGGCTACTGGGACCAAGCCGGCCCGTATCGGCAACATCAAGCTTTATTGAACAAAAATCGGGTTTTATACGATAAAGCCTGCATCGTACCAGGCGAAAATGTACTGGACGCAGGTTGCGGTATCGGCGGCAGCAGTATCTGGATGGCCAAACAACACGGCAATCGGGTAACCGGCATCACCATCAGCGCCAAACAAGCCGACTACGCCCGCCAACACGCAAGTAGACACGGTGTAGGCGAATTAGCCCATTTTGAAGTGGCGGATTTCTGCCAAACGCCGTTTGCCGACGCTGCGTTCGATGTGGTGTGGGCCCTGGAAAGCTCGTGCCATGCATTGAATAAAGGCGATTTTTTACGCGAAGCTTGGCGGGTATTAAAGCCCGGCGGACGGGTTGTGGTCTGCGACGGTTTTTTATTGCAACGCCAGTTTAATGCGCGGCAATGGCAAGCCGTACTGACCTGCTTAAACGGCTGGGCCGTGCCCAACCTGTGCGCCCGCGATGAATTCAGCCAATTGTTGCAGCAACAGGGTTTTGCGGAGATTAATTGCCACGACATTACCGCCCAGACCCTGCCCTCGGCCGATTACATGTATAAAGTGGCCAAACGCCTGCAACCGCTGCAAAAAATCAGCCAATGGCTCGGCCTGCGTACCCCGGCACAAACCGCCAATTACTTGGTCGGCTTGGCCCAACACCGGTTATTCAGCGAAAATCTCACCGAATATTTGATTTTTACCGCCCAAAAACCCGCATAAATCGCAGTCTTCGGCAGCCCCAGTGTTATCCGGCAAGGGCTTGGATGCAGGCCACCGGTTATGGATTTTTTCAACAACAATGCGTCAATTTTAGGCGTTGACAATTCATTGGAATTAGCCATTTCGAACTTATCCCAATTAATTCAGTTGCTGAATCCGCACTTGCCGGCCTACCTTATCGGTACCGCCGGCATTCTGCTCGAATGGCGATCTTATTATTTACCAAGCGGTCGAGAGTTTCGCCGCTGGTCGGCCATGGGCGCTTTGTTATGGGCACTGCAATATATGCTGTTAGGGGCCTGGACCGCCGGACTGAGCATGGCCATTACAGCTTTAAGAACGGTATTATCCGGCCTGCAACCCCAAAAACTTTTCAAACACGGTTCGGTTGCCGGATTTATATTGATTTTTTCCGGTTTAGCTCATTTATCCTGGCAAGGTTGCATTTCCTTGCTGCCGGCCTTCGCCGTTATCAACACCACTTTGGCGCTATATTATTTCGACAACCGTAACATGCGCATTGCGCTATTGGCGTCCAGTCTGGCCTGGATAATCAACGATGTGTATTGGCAGGCCTGGCCAGCCTTGATTGCCGAAAGCGTGGCGATCGGTATCAATATTCGCACCATTCGCAAAATATTCTTAAAAGAATAAAATTATTATTTGGCTAATATGGCCGCCATTTATGCCGCACCGGGAATTATTTTCTCCAAACCGCATAATAAAATTGACAATGGCTTTAATCGGCCTAGAATAGGCTCCAGCTAGAAATTAAGTGTTACCAGTGTTTACCGATTCGAAGTCTCTTCTGTAGTTATTCGTCCTGTTTTTCATTTCGTAATTTCCACATTTACCAGCTATATCCGCCTTTTCACAAGGCTCAATTACACTTTTATAGGACTCTTTTCATGTCTACTACTACAATGACAACCGGTATCGTTAAATGGTTTAACGCAGACAAAGGCTTTGGCTTTATCGAACAAAAACAAGGCCCCGATGTTTTCGTACATTTCAGAAACATCCTGTCCACCAGCAATAACTACAAAACGCTGGACGAAGGCCAACACGTACAATTCAAACTGGGCCGCGGCCCTAAAGGCCCGCAAGCTGAAGAAGTAACGATTATCTAATTTAGCGAAAAAGTTAGCCGCAATCCTAATACTCTTAGGGTTGCGGCTATTTTTTTGCCTGTTGAACCACCCGGCTTTTCGCGTCTTCCGGATCATCTCCCGCGCCCCTTAAGACTCCCTCCAGACAGCACCGAATCCTTTAACCATCGAAATTCCTCCTCTCCGCCAGATAGAAAATAGCGGCGTTATAAATTCATAAGGCATTTAGCATCGTACCGGGTTTAAGATTCGTTTTGCATATAGAGCCATTCGGCGTAGAGTATTCACGATACTAACCACCCATCAAGCCTTTTACCATGCTTAAACATATACATCTTTTATTTGTCGCCCTTGTTGCCATCGGCTTCATCGGCCGGGTTGCCATGGCCCAATACCAACCGGAAATGCTGCAACGGAAATGGATCAAATTGTCGCCGCATATTTTGGCGGGCTTATTACTGCTCACGGGTATCGGCTTGGTTTTTCAAGGCGACTGGCTAGCCGGCAGCTACGCCTGGATTGTGGCCAAATTGATTTTGATGTTTGTTTTCATCGGCCTGGGGCTGATGACCATGCGCGAACAAGGCCAAAAACGTTGGATAGCCTTTGGAGCGACTTTGTTTTGTCTGTTTTACATCATAAAAGTAGCATTCGCCAAACAGGTATTTTTTTTCCTTTAGAGGCTTTTCAAAATTAAAGGGGAGCTTGAGTATTCATTTATCCAGCTTCCCTTCCCGCCACGATAATCCGGCTTGGCACGTTGTATGACCCACCTTGCTTTACTCAAGTCCATGTAAATTTTTTACGGCTCCGTTGAGCGGAAAATACCGGCAACAATCGCCGCTGTCATTTGTGTCATTTTATGACAGATCCGACAGCCGGAAATTGCCATATAACGGCCCTTGTCTCGGCCATATTGTGTAAGCCACTGTTTCAACAATCAATTTCGCATGGCACTGGCTTTGCTTAATGATTTGCATTTGACCTGAAAACAGTTATTCCAAGGCCGACCGATGCATCAATATAAAAATTACTACGACGTTCTGAAAGTAACCGCCGACGCGCCCATCGTGGTGATTCAGGCGGCATTCAAGGCATTAATGCAGCTTAACCATCCCGACCATTTTGAAGGCAGGGAGGATGAATCGGTAATGATTGCCATGCAGTTGCGCGAAGCTTGCGATGTGCTCACGAACCCCGCCACCAGGGAACAATATGACCGCTGGCTTGGCAAGGAAAGCGGCACCCCGCTTGAAGCAAACGGTCAGCAGCCATGTTTAAATGCAACGAACAAACAAGCCGCATGACGCAAATATTTCTATCCAACCGCCCCCATTCTTCCGGCCCGTTCAGGGTATAAGCCCATCATTACAAGCGCTGTAAAAAGCCGCCGCGCAGGTTGGATGCAAGCACGGCGGTGAACCTCACACTCTCAACAAAGCCTTGGCTAACTTTTCCGACAATTGCTCTTCGGTAAATTGCGGTTCGTTGGGAGGATACAATTCCACCTCGTCAATTTCATAACCATATTCCTTACCCAAAGCGAGCATCTCTTTGATTTTTAGGCAGGCCTTCAGCTTTTCTTGCAGTTCGGGTTCTGCTTTGGCCTTGTCGGAAAACTCTTTTATTACTTTGATTGACATCGATAACTCCGTGATCAGTCAGAAAAAAATTAATGGAAAAATCCACAAACTTTTATAGCAAAATTGTTACCAAGTTGAGGTATAGCTATTTTCCTTAACTTTTCATATAGTTACATATCAGACCAATGAAATTGGCATGGTTATTACCAGACAAAACTAATGGTTTTGTAGCAAACCGTACAATCCTTGCTTCTCTATTCGGTAAAAAAGCTGCTTTTTAACTTTAACTGTCAGCCAACTCCAAGCCGCGAAACACCGAACAACGCTTGAACACCTCCAGATCCGGTTCCAGTTGTTTTTGCTGGCAAAACTTGGCCACCAGTTTGGTCAAGCCTTTAATATCGCGCCCGGAAGCGCCGGGAAACACGCTGGCGAGTTCGGGAATCAGGGTTTCGGCCACCGGCAGCGCAAATTGCTGGGTCATCACCCGCCAGATTTTGCAGCGGTCGGCATGGTCCGGCGAGTGATAACGAATCATCGCAATACAGCGGGAAATAATGGCTTCGTCGATGTCGTCCACCCGGTTGGTGGTCATGAACAGCAAGCCGTTGAAATACTCCAACACCCGCAAAAAAACCCCGACCACGGCATTGGAAGCCAAGTTATCCGCGCGTTTTTTGATATACACGTCGGCTTCGTCGATCAGCATCACCGCCCCCCAGCGTTGAGCCCGGATCAAGGTTTCCTGCAGGGTTTTTTCCATTTCGGCCACATTCAGCCCCAGCTGTCCGGAGTGAACCCGATACAACGGCCGCTTGATGATTTCCGAATACACTTCCGCGGTCAGCGTCTTGCCCACCCCGGCCGGCCCCGCGCACAGCACGGTGGTGCCGCCGGATTTGCCTGCCACGATATCGTCGGTCAACATGTCCATTTCCGCGGTCAGTATGTCGATCAAATCCGTTTGTTCCGGCGGCAAGATCAATTTCTGTTTCAACTCCGGTTGATAAACATAGGGCTGCATATCGTCGACATGCACCCAAACATGGTGGTGCAATTCCAGATGAAAGGTCAGGATATAGCCGTGCACCGGCAGTTCGGTAAACAAACCGGGCGGTATTTCTTCCTTATACGCCTCCACCGCCGCTTCGGTTTTGCTGTCATAGCGCATGCTTTTGCCGGCCTTGCGCAGATAAGTACCCAAAATGTCGCCGGAAGCATCCAGGCTCAAGGCCCGCTCGCTAAGAATATTTTCGTCGTTAACCAAGCGGCAGGCGCCGCCGCCCGACGACAACACCACGGTATTTTTGCGGGTCCAATCGCTGCTGCGATGGCTGGCGGTAGGGTCTTCGGCATAGATGCCGGTGCCCCAAGCGGAGAATTGCTCGCCGTAGCGGGCCCGCCAGTCGAAATAGCGGCCGGCGGCTTCGTCGTAGCCGGCGATCAAATCGGCGGTTTCCTTCAAATAACTTTTGCCGGCGAATATTTCCGGAATGGTTTTATCGGCCAAATCCTTGCTGCGTATGATCAGGGTTTCATTGGCAATTTTGCCTTTGCTGTTGGCTTTCAGCTCGATCAGAATACGCCCAGCTTCTTCCTCGCCCGGCGGAGTGTAATCCAGGCGGGTAATCAGATAAGCCAGGGTTCTGCCGGAGGGCTCGACATGAAACAGCCAGCCGCGTATCGCCCCTTCCAGCAAATAACGCGCAATCGCCGGCAACAGCATTTCCAGTTGCTCGGCATTGTAGCGTTGGCTGTGCGCTCCCATGGCCTGTTGCAAGGCGTTCAATAAGGCCGCCTGTTGCTGCAAAGCCTCGCCGGCTTGCGCATAAATCCCGGCCAGACTGGCGAGTTCAACTTCACTGAGCTGGTCGTAACTCACCTGGGCCTTATTGCCGAGCCGCAATTGATCGCTTAAGGTGTGCAAGCGCGGATGCTCGGTCAATAACGGTTCCAGAAAACGTTTTTCAATCTGTAATTTCATATCATCACTCCTGTGACGGCAAGGCCATGCATAACACTTGAGAAAGATGCAACGGCAGGGCGAAGCCGCCGTTTTGAATTTGCTGTTGGCAGGAAAAGCCGTTGCTGACCAGCAAGGCCTCGGGCTCCGCGCGCAGGGCCGGAAACAGCGCCAGCTCGGCCATGGCCTGGGCATGTTCGACATGCTCGGCTTCGACGCCGAAATTGCCGGCCATGCCGCAGCAGGACGCTTCGATCAATTCAAAGTCCAGTCCCGGCACCTGTTTTAACAACTTGCGCACCGACTTGATGGCGCCGACCGCCTTCTGGTGGCAATGCCCGTGCAGCAACAAACGGGAAACGTCCGGCAAAGCCTGAAACGCCAGAGTCCAGCGTTTGGCGGTTTGTTCTCTGACGATAAACTCCTCCAGCAACACCACTTTTTCCGCCAGATTTTTCGCAGGCTCGCCTAGCCCCAGCTTCAGGTATTCATCGCGTAAACTGAGTATGCAGGACGGCTCCAAACCGACAATGCTGCGCCCGGCCTTAATATGAACCTTCAAAGCCTTGAGCAAGCGTTGCGCCTCGTGTCTGGCCTTATCCAGCTGGCCATTGGAAAAATAAGTACGGCCGCAACACAAGGGCCGGTTCGGCTCATCGTCGGCCAGCGGCCGGGCGATATGCACTTGGTAGCCGCCGGCCTCCAGCAATTTTTGCGCGGCTTCGGCGGCGGCTGGGTTGAAATAATGGTTAAAGGTATCGACAAACAATACGACTTGTTTGTCTACCGGCCCGACAGACACGGCATCCTTAGCCGACGAACCGTAACGGAACGGCTGCCGGGCGGGAACAGGCAAGCGAATCTTGGCGCTGATACCCAAGCCCGCCTCCAACAGCCGCACCACCCAGCCCAATCGATTACGCAATAGCAATAGTGGCCGCACTATCGGCCAACAGAGTATTTTGGGTAGCTCGCCCCATAGACGGCGGCGCAAGGATAGGCCGTGTTGCGCGACCTGCTGGGCCAGAAACTCGGCCTTGATCAACGCCATGTCGACTTCGTTTTCGCATTCGCGCCTGCAACCTTTGCAGGACACACACAAGGCCATCGCCTCTTCAAGAGCCGGGCTGGGGTTCAGAAATGCCTGCTCATCGTCGGCATTTAAAGCGGATTTTAAAAGTTTGACCCGGCCGCCCGGCGATAAAACCGGATTGCCGCTTATCCGATAACTGGGGCACATCACCCCTTTACCGGTCTGTTCGCATTGTTTGCTGCCGATACAGACCGCGACCGCCTTCGCATAATCGGCGCCGTGTTTGGGAATATCCGCGTAAGCATCGCCCATGCCGGCATTTTCATAAGACGACCAATCCAGAAACAGTTTCATACGCATTTGGCTGATTGAAAATTGCAATCAAGCAAAATAGACGCCAGCTACCGGGGACAGGCTCCGCCGATATTTGACGGGGTTTTGCGGAATAGAACCCTGTAGCAAACGCTACAAGCCAGCCGGAATGTATGACAGACGCCTAAACAATATCGCCGGAATTGAAGCAATCCAGGACATTAGCCACCGGCATAAACCTTGCATTTAGTAAGTTTTAATTTCTACCTCAGAGCCATGAATTTAGAAGACTTAGTCAGCCGCTATTTTATTTCCTACAGCGGCGTTAAACTCCCGCTGAAGCTGGTCAACGAAATCGAAGAAGCCGGCCTGGATAACCGCAACACCTATTTCAAGGGCTATTACGACGCCCTGGATCGGCTGGTCCGCTGCGAAAAGCTCGTCTACGGCGAAACCGAATTACTGCATAGTTATGAATACGACGAAAACGACGTATTGCGGCAGGCCGAAATTACCGATGCCGACGGCGAGTTGACCCTGCTGACCTTCGATGAACAAGGCCAACCCGACTGAGCAAACCATGCCCGATGCAATTGAAATATCACAGGCGCACAAGCGCGATATTCCGGCGCTTTGCGAACTGCTCGGCCTCCTGTTTGCCCAGGAAGCCGAATTTCAACCGGATCCGGCCGCTCAACAACGCGCGCTTAGCGGCATTATCGCCGACCAAACTATCGGCACTATATTTGTCGCCCGACACCAGGAAAAAACGGTCGGCATGGTCAGCCTGCTTTACAGCATATCAACCGCATTGGGCGGCCGAGTAGCCACCTTGGAAGACATGGTGGTACACCCCGAATTTCGCGGCGCCGGCATCGGCGCCCGCCTACTCGCCCATGCCAAGGATCATGCTTTTAATACCGGCTGCCGACGTATTACGCTATTAACGGATCGGACCAATCCGGCCGCCCAACGCTTCTACCAACGGCAGGGGTTTAACTTGTCTGACATGGTACCGATGCGGCTGCTGCTTAAACCCGAAACGGATTTTAGCGAATAGACCAATCCCCCTCCCTTCCGCTTGCTAATAGTCTCCGGCGCAAAGGCATGCCAAAACCACCGCTGCTTTCTTGTCAAATATTAGATGCGCGGCTTGTCTTGTGTGTAATGACACGACAACCTAGGTAAATAACATAGTTATATTTCATTACCGGCCTATCCGGCGATTTCATTATCAATAAAGATAAATTAAATCAGCAACTAACATAGTGGCATCATTAGTGCTCGCGCAAAAAGTCCAATTTCGATGTTTCCGGTGCATGAAAGACTCCGCCAGCTTTACGATTACTCATTTAATCAAAACCTACGATGAAGAGCTGCGCCGCGTGATTTTCCGCCGTTGCGGCTGCATCGACATGGCGGCCGATATCGTACAGGAAACCTACCAGCGCATGCTGAGCGGCGGGCTTTGGCAGCAAGCGGACAATCCGCGCGCCCTGCTGCACCGGATTGCGGCCAATCTGGCCACCGATTACCAGCGCCGCGATGCCGTGCGGGACAAATACGTCGACCAAACCGACACGCTGCCGGATTGGATTGCCGAAGCCGACAACACCCAACCCGACCGCATTCTCGCCAACCGCGAACATCTGGAACGGCTGGCGGTTATCGTTAACCAATTGCCGCCCAAATGCCGCACCGTATTCCTCATGCGTAAAATCGACGAACTCAGCCATGCCGAAATTGCCGAGCGTCTGGGCATTTCGCGAAATATGGTGGAAAAGCATCTGCGCAACGCCCTGTTGGCCTTGCAGAAAATCGATGAGTAATAACAGCTCCTGTTTTGCGGTTATCGATCGTCATATAATGCAGAACCCACAGGCAAAATTATCTTCATGAAACCGGACCCCGACAAGCAAGCAAGCGCCGCCGTCAAAAGGGAAGCAACCGATTGGTGGGCGCGTCTGGATAGCGGCGAACTTGACTCGCGGCAATACCAGGCGTTTCAACGCTGGTTGAATGCCGATCCGTTGCATACCCTCGCCTTTGATGAAGTCACCCAATTATGGGGGGAGCTGGATGCAATCAAGCCTTTGCTGGGCATGCCGGCGGCAACCCGGCAATCCGCCGGCAAACCCCGCCGCCCCCGCTCGGTTGCCCTGCCCCGCTTTCCGGCATGGCCGGTAGCCGTGGCTGTCTGCTGCCTGTTGTTTTGGTTGAGCCCGCTCGGTTTGCTGTTTCGGGCCGACTGGCATACCGGCGTCGGCGAGATACGCCGCATTCAGTTAAGCGACGGCTCGACCGTTACGCTGAACAGCGACAGCGCCTTGTCGGTTTCCATGGAGGCCGATGCACGCCATCTGAGACTACTAAAAGGCGAAGCCTTGTTTCAAGTCAGCCCCGACAAAAACCGGCCGTTTCGGGTTCACGCCGGCGCAGGCAGCGTGACCGCTTTGGGAACCGCCTTCAATATCCGCTTGCGGGATAAGGGTACCGAAGTGACCGTCACCGAGCACAGTGTCGCGGTCAATCTCGACAGGGGCGCTCAAACCGCCCGACTCGAGGAAGGTCAAAGCCTGACTTTCGACGCCCGCGACGGCATGGGCACCACGCAAATCGCCGACACCCGCGCACTGACCGCCTGGCAACGCGGCACGCTGGTATTCCAGGATAAACCGTTAGGCGAAGTCGTCGCCGAACTCAACCGTTACCATCACGGCTATATGTTCATCGGCGACGACACCATTGCCCAACGCCGGGTTAACGGCGTTTTCCATACTAACGATCCTTTGGCCGCGCTAGACGCCCTGCAAACCTCTCTGCAAATCAAAACCACCCGCATCGGCGATTATCTGATTCTGCTGCATCGCTAAAAATATTTTCATCTCCCACCTCCTGTTTTGCACAGGGTCCGCGTCATAACAACTGTGCGTATCCACAAACCAGTCAAGAGGGAGAATCATGACAACAATCACAACGGGTAAACGCCAACTTGCTCGCCAAGCTTCGGCGCTAATTCTCGGGACGGCACTTATGAGTGTCACGGCCGCCGAAGCGGCGGAAACCAGCCAACCATACAGCATCCCGCCCGGTTCGCTGGCCGGCAGCCTGAACCGCTTGGCGGAAACCAGCGGTTTGCAACTGATTTACGATTCGGCCATCGCGGAAGGCTTGTCGAGCAAAGGCTTATCCGGCAACTACACCCCTGCAGCCGCTTTGCAGCAATTATTGCGCAACACGGGCTTAACTTATCGTTTGTCGGAAAACGGCAATGTGGTGATTGAACGGCAACCACTCAATTACAGACAGGATCCCGCGGCTTTGCCGGCGGTGAAGGTGGTTGGCAAAGCGACTTACGATTCGACCGATCCTTACAATCCGGATTACAGCTTGCCGAATGCCAGTACGGCAACCAAAACCGATACGCCGATTATGGAAACGCCATTTTCGATACAAGTCGTCTCTAAACAAGTTTTACAAGATCAGCAGGTGACTAGGCTTGAACAGGCGTTAAAAAATGTCAGTGGAGTCACGATTTTTCCGGGAAATCAGGGATTTACCGATAGTTTTATGATGCGTGGGTTTCTGAATGATACAACTTATCGTGATGGGGTGTTATTGCCAACTATCTTAGGGGGCGGCACAACCAAACGAGAAGTTGCTAATCTTGAGCGAGTAGAGGTACTAAAAGGGCCGGGCTCGATTTTATTTGGCCGAGCCGAGCCGGGCGGTATTATTAATCTGGTTACCAAACAACCGCTTTCAACGCCTTATTATTCGATGCAGCAACAGTTTGGTTCCTATGACTTTTATCGAACGACAATTGATGCGACCGCCCCCCTGACAGATGACAACACTCTGTTATACAGGCTTAATATTGCTTATGAAAATACCGGATCATTTCGTAACTTCGTTGATAACGAACGCGTGTTTGTCGCGCCGGTGCTGAAATGGAATATCAGCGAGCAAACTCAAGCAACTTTTGAAATGGAGTACCAACACTTTAACGAATCGCCAGATCCTGGAATCCCCCCGCTTGGCAATAGGCCGGCAAATGTACCTATCGAAACGGCATTACACGAACCTCTTGTGAATAAAAATGATGGGGACAGAGTGATGGTTGGGTTTAACTGGTCGCACCAATTTAACGACGACTGGAAATTAAGCCACCGCTTCACTTCGGAATTTTTCGATTTCAACAACCGCACTTTGTTCTTCGGCGCCGCTACAGCAAACGGGTCTGTTTCTCGATCTTTCAATCTTGCGCCTGAAACCGAATCTCAGCGCTACATGAATACAGTAAATTTATCTGGGAAACTGGCAACCGGATTTGCTCAACACACCTTGTTATTTGGTTTCGACCACTTTCAGGAAGATGACAAAATTCGTGGAAACTGTTGTACGCCGGCTCCCGCCTTTAATATTTTTAACCCGGTATATCTTAGCACTGCTCCCCAATTGAATTCTGTTGATCGCAGTAACTATACTCAATCCTGGTATGGACTCTATTTTCAAGATCAAATTGAGTTGCCATATGGTTGGCACCTATTAGGCGGCTTTCGATATGACAATGCCGAAGGTGAAAATCATCTCCTAGGTCGGGTAACATCCAAAGAGGACCGAATTAGTCCTCGTGGCGGCGTACTTTGGCAGGCATTGCCCTGGTTATCGCTGTATGGGAGCTATACCGAAAATTTTGGCCCGTCTAGCACCTTATTTAGAAATGATAATTTAATCCTTCCTCCCCAATCGGCGCAACAATGGGAAGCTGGCTTAAAAACAGAGTTTTGGGATGGCCAATTAAGAGCTACGTTAGCTTACTTTGAACTTACTAAACAAAATATCCGAGTCCCCGGAACTACACCGCCGCTCTTCATTCCTAGAGCAGTTGGTGAAGCTGAAAGTCATGGTATTGAATTTGAAGTAACAGGTGAAATTTTACCTGGCTGGAATGTAATAACCGCCTATGCCTACACCCCTTATGCCAAGATAACCAAAGACAATACCAGTAATGGCGGCCCCGGAAATACAGGCAAGCGTTTATTTTTGGCACCAGAACATTCCGGCAGTGTTTGGAGCACCTATGAGTTTCAAAATACTGCGTTCAAAGGTCTTAAATTCGGCGCTGGAGTTGTTGGATTAGACCAAAGACAAGGGGATTCGGCTAACACCTATCAATTGCCGGGTTTTTTGACGGTAGGGTTAATGACAAGTTACGAGATGCAAATTGGAAAATCGAAAGTAACTACGCAGCTCAATGTTGATAATTTACTGAACAAAGAATATTACGCCGGCAGTAACAGCGGCAATTTCATAACAATCGGCGCCCCAAGAAGTTTTATGGGCAGTATCAGGGTTGAATATTGAAATGCCCTTGTTTCCCTCGTTCCCACGCGCTGCGTGGGAACACAGTCAAGGCGCGCTGCGTCCCGAGATCGCTCAAGGTGCGACTGGTCAGGGTTTTTTGCGTACGAGGGAATACGAAGTCCTGGTGACTTCGTTATTGGATAACGCAATTTTCCCTCGTTCCCACGCGGCGCGC